>NZ_JBNPXV010000011.1:0-165800 GCF_050433125.1 Roseimarinus sediminis | reverse complement strand
GTCTTTTTCAGGTTTTCGCGCATCACCCACGACAGGCCACGCACGCTGTAACGGCCATCGGGCTCTTTACCGTTAAACAGCCAGATGTGGGGGTTCTCGGCTTTCAGGTACTTTTTCAAACCGACAGCCATGCTTTCGGCAAGCGGAACAATGCGGTCTTTTTTGTATTTGCTTTGTCGTATGTGGATGGTACGGCGTTCAAAATCCACATCGGAGATTTTCAGGTTAATCACTTCCTGTCCGCGCAGACCGGCAGAGTAGATCAGCGTCAGAACAATGCGCTGTTTCAGCAGAGTTGGAGCGCTAAAAAGTTCCTTTAACTCGAGCTGGTTCAGGATAACAGGAAGTTTGGTATCACCTTTAAGCGTAACCATTCGGCTAACCCCGTCTTGCTTCGGCCTTGAGGAAAAATAAATTTGTTGCCTGACTAAAATCAAGCAACATGTTAAACGAAAAGAAGTTCCTTGCAATTTACGATGATTTCCTATCGTCGGGCTTAACTGCCCGGGAGTATTGCTCCAACCTGGGAATGAGTGAAGCAAAATTTTATTACTGGAAAAAGAGAATAAAAGATCAACGGCTTAATACCACAGGGTTTGTTCCGGTTGTATTTGAAAGGGAACAAATAAATCACCAGCAACTACCATCTGGAAGGATGCCTGAAAACACAGAACCGGCCCCATTGTTTTATGAGATCAACTATCCCAATGGTACCAGTATAAAACTGAGCGGGCAGCCCCCCATGGAAGTGCTGCAAGGTTTGCTCCGCATTAATTTATCCGGGAATGTTTAGCCTCACACCATCGATGAACTACTATCTGTATGCCCAGCCAACAGATATGCGCCGCAGTTTTTATACCCTGAGCGGGATGGTGACCAACCAAATGGGCCGCAACGTAAAGGATGGCGATGTTTTTATCTTCATTAACCGCAGATGTACCAGCATGAAAATCCTTCACATGGAATGTGGCGGTTTGGTGATCTATCACATGAAGCTGGAATCGGGTACTTTTAACCTGCCCGGATTTGATCCCGAAAGCCATACTTTTAAGACCAGTTGGGAAGGGTTAATGACCATGACAAAGGGGGTGGCCACTAGAAAAAACACAAGCAAAAAAGCGCCTGAGAAAACCCCTGAAACCCTTTTAAAATAAGGCAAAAACGAGCATTTTTCTCTTGGTTAAATTGGCCCGTTTTAGTATCTTTACGCCAGTAAAAATCAGGACGTAAATGACCAGGGAAGAAGAGCTTTTTGTACAACAATTATTGGAGGACAGGGACGAGTTTTACCGCGAGAATTACAGGCTCCGGGAACAACTCTCCGGCTTCGATGATTTTGCAGCAGAAAAGGCTTCACTCGAAGAACAACTCCGGAAAAAGGATCAAATTATCAGTCAGCAAGAACAGCGGATAAGTATTTTGCTGAGAAAGATCTGGGGCAAATCCAGTGAACGGTTTATCAGCGAAGATCCACAGCAACGCAAGCTTGATTTTGACGGCCTGGATCTATTGGAAGAAGAGCAACAACTAACCATAAGTGCCATAGAGGAAATTGAGCAATACAAAGAAAAGGATCCTGTCCAAAAGCCAAAGAAAAAAGCCGTTCGTAAGCCGCTTCCCGAAAGCCTGCCAAGAGAAGAATACCACATTTACCCAAAGAATATTGACCTGACCAAGTGCACTGAACTGGCACCCGAGATTACCGAAGTATTGGAGCGTGATCCGGCACGCTGGTATGTCCGCCAGATCATCCGCCACAAGTACGTGGTGAAAACCGAAAGCACATCCTCAGACAACACAACAACAGACGACACAACATCCGTAAACCAAACCATTGTAACGGCCCCCATGCCATTGCTCCCAATCCCCAAAAGTTATGCAGGGGCAACGGTACTGGCCGATATGATGATCAACAAATATGTGAACCATCTTCCGTTTTACCGCCAGATCGAGATGTTCAAACAACAAGGCATCTCTTTACCCGCATCAACAGTGAACGACTGGTTTGCCGGGGTGGCCGATTTAATGCGGCCGGCCTGGCACCGGATCATGGAGCTGGTGCTTAAGAGTGACTATATCCAGGCCGACGAAACGACTGTCCCGATCGTAAACAACGAAAAACACAAAACGGTCAAAGGGTACCTTTGGATGGTACGAGCGGTGATGCCCGGACTGGTTTTCTTTTATTACGACCAGGGCTCCCGGGCACAAAAAGTAGCACTAAAATTATTTAAAGAGTACCAGGGGGCACTGCAGAGTGATGGCTATGCCGTATACGATATTTATGAAAAAAAGAAAGGCGTTTTGCCTTTGGGCTGCTGGGCGCATGTACGCAGGAAATTTGAAGAGGCTTTATCGGAAGATAAATCCCGGGCAGAATATGCCCTGGAGCAAATAGGGCTGCTGTATGATGTGGAGCGGCAGGCCGACCAGGAAAACCTGAGTGATGAACAGCGTGCCGAATTACGAACCCGCTTGTCCTATCCTATTATGGTTGCTTTTGAAAAGTGGCTGGTGCGCGAATACCCAATGGTGCTGCCCAAGGGCCGGATCGGGAAGGCCATCCGTTACACCTACAATATTTACAACAAGCTCACCCGTTATCACCTCGACGGACGCTGGAAGATGGACAACAACCTGGCCGAAAACGAAATCCGGCCCATTGCCCTGGGGCGAAAAAACTGGCTGTTTTGCAAAAACCACAATGCAGCCGAAAACGCAGCAATTGTTTATTCTCTGCTTGGCTGCTGCAAAGCCAGTGGGGTTAACTTCAGGGAATGGTTGGTTTTCTTTCTCGAAAATGTACATCATTACGACAACGACTACAGCAAGGACCTGGCAGAACTGCTCCCGCACAACTTTGCTTCAAAAAAACCTGAATAAACTCAAAGAAACTCCAACCTGACTTTAATAGTTCTCTGAATGTTTTAGAGAAACACTGATATTAACTCCTATTCCTTGCAAAACAATACGGAGTTCACCGGATGCTTACATCGTATTTACCAAACCTTATTAACATGCTTAGAGGGAACGGCTGCAAACTACTGAAGCTGGTGGAAATCCGATGATTACATTAAAAACCAAATAGGGCAAATAAGGTGGAATCATACAGGGATGTTGCTGGCTACTAAGGTTGGCCCGGAAAATAAGGTTTATTTATTCGTCTATGGAAGGTCTCTGATCAAAAAGTATTTCAGAAGCAGGATATTTACAAAAAAACTTCCTTAGCGGCCTGTTTCTGTCGGGCCACTAAGGAAGTTCTTTTTATAATACAGCTATGCGCTAATCCAATGCTACCACCGGACGAATATTGTATTTCTCTCTGAAAGCAGGTCCGTTGTCTTCATTCTTATTGGCCGAGTTGCCTGTAAGATTTGGGTTGGCATTCAGCGTCGACTGGTAGATCGGGAAGTATTCATGTCCCTTGTAATAATACTGGAACGATGAAGCACTGGCGGTTTCAGCCGTGAGTTCCTCGGTCGATGCTGTGCCATCGAGTTTGTAATAGCCATGTTCGACCAGCTGGTTGAGGCGATCGTCGCTGTAAAAGAAGCCCCAGCGGAGCAGGTCAATTCCCCTTCCGTTTTCGCAACCGAATTCTTTAGGCCGTTCAACGTTGGCAATTTGTTCGAAAAGTGCATCAGCCGACGGAAAGTCGGAAAGCTGAAGGTCTTCGAGCGCCACGCGACGACGTACTTCGTTGATGTAATCGATGGCAGTTTGTGTTGGGCCGTTGATTTCGTTTTCGCATTCGGCGGCACGCAGTAAAACATCGCTGTAACGCATCAGGCGGATGTTCACCCCGCAGTGCAGTCCGTTGGTAATGGAGCTGTAGAGGTTGTTCCTTGCATTGGTAAACTTGGCGATTGATATTCCACCCTGGGCATTGTTCGACAGGGGAGTTTGTGTGATGTCCTGTTGATATACCGTGTTCGAACGGGGATCTCCGTTTGGATAGGCCGAAGTTTTCTGATTGGTGTAAGCGTTGTATTCATCCTCATAAGTGACAAGTGTCCAGTACAGGCGTGGATCGAGACGGCCATCGGTACTGTTCTCTTTCTTAAACAGGTTGTACAACCAGGGAGAACCTGCCAGGTCGCCCCAGCTACCCAGCTCCTGAGATGCATAGTTACTTTCGACGGCATGCCCCTGGGTTGCTTCCGGACTGATATTAACCGGAGTCCACTCTTCGTCGGTACCACCAGTGCCAAAGTCGAGAAACTGAACTTCGAAGAGGCTTTCGGCGTTGTTTTCGGTGCCTTCCCTGAAGTTGTCGCCATAGTCGGCAACCAGTTCGTAGTGTCCGTATTTTCCGGCCATGATGTCTTTGAGTACGGTATAGGCTGCTTCAAATTTGTGACGGAACATCAGGGTACGTGCCAGGTAACCGGCAGCAGCCCCGCTTGTGGCGCGTCCTGCAGCCCATTCTCCGCCTTCATCGCGCGAGGGGAGCATCTCCATTGCCTTGGCAAGGTCGGCCTCAATCTGGTCGAATACCTCGTCCTGCGTGCTGTTGGAGGCATACATGGTGCTGATGTCTGAATAGGCAGCATAGTCGGTAATCAAAGGGACTGTTTGATAATAAGTAGCCAGATGATAGTAGGCCAGAGAGCGAAGGAAGAGTGCCTGCCCTGCGATTTGATTGTAGGCATCATCCGACAAATTCACTTCATCAACTTTCGACAATACGAAGTTAGTACGGTTCACTACGTGGTAGTTGTCACGCCAGATCCACATGTCGCCAATTTCGATGGTACCGGGAGAGTTGAGGTTGTCGTACTCGAGGTACCATTGCTGAGATGAGTTCCACACTTCGTCGCCTCTTACAGCATCCATGGTATAGCCAACACGGGCAAAGGTGCCTTCGAGGCGGATGCGGTTGTAGCAGGCAATAATGGCCTCCTGTAATTCCGGCTCTGAATCGCCAAAATCGTAGGTGGTCTGATTGTTCGGATTTATAACATCGAGTTCGTCTTCACAGGCGGTAAAGCCTCCGATAAGCGCGAATATTATAAAGATTATTTTAAAATTTTTCATATGATTATCTAGTTTAACTTATATTAAAATGAACAATGAACTCCAAACATAATTGTTCGTGGTGTTGGATACGAGGCATAGTTGAAACCCGGGGTAAAGGTACCACCGGCAAAATCGACGTTGTATCCTCTATATTCCGAGAAGGTGGCCAGATTTTGGGCCGATGCATAAATGCGAACACCACTTACATAGCCGCCAAACAATCGATCAGGCAGGTTATAGCCCAATTCGATATTGGCAATTTTCAGATAAGCTGCATTTTGCAGGTAACGTTCGCTGAACATATCGTTGGTAATGGATCCGGTCGATTTGTAAGCTACGCGGGGCACATCGGTGTTGGTATTTTCCGGTGTCCAGGCATTTAGCAAATCTGCATTCTTATTGAGTGCACCGTACGAGCTGCGTAAGGTGAGATCAACAAAGTCGACTGCTTTGAAACCCGCTGCGCCAAAGGTTGAAATGCTGATGTCGATTCCTTTATATTCGGCACGTACATTCAGCCCGTAATTGATACTTGGCAGGCCACTGCCCAGAAATTGCTGGTCTTCGTTGGTAATTTCACCGTCGAGGTTGATGTCGGCATAGGCTACATCGCCTGGTTGAGCACCACTCTGGTTGATGAATTCACCTTCGGCATTGACACGGGTATCAATTTCTTCCTGCGACTGAAAGATGCCTTCATAAACATAGCCATAGAATTCACCCACTTCGCGGCCCACTTCGGTACGGCTGTAGCCATCGGAACGAGGTTCGCCCGATACACCCAGTTTGGTTACCACATTGTTTAGGGTTGAAAGATTGGCCGTGATATCAAATTTAACAGGATTTTTACGATTGTGGTAGGCTAACAGGAACTCAAGGCCTGAGTTTTCCATGGTTGATGCGTTCATCTTAACCGTAGTGTTGGTTGCTCCTGCACTTACCGGCACAGCTACATCGTAATGAAGGTCTTCGGATGTCGACTTGTACCAGTCGAAAGTGAATTCCAGCTGATTGTTGAACATGCCAAGGTCGAAACCGACATCAATGGTTTTCTTCTTTTCCCAACGAATGGCTGTGTTGACATAGTTGGAAATGGCTGAACCGGTTACCTTGTTGTTTCCAAAGCTATAGGTGTAGTTTCCTCTCGACATGATGTCCATGTAATCGTAATTGCCCAGGTTGGCGTCATTACCGAGCTCACCATAGCTTGCACGAACTTTGAACAGGTTGATGGTTGATTTGGCTACCTGGAAGAAATCTTCACGTTCGATGCGCCATCCTGCGGATGCCGATGGAAACCACTCCCAGCGATCGACCGAGAGCCGGCTCGATCCGTCGCGACGAGCAGTGAAGGAGAAGAGGTATTTCTCATCGAAGTCGTAATTAACACGACCGATATACGATGCCAGTACATGTTCGCCTTCGCCCGATCGTGCCTGGGTATCTTCGGCATTATTTATCTGAAGATAATAGGGTTCAGGCATGTTTACGCCTTCACCTGTAAGTGAGTGATTGAGATAGTGCTCAAAGGTTTGACCGGCTACTACGTTGATGTGACTGCGTCCAAAGTTGCCATCGTAGGTTACATAGTTTTCGATCAGAGAATTGTTGTAGCTACGGTAAGCCTGAGTAAGGCGTTCGTTGCTCTTCGACAGGTAGTTGGTTGTACTCTGAATGAAGGCAGGAACAAAGGTAAAGTCCTTGGCAAAGGTTTTACTGTACGACATGTTCAGGTTGTAATTGAACTTGTGATTGCTACTTACAAGGCCAAGCATGTCGATGATGTCGACATTGGCCGAACCCGAAGCAACGATGCGGTCAACAACGGTATTTCTTTCCAGCAGACTGTTGGTAAGCAAAAGGTTGGTCACCCTGATGTCGCCATGTACATCGTCGTAGTAGGTACCAAAACCATGAGAGTCGTAGGTATATTCCGAAGCGGCCGATATTTTATCGTCGAGCACCCAGGTTGATTCATCGTAGGCCTTCATGGTTGGTGGCTGAAGCAGTGCAGAAGCCATTACCGGAAATTGCTGACCATAAAGCCCCTGAACGTACTCGTTGGCATTACTAAGTGCCATGTTGTCCTGGTTGCTGTGGCTGTATACAATGTTTGTTTTGATTTTGATAAATTTAACATCCATTGAATTGTTGATACGGGCGGTGTAGCGGTCGAAGTTCGGACCGGCACCTACCATGGTTCCTTGCTGGTTGTAGTAGTCGAGGGCGATGTTGTAGGTATTGTTGGCACCTCCACCCGAGATGTTCACGTTGTGGTTTTGACGAATGCCTGTTTTGAATGCTTCATCGAACCAGTTGGTGTTTACTTCAGCAGGATCGATGTACTTGGCGCTTTCGGGATTGTAACCGGCGGGAACATCCATACCACTGTTTGCGAATGCCATGTTCAGGAACTCACCATACTGGTACGAGTCCATCACATTGTAGACGCCTTCTTCCACGCGGTCGAGGCCCATGTAGCCTTTGTAGTCGATTCTCATGGGCTGATCTTTTTGGCCCTGCTTGGTGGTAATGATGACCACCCCGTTGGCAGCACGTGAACCATAAATGGCCGCTGCCGAAGCATCTTTAAGAACCTGGAGGCTTTCGATGTCGTTGGGTGAGAAGTCGCGAATGGTTGTTCCCATAGGCACTCCGTCGACCACATAGAGTGGTGCGGTGCTGCCGAATGAACCAATACCACGGATGCGCACCACCGGGTCGGCTCCCGGTTGTCCGTCGGTTGTAATCTGAACACCCGATACTTTTCCCTGGAGCATGGTTGACATGTTCGAATTGGATACCTTCTTCATTTCTTCGGTATCGACAATGGCAACTGATCCGGTGAGGTCAACTTTGCGTTGTGTACCGTAGCCGATTACCACCACCTGGTCGAGTTCTTTTAAATCGGACGTCAGTGTGATGTTGCCCAGTTGAGTTCTTCCATCCACGTTTACTTCGGTGCTTTTGTATCCAACAAAAGAAATGATAAGTGTGGCATCGGAGGGGACGTTAAGAGAGAAGTTGCCATCGATGTCGGTAATAACACCATTGGATGTACCCTTTTGTTGCACGGTGGCACCAGGAAGTGATGCCCCGCTTTCGTCAACAACGATCCCTTTTACGGTGGTGTTGTCGGCCTGAGTCGTTAACATCTGTTTTGCATTTCCGGTGTCTTCGGCGAATGAAGTTGTTGCAAGCGCCAGTAGTGCAAACAGGATTAAATAGGAATATTTCATATGATTAAGTTTTTTAGCTTATTGATTATTCAACAATTACGACATAAGCTCCCTCGATTACGAGTGCGCAATTCAAATCAGCGCTGTCGACCGTTATGCCTTCATATTTTTGGAAATGGGTATCGCCGTTGGCAAAAGTCACTTCGTAAAGTACATCGGCTGTATTGTCGGCCTTGTTGGTAACGGTGATGTCTATTTTGGAACCATTAATATTTGGTGTGAAGGTATCCCAATTCCAGTCGTTGGTTAACGTGGCGGTGGCATATCCGTCACCCCATCCGAAGTTATCCATGCGAACAACTGCATATTCTGTCATGTCGGCTTTGCGAAGAATCGTACATGGGCTGTGCCAGTTATTGACGCCATTCGAGTAGCAGTACATGCTAAGGGTTTTGCCTGAGCCGGAAGCAACGGCATAGTCGTTGGAGAATTCGGTCCACCAGGCAGTTGAGAAGTCGTTTGCACCAACCTGGGCTACTCCCTTGGTAAGGTTTACGGGGCAGTTGGTGGTAAAAGTATTGGCTGCTCCCTTGTAGGCGATGAGGACGTTTTGTTCTCCTTCAATTGCAGGAATTTTACCAAATCGGAGTGATTCTTTAGCCAAAACACTAGTTGAGCCGTCGGAATAGGTAGCAGTTACCTCAATGCCGTCACTGTCGAAGAAAATAGAGTCGCTACTATAAAAATAGTAATTGGTAATGGAAGGCAAAGTGGTCACTTCGATGGTTTTAACCGGATTGGTGACGTTGATTTTGTAATAGCCTGTTACGGCCTGGGTGTATGCGCCTTGTTTTGTTTTGCTGTAGGCTACCGTAACTGTTTTCTCTCCGAGCGAAGTCATGTCGGGGATTACGGTGAAGGTAATGTCAGCCGAATCGACCTGCTCGGTTGATCCGTCAGCAAAAGTAACAGTGGCCACTGCATCGCCCCAGAAATTATCGTCGCCTAATTCGACGATAACAGGAGCTCCTTCGATCGCAATAGAAACTGGGGCTACATCTTCTACAACGGTCACTTTAGAAGGCAGAAGATAGGCCTTTTTCATCTCGAAATAGCTGCCATCGCAGATAAGGAAAGCCACAATGTCTTCGGTAGCAGAAACGGGTTGCTGATAGGTTTGAATCAGCTCTACCCCATTTGTTCCAACGGAAGTGGCCGTAACAAATACATTGCCGGTGGCTGAGTGGTCGATTTCCATGGTCACATAGGCTCCCTGCATGGTGCTGCGGAAGTCGTTCCAAATATCGTCATCGCCGTCTAAGTCGGTATAGTTATGCGAGATCATGTTTAAGGCAAAATCTCCATTGCCCCAACCGTAGGCATCGGCTCGCAGAACAAAGTATTCGGCATAGCCTTCGGCGTCACGATCGCCAACTTCATTTGCAACAGCCAGGTTCCAGTTGTTCCAGTTGTTCACTCCGGAGCCGTGGTTAACAAATTCTAAATGTAATAGTTTGTTGCTTGGAATAGCAAAATAATCAGAGAAGGCAGTCCACCATGCGGCACTGTTATCTTCAGCCCCGACTATCGCTGTAGCGATGTTTAGGTAAGTGGTATCGCCTGTAGACTGTTTTGCTCTTTCGGCTGCAATTGAGTCGATCCTGCTTTGCAGGTCAGCGGGCGCATCAATTGTGTAAAGGTCCAATTTTTCGCACCCAACCAGGCCAAATGCTGCCAGCATTACGGTGTACAAAGCGTACCTGATCAGTTTAGTTGTTTTCATAAAATTAAATTTGATTAGATTCATTTTTTATAATTATTTGAGTCGTACGTTTTAATGAAGCTCAGCTTTGTTCCATGAAGCTGTGTGATATTTTTCGGGATAAAATTAGTTTTAACAATGCTTAACACAGTGTAAGGATAGTTTTTTGGGGTGGACAAATGGTTATAAGTGAGAAATTGGCATTCTGTAAGCACAAAAGAGAAAATTGCCCTGGCAGTTTAAACCCCCGGTGCAGTGCACATTTAGATGGTGCTGAATAATTCATCACTTGCATTCTGTTTGAATATTCAGAAAATCAGTCGAATAGATCGAAAAATTAATTATAATAATTTATCAATTGGTCGTTCTCTTGTTTTCGTAAATTTATGCTGATGATTATAACTTTCTAAACCAATTACGAGTCATGATGTCTGATATTGAACAACTTTTTGTCGAAGGTGACTTTGCACTCAAAGAAGCTAAATCGAAGTTTTACCTCAACAAGGAAGAACATTGCACTGCCATTTGCAGTAGTTGTAATGCAGTAAAAAGGTACCTCGATGCCTACGAGAAGTTTCTTTTTGAAGCAGTAACACCATCAGAAAATTATCATGTTCTGCTTCACATGATTGTACAGAAAGATCCGAAGTTCAAAAGATTCACCGGGAAGATTTTTGAAGTAAAATGCTTTGCCGAAGAATCGAAGCGTGAAGGAGAACGCTTTTTTCTTTATGCCGACGAGATGGATGAAGTGTTGAAAATTATCCTTGAACTGAGGACTTACATTGGGAGCAGGGTGAAGCTGCATAAAAACTTTATGGAAGAGTACACCGAAACTTCGTTTATGACTACGTGAAAAAGTGGAGGTGGCGGGCGCTGTAGCTTCTTTTTTTAGTTCTATTCATTTTTTACGGGCAGGGCTTCACTGCTGACCTTGTGTTTTTTCATGAGGGGGATGCGGTAATACAAGGAGTAATTAAAACCCATGCGACTTGCTGCCCAGCCGCGACCATAGCCGGGGATGTGGTAGGGCTGCATCACCTGATCGTCCTGAAACCATATTTTAACCCTGAAACGCGCCGACCAGCCCAGGTAGAAGTTATTGAAAAGACGGGCCCGCATTCCGGTGGCCACTTCCATCCAGTTGGCACTAAAGAATTTTCGCTCAACAGCATCCTGGGTGAAATCACCCCAAACCGGGTCATTAATGATGATGTTGCCGGCTTCGTGAAAGTAGGTGGTAAAAGCATAGCGTAAGCCAATGAAAAGTTTGTCGGTACTTTCGCTGTCGACATGCTTCATGTAGTTATAATCGACTCCCAGGCGGGTGTAAATTCCATCGGAACGGTAAGTGTAATTTTCGGGTTGAAAGCGGGTGCTTTGCGATCCCAGTTCAACTACACCAAACAAATCGTCGAGCAATTCATAGTCGGCCGAAAGTTCCCAGCCAAAACGGGTAGTATCGACCAGGGGGGCAGCAAAACGTGAAAGGTCAATGCCCAGTGATAAGCCCCTGCGATCTTCATTTTGTGCTGCGGCTCCCATGGCAAGCAACAGCAAGAGCAGACTAAAAGTATATTTTGATATTTTCTTCTTCACCATATTCTACCAAATCTTTCCTGATCCAAACTGAATCAAGCCGGTTGTTGCTTGCTTTTATGTCGTTAATATCGAAAAAGTTATCGAAGCCGCATTTGTGGCTTTCAAGGGTCAAAAGCCTTTCATAGTAAAAAGTGATGGTGTCGCTCACCCCATCCTTGTAAAGGAGGATCATGGTGGAGCTGTCGTCAATCATTGAAAGTGGAAAACTGAAGTATTGTACCCTGATGAGTTCCTGTTGGTAATGATCTTCAGCAGGGTTGAGCAGGATGTAGTTGATGGTATCGATGGTGGTGTCGGCCAGTATTCGTCCGTCGAAGGTGTAAAAGCCCACATTCAGGTTGACTCCATTGCTGTCGGGACAGGGAAGCTCATCGCACGACCACAGCATCATCATAAGGACGATACCATTAAATAATACTTTCTGAATTCGACTGATCATAGAGGGCTGCTACTGTTGTTGGTTTGCCCCACAAACATACAAAAACCTTTTTAACCCGCTGTGCTGTTAAAAACTTGATTTGTGATGATCGGTCATTTTACTGTATTTTTGAAAAAAAATTGAAGATGGTTGAAGTATGTGCGATTGCATCGGGTAGTAACGGAAACTGTTACTACATTGGAACTGAAGAAGAGGCTGTGTTGGTTGATGCGGGGATCAGCTGTAAACAAATCCTGTTGAGGATGGAAGAGCGCGGGCTCGATGCTTCAAAACTGAAAGCCGTGCTGGTAACACACGAGCATGCCGACCATATCAGAGGCGTCCGTGTGCTCAGCAAGAAGCTGGGCATTCCGGTGTTTTATACTTATGGAACCTGGAACCATGCGCACAAGAGTTCAAAAACCCCACAAGCGCGCTATCTGCACATTGGAGAGCCGTTGGAATGGGGTGTTTTCACCATACACCCTTTTGCCAAAAGACACGATGCAGGGGAACCTTGCAGTTTCCGCATCGAGGCAGAAGGCCATCAGATTGGTGTGATGACCGACATTGGTTCGCTTTGCGAAAACGTAATCAGCCATTTTCAACTTTGCCATGTGGTTTTTCTTGAGAGTAACTACGATGAGCACTTACTGATCAATGGGGCTTATCCCTGGTATTTAAAACAGCGTATTCTTTCCGAAGTAGGCCATTTGTCGAATGCCCAGGCCTTTGAATTAATCAGCACTTACGGTAACGGCCAGTTGAAAAGTGTTTTTCTGTCGCACCTCTCGGGCGAAAACAATACGCCCGAACTGGCCTACAATGCTTTTGCCAGTCTGCATGAGAAATACCGTTTCATTACAACTTCCCGGAGCGAAGCCAGCGAAGTACTTGTACTTGGAGATCAGTAAAGCTGAATCTTTTTTCAATTGATTTTTTCAGAAGCAGGAGGTCCGTACCTGGCGATACATCCTTTTTTATGAAAACTAATTGGTTTGTATTGACAATGCCGGCAATTTGGCATTGTCAATACAAACCGGGGCTTACCACTTGTACGTTTCACCTTTTGTGGTTTCCTGTTCAATTAACTGATCGTTAAAATGCAGTTTCAGTGGCTGGCCTGCCAGCGATTTGACGGCCAGCTGGCTCACCTTGCTGTCCTTCCATTCCATGTCGATTTCGAATCCGCCGCGGGCACGCAGTCCTTTAATGCTTCCATTGGCCCACTGTTGTGGCAGGGCTGGCAAGAGGTCGATGTAGCCCTGATGACTTTGCATGATCATTTCGATAATGCCGGCAGCACCGCCAAAATTACCATCGATCTGGAAGGGCGGGTGGGCATCGAAGAGGTTGGGGTAGGAACCTCCGCGCACATTGCGCTCGGGGTCGTTGGCCGGTGCCAGCAGCATTTGCACCATGTGGTGGGCATGCTCGCCATCGAGAAAACGGGCCCAGAAGTTGATTTTCCATGCCAGGCTCCAGCCGGTGCCTTCATCGCCGCGCATTTCGAGCGATTTGATGGCTGCGTTCATGAGTTCGGGCGATGCTTCCCAGGTGATTTCGTTGCCGGGATGAACGCCCCAAAGGTGCGACACATGACGGTGTTTGTTATCAGGATCGTCAATGTCGGCGATCCATTCCTGCAACTGGCCATACTGTCCAATCCTGTCGGGAGCCACCCGTTCGAGTTTGGAGCGGATGCTTGTTTCAAATTCAGGATCGTTCCCGGTGAGTTCGTTGGTTCTTAAAGCAATTTTAAACAGCGAACGAATGATCTGATGGTCCATGGCAGGGCCCTGCACCAGTCCGCCATTTTCGGGCGAATTCGAAGGGGTGCTGATAAGGTAACCGGTTTCGGGATCTTCGGTCAGAAAGTCGACAAAGAAAAGGGCTGCTTCTTTGATAATGGGTGCCGCATAGTTTTTCAGCCATTCATCATCGTGGCTGTAAAGGTAATGTTCCCACAGGTGATGGGTGAGCCAGGCACCGCCGGTAACCCAGATGCCGTGGTTGGAATTGTTGATGGGAGCTGTTCCCCTCCACTGATCGGTGTTGTGATGATGCACCCAGCCACGACTGTTGTAATGTGCTTTGGCGGTTTTTCTTCCTTCGGCTGCCAGGTCTTCAATCATGCTGAAAAGTGAATAATGACATTCGGCGATATTGAGTGGCTCCACCGGCCAGAAGTTCATTTCGCAGTTGATGTTGGTGGTGTATTTGCTTCCCCAGGCCGGATGCAGGTCCTTGTTCCAGATGCCCTGCAGGTTGGGTGGATTGGTTCCTTTGCGACCCGACGACAACATCAGGTAACGGGCGTATTGTACATAAAGTGCAGCCAGCCCATTGTCGGGGGCTGTTTTAATGCCATTGATCCGTTCATCAGTAGGAAGCTGGCTTTTATCATCACCGCCCAGCGTAAGGGAGAAACGATTGTACAAGGCGGAATAATCGTTGTGGTGAGCTGCTTTTATTTCCTTATAATCTTTGCTTTCTATTTGTGAAAGATATTGCTTGCACCTTTCTGATGGATTGGCACTTACGTCCTTGTAGTTAACAAAGCTGGTGGCTGCTACCCATTTCATTACTACTTCATCGGCATTTTCGATGTGCAGTTGATTCGCTTCAGCCTTTATTGCTCCGCCTTTGGCAGTAATGTGCAAACGGCCTTCACCGGTCAGCACTCCGTCTTCTACCTTTAGCTGAATTACCAGGGTATTGTTATTTTCAATCTGAATGGCGTGTTCGGGATGAGCAGAACTCAAACTGGCCGTAAAGCTGATGTTTCCGGGTTGGCTGGCCGACCACTTCATCACGACGGACTGATCGGGGTTCGAAGCCAGGTATTCGCGGGTGAAGGTGACTCCGTTTACCTCGTAGGATGTAAGGGCCAGGGCTTTTTCCAGGTCGAGCGAACGGCGGTAGTTGCTGAAGTTTTCGTGCCCTGTACTTTGGATATGAATGTCGGCAAAGGGCTGGTAGTTGGCCTGGTACTGTGGTGCCCATGGCGGGCGGGTATCAATGATTTTGTATTTCCAGTCTCCTTCGATTAAAACAGGATCGTTGTCTGATCCCCTGGGTGCCAGGTGCATTTTTTTATGTCCGGTTCGTACTGCATTAAATCCGCCGGTTTTTTCATAATTGTTGATCTGAACCACAATGAGGTTTTTTCCGGGCTTAAGCACACCGGCCGGAATATTGTAAATGCGGTTTTCTTCGTAACCATTGGTTTCGCCTACTTTTACCCCGTTTATCCAGGTCAGGTCGTGGTCTTTAATTTTACCCATGTTTAGAACAATGGGTTTGTTTTTCCAGCTTTCGGGAAGCTCCACTGTTTTACGAAAGACAACACAGCCATCGAGGTCGGGGTGGCCTTTGGTTTCCCAAACACTTTTGTAGTTAATGTGCATCACGTCCCAGTCAGCATCGTCGGTTGAGGGGTGAATGCTTTCCTTTAGTAATTCGTTGTTGGCGAGCATATTCAGCCATTCGGTGCGCTTTTCTTCATAATCATCTTCATAAGCTCTGCGCCCCATGAATACATCATTGGCCAGTACTTCGGCCTCGCTTTGTTTGCCTTCGGCCACCAGTTGGCGGATTACGGGCAGGTATTCTGCAGCGCCCTCGCGCTGATAAGCACGGGGATAGCTGTCCCACAACGTTTCTTCATTTAGTTGGAGGTGTTCATTGGCCGGATCGCCAAAAATCATGGCTCCCAGACGGCCATTTCCAATGGGGAGTGCTTCTTCCCATTCAAGGGCAGGTTCATCGTACCACAATTCGGCCTTGTTCTGTTCACTAGTTGAACAGCCAACGCCGAGCATCAACAGCATGAGCAGGGCTGTTGAAATGAAGGTTTTCTGCTTGTACTTCTTATAGGTTTCCATAGCTTATTTTTTCAGGTTGCTTAATGTGTTTGCTTGTTGATAATGAAGGTGGGCCGAAACCGGAATAATCGTTCCTTCGATGAGCGTAAAATCTGTTTTCAGGTCTTCGGAATTCAGCTTTTCGTTCGATACAAAAGAGAGGATATTTCTTCCCCTGCCTTTTTCAAATTTCAATATTTTACCGCTTGTTGTTTTCAGAATGAGGGGAGTTGTAAGGCTTACCTGCTGGTCGAATTCAAGCAGGTAACGCCCGTTGAAGATCCGAAAACCGACAACATGTATTTCGGCTGACTGCAGCGGATCCCATTGATTTTGGTAAATCCATCCGATGTTGATTGCTTCAGGCTGAAGGTGGTTCAGATTGTTTTGGTACCAGCTGTATGCTTCGCCTTCTTTTTCACATTGATGAAAATAATGTCGGTCGGCGTAGAAATGGGGCCGGTTGTTATCCTGATCGTTGTAGGTTTTACGATAGATGGCTTTGTCGGCCATTTTTTCTGAAAAGCGGCAGTTCAGAAAATAGTAGCAGGCATCGTAGTGGTGTCTTCCCAGAAAGAAATGTTCCACCCCGTCGAAGAGACAGTTCTTCACCACTACTTTCTCGTTTTCGTTGTTGAAGGCCCCGTGCCACAATGAACCAATGGCTTCGTGCTGAAAAAAGGTGGAATTTTCGATGAGGGCATTTCCACATACTTTAACAAAGTCGACGGCTCCCGAAAAATGACAGTTGTTGATGTAATACAGGCCGTTTTTGGTGTTGTAAAGCTGCACCGAGTTCGATCCGCTGTTGTTCACTGTACACTGGCTTAGTATGGTTCGGGTACCCGATGAGTAGATGGCAAAGGCATCTTTGCCCACCAGTGGCTGGGTATTTTCGATGGTGAGCCGGCTCAGAATAACATCGTCGGCATGGATGTTCACTACCGCCGGGCCTTCATAATCGCGATGCGAATCCCAGTCGGTTTTTAGCTGATCGTACCAGATGGTGGTTCCTTCGCGGCTTTCGCCCAGCAGGGTCACATGATCGTTTTCTATTCTTATTTTTTCGTTGTACGATCCGTTTTTAACAAAGATGACATGACGCTGGCTGTAGTTGGCCGGGATGTCGCGAAGTGCATCACCAATGCTGGCATGGGTGCCGGTTCCGTCGTTTGCAACAATGGCATCGTAATGAATGGCACTGCACAGCAGGGATGCAGTAAAGATCAGAAAAAACAGACTGCTTGCTTTTTTAATTAATCCGGTCATGATGACAAGTAAATTTAAAAAATGTGAGGTACCCGAAAACAACCAGGCACCTCACTATGCTGAACTTAAACTATCGGTTCAATTCGCGGGCTGCCAGAATAAAGGGACCCACTCCTTTTGAATCGTTTTTCACGATGCGTTCGGTGGTGTAATATTCATAGCTTCCGTCGCGATAAGGTTTTCCTCCCAAGCCACAGCTGCCACAAATGTTGATCATGCTGGGCAGCTGGTCTTCGTCGGTGATGATGAAGGTTTCGATCATGTCGTCGAAGGCTTTGTTGGCCACTTCGAGATAGCTTTTGTCGAGATAGCCTTTGTTGGCACCTTTGGCCATGGCATAAATGTACATGGCAGTACCTGAACCTTCGAGATAGTTTCCTTCGCGGCCTCCCTGATCAAGCACCTGGTACCAGCATCCCGAAGTTTCATCGCGTACCTTGAGCAGGGCGTCGATGGTTTTATTCAGAATGGAAATAATTTCAGTGCGGTCGGAATGGTCTTCGGGCAGATCGTCGAGTACATCAACCAGGGCCATTACGTACCAGCCCATGGCCCTGCTCCAGAAATGGGGCGATTTTCCGGTTTCGGGATCGGCCCAGCGCTGTTCTTTGCTTTCATCCCAGGCATGATATAACAAACAGGTTTCGGGGTCGAGTGTTTTTTCGTAAGTAAGAATGATTTCATGAGTCGCCACATCGAACCATTGCGGCTGATCGAAACTTTTGGCATACCTGGTCAAAAAGGGCATGCCCATGTACACTCCGTCGAGCCAAATTTGCCAGGGGTAGATTTTTTTGTGCCAGTAGCCACCGCTTTCGGTCTTTGGATGTTGCTCCATCTGTTCGATGAACTGCGGAAGGGCATTCAGGTATTTCTCTTCACCGCTTCGTTCGTACAGGGTGATGATGTTTTTTGCAGGGTTAATGTAGTCGATGTTGAACTTGTTCATGTCGTAACGCGGAATGCTTCCATCGCTTTCAACCAACATGTCCATGTAGGTTTTCATATAGGCAGAATACTTTGGATCTGCCTCGCCCAGCTGGTCGATGGCCATTCCAACCAGGGCCACATCGTACGACCATCCGGCAATGTTGCGACCGTTGTAATAAGCCAGTGTGTCGTATCGTTCCATTACCGCATCGGCCATTTTTATACTCCATTTTTCTTCGTTGCTCTTTTGAGCCGTGTTACAAGCCGAAGCAAACAGTAACAGCAGCAATAACAGTGTTGTATTTCTCATCATCTCAGTTGTTATCTTCATTTTAATTTTCTTTCAGTTCAATGATTTCGGGTGCTTCAACAAAACCAAAAGGAATATGGAAATAAGTGTCGGTCCATAATTTGGCCGGAGCACCTTTCTTTCTTCGTTCGTACCAGTCGGAATCGCCCCGTGGGTCGGGGAATCCACCCAGGCCGGTAAAGGTTTTGGGCCCTACGCGGGTCATTTCACCCCGTTGTTGGTGGTGGGGTCCCAAGAGGTTTCGCAGCGAATTGTAGAGTGTCACTTTCAGCTGATTGCTGCCTTCGCGCACAAAAGGGCTGATGTTCACTTCAAAAGGTGACCACACCAGGGTGTCGACGGCCTGCCCGTTCAGTTCAACAAGCATTACGATGGCTTCGGTATTGGGGAAGCGCAACAGGAGGTCTTTGCCATCAACATCGCTGGTCAGGGTGAATTCCTGGCTGAGTTCAAAACCTCCCGAATAAAAGGGATAGCCTTCGGGCGTGAGATCACCGGTAAATTGTGAATTTTCGGCAGCGAGCTCAAAACTGCCAAAGCCATGCGCCGGGCGTGGAATGAAAAGCCCCGTGTTGTTGCGATGGGTTTCATGCAATACACTGTGTGCATTTCCGCTTACGGCAAAATCGCCTAACAGGTATATGCTTTCGAGTTCGCTGCCATAGCGTATTGACTGAATGCTGCTGGTATCGACGGGAGCCAAAAAATCGAGCTCCATTTCAACGATGTTTTTTCCGGCTTTGACCCATTCTTTTACATCGGCCACCGGAAACTGGTGATCGATGAAGAAATTCTGTGTGTCGAATTTCAGTGCTTTTCCATTGATGTTGATCGAATTAAACATCCATGCTTGCTCTACCGACAAAGCAATATTGGAAGGAAGTGCGGCCACCTCGAAGGTATAGCGCAGTTTTAGTTTCCCGTTGTATTGTTTATTGGTGAGCTGTTGCATAATGGCTATGACCGGTTCGGGCTCGCTCCAATTATTTCCGGCAGTTGCGTAACTTGCAAAGTCGAGCGTAAGGGAGTTGGGTGAAAGGCGTTTGCCTTCCCATTTGTTGTCGAGCTGTTTTAACACGGCCTGCTTTTTGTTTTCAGGGTAGGGCTGAGTGTTCAGAGCATTCCGGCTCAGTTTTCCGGTGGTAATCCACACGGAAGAAGAGGCCGGAAGATGAAGTTCTGCCTGTTCCTGGTGGTTGAGTTGGATTGTAAAACACTGTCCTGATGAAGGATCCCATAAAACAGGACGATCATTCAGGCTTTCACTTTGTAAGGTAAAGCGCATGGCCTGTGTGTGACTGGTATTGTAAAGCTGAATCAGTTCGCCTTCTTTGCTGTACCTGACCTGAGTCCATATTTTTTCAGGTGCTTCGCCTTGGATGTTTATTGGCGGTTTTACGTAAGCCGAAATTTGTTCCTCAAAGTGCTTGGGATCAATTTTTACAGCAAATTGTTCAAGCTTTTTAAGCCGGGCTTCCGCGGGCAGTCCATCGATATACTGCGGCAGACGGTGGGTGTAAAAAATATTACCTCCCTTTTCGTCCAAGGCTTCCAGCAAAGCAAAAGTTGAGGCCCTGATGGTAAGCATATCGGGAAGAATGACATTGGGGTAGCTCATTTGCCCTATTTTGATCTGCCTGTTCTCTGTTAAAGCAGTATCGGCCATGATTTGTTCGTCGCCAATGTCGTAGTCGTAGTGAGCATTCTGCAGAGCATTCAGAACTTCGAGTTGCTGAGCAGTAAAATCGCCATCGTCATCTCCTTTGGCATATTCGCTTTCAAGCGGACTAATGACCAGAAACTGAGGCCTGGGTTCGCCAATTGTGGTGGCGTAGGCCAGACGTGCCATGTAGTCTTCTATTATTTTATTGTACGACCAGTAGGGCTGGTGGTAGGAGAAGGTCGGCGGATAGTCGCGTTTACGAAGGCCCTTCAGACTGTAAGCCGTAAGGTGGGGCACATAATGGTTAATGCCCAGTACGGCATGCCAGCCTGTAAGCCATTTGCGGTCTTCGAAATTCATGTTATGACCGGTAATTCCGAAAAGTTCGCTCATGCGCCGGGGCGTTCCAAACTGATTGGCCACACTGCTTAGCCGTCGTGCAGTTAAAAGCCGTCCTTCGATGGTGAGGCCCAGGTGGTCGATGCCGGGAACCTGCATGTTGCGGTAATGCAGCATGGAATTACCGATGCGGTCGCGCACCTTTTCAAGGCCGTCCTCGCCCAGAAAATGACCGGTAAAGTTAAAGCCCTGTGCAGCACAATAAGCGGAAATTTTCTTCGAAAAATTTTCTTCGAACAACAAGGCGACAGTTCGGTAATAGTGCAGGCGTACTTCACGCCAGTTGGCTTGTTCTTCAAAAAGTAGTTCAATTTTATTGACGAAGGGGTAGCCCCACAGTTGTTCAAATTTTTCAGGCAGGGCCGAAGAGTAAGTGTAAATTCCCTCATGCGGTGTGCTGCGATCGAAATAGCGTGCATGAATGTGCGGTTCGTCGCTGAATATCGACGGGGTGTAGCGGCTTTGCAGCTGTTTGTATTTTGAAAAATAAAGCTTGTGTGTGCTTTGCAGGAAGGAGTCAACCACCATGGGGTTCATCAGGTCGACCCAGGCTGTTCCGTTGAAAATCGGATTTCCCATTGGTGCTGTATGAATGATGTAATGGTAGTGGTCGTCTGATTTTATGATTTCGGCGCCTGCCGGAAGCCTGGTGTTTTTGCTGATACGTGCCAGCGATTTGGCCCGAAAAGCCTCGCCCATACGAGGAATACTACCACCGGCATAACCACTGGGCCATTTGTCTTCGTCGTAGAAACTTGCTTCGAGTCCCAGTTTGTTGGCTTCGTCCACTGCGGCATCGATGGCCTGCCACCAATCGTCACCCAGGTATTCGGTCAACAAACCGTCGCGGCTGTGGAGGTAAAAGCCGCCCATGCCGGCCTCGGCAAACGAGCGGATTTGTTCTCTGAGTTCTTCCGGGTTGAGGCTGTCGTTCAGTGAATAAAACGGAAACGACCGGTAGCTGGCCGGCGGGTTGGTAAAAGTAGCATGCGAAATGGTTTGATCGTACGATGCGCCTTCCAGCTCTTTGTTATTTTTGCATGACGATAAGGTGCTTATTGCAAGCAGAATAATCAGCAAAGGGCTATTGGTATATTGAAAGAACTTTTTCTTCATGGTACGATTTTATTTTATGGTCACAGCTTCCTCACTTACTTCGTCACTTTTTTGATGAATTTTTTCAATATGAAGGTACACATTATTTTGAAGGAAAATGTCGCGACTTGCAGCACCCTTACTGCTGAGAAAGAGCGGAGTGGCTGTTGTTTGAAAACAGGAATGGATGAAAGCCTGTTGTACATTGTTCAGCTCGATGAGGGGCCGGTCGGTCTTGGGTGTGTTGCTGCTCAGTCCGTCGATTTCGAGCATGCTGGTGTTTTCGGCTTTTAAAGCCGGCCCGGTTTTAGTATCGATATTTACATTGTGTAGTTCAATTCTGTTGGCTTCGCTCATGGTGATTCCCAATTCGCATTTTAGCTGAATGTTGCTGAATGAAATGTCGTGAATGGGAAGTTCTTCGAGTCCCAGCAGAAATACTGCCTGTTGGGCGGTACCTGTCATGTTGCTGATGTGGATGTTCCTGAATGAGGGGGTGCGTTCTGATACCGGTTCGTATTCGGTGGTGTGGTATTGCATGTTCAGTTTGATGGCTTCCTTTTTCAGGTTTTTCACCACAATATTGCTTACGGTAATGTCTTCGACTACTCCGCCACGGCCACGGGCCGATTTGATCCGAATGCCCCGGTCGGTGCCTTCGAATACACAATTCGAAATGGTCACTTTTTTTACATCGCCCGACATTTCGCTGCCAATTACCACGGCGCCATGGCCTTCGAGCAGGGTGCAGTTGGTAATGGTAATGTTTTCGCAGGGAACAGCAGTTTTTCGTCCATCCCTGTCTTTGCCCGATTTGAGTGTAATGCAGTCGTCTCCCACCGAAACGTAGCAGTTGGCGATGTGCACATTTTTGCATGATTCAGGATTGATCCCGTCGGTGTTGGGAGAGTCGGGATTGATGATGGTGACTCCGTCGATGGTAACGTTCTGGCAGTATTGCGGGTTGACAGTCCAGAAAGGAGAGTTGGTGATGGTGATTCCTTCGATGCGAATGTTATTGCAATGCAAAAACTGAATAAAAGGAGGCCGGCAAAAGCCGCGGTCGATCATGCCCGGGATGTCGGGTTTGAGCACATCGGGGTTGGCTTCATGGAACAGTTGCTGCCATTTCGATTGGTAATCTTTTGGTTTGGCGTAGAGTGTGTGGTGGAAATCCCACCAGGCCTTGCCCTGACCATCAATTTGTCCGCGTCCGACGATGCTTATATTTTCGGCTTCCCAGGCATAAATGAGCGGAGAGAAATTGTTTACATTGGTGCCTTCCCAGCGCGAGGGAATCATGGGCAGATAATCGTCGAAATTATCGGAGAACTTCAGCACTGCCCCTGCATCAAGGTTCAGTGTTATGTTGCTTTTCATGTGTATGGGGCCTGTAAGATAAATTCCTGCCGGAAAATAAAGTGTTCCGCCACCTTCTTTTGCCAGTTCGTCAATGGCTTTGTCGATCATGGTTTTTACATTTGTTTTACCCGTGTTGTCGGCACCATAATCCATGATGTTCAGGGTGGCGTACGAGGAAGTGAAGCTACTTATCAAAAGGAAGAGGAGTGTGATTTTTTTTGTCAATATTTTCATTTCGAAAGGATTAATTGTTTACATGAGAGCAGTAGCTGTCGCCATCAGCCGATTTCAGTCTATATAACGGTAAAATGAAATCTGATTGCAATGATAGTACAAAAAAACAAAGTTTCCAATGAAAACGATTACACGAATATGCTCTTCTTTTGGGGTTGTAAATAAGTTGCTAGTTATTAATGACTAGGTGTGCATTCAGATGGGGGTCGTATTGCTGGTGTCTGATTGATTTATTTGAGAAGAAAACTTAAAATTGATAACGATTACATTGCATTCCTGAAAATATATCTTTACTTTTACTGACATTATTTTAGATCAGGTGTTTTTTGTGATTGAAACTGAAGGAAATCAGCGCTGGGCAAAATAAAAACATTACCGAATTGAAGAAAGGTTTACGACCTTTTAACGGATAGGAACTATGGCAAGCATGAACGATGTTGCGAAACGGGCCGGGGTATCTGTGGCTACTGTTTCGAGGGTGCTTAATAACAGCAACAGTGTAAACGACGAAACAAGGGCCAGGATACTGAAGGCAATTAAAGAGTTGAAGTATCAGCCTAGCAGGGTGGCCAAGCGACTGAGGTCGAAGAGTGTGTCCAGTAACTTGCTTGGCGTGCTGATTCCGGATATTGATAATCCTTTTTATGTTGATGTTTTAAGGGGGATTGAGGAGGTAGCCTATACAAATAATTACGCCATTATTATGTGTAACTTCGGTCAGGACGAGAAGAAGGAAAAACTTTATCTCGAAATTTTGCAATCGGAGTCAATCGATGGTTTAATTGCTGCCCCGGCAAGTGAAGATGACATGCAGCTTAAAAAGATGGTAAATGACGGCCTGCCTGTGGTATGTGTCGACCGCGGCTTAAACGAAACGGCGGTGGATGTGGTGCTTGTAGATAATGAAAGAGGTGCTTATCTGGCCGTTGATCATTTGGCAAAGTCGGGTTTCCGGCGCATTGCTTACATTGCCGGTCTGGCAACCATTCCGTCGAGCCGATACCGCGAAATGGGTTACCGCAGGGCATTAACAGAAAACAACATTGCCTACGATCCGAATCTGGTGAGGTATGGTAACTCAAAACACCAGAGTGGTGTTGAGCTTTGTGCCGAGCTGCTCAGGCTGGATAATCCGCCCGATGCAGTTTTTACGGGGAATAACCTGATTACCCTGGGTGCGCTCGAAACCATTCATCATAAGGGGCTTAGTATTCCAGGTGATCTGGCCATTGTGGGTTTCGACGATATGTATTGGGCAAACTCACTGAATCCGCCCCTGACCGCCGTAAGACAACCGGCAATGGAAATTGGTAAAAGGGCAGGTGAGTTGTTGCTTCAACGAATCGTAGACCCTACACGCGCCCCCATTCAAATGATGTTGAACGCTGAACTAATTATTCGTAAATCATCCTGACAGCACTCCATTTTAAATAACAATAAATGTAAACGATAGCATGAAATTATTTAGATATGAACCATAAATAAAAGAAAAACAGAAAGATGTAAAGTGTAAACGAAAACACCTATTAACTAATCGCGTTTAATTGCGCTAATAACAAATTGGAAAATTATGAAAACTTCTACTATGAAATTACTTGCACTGATTTGTGTTCTGGTCACTGCGGGTTTATTTAATGTTAATCAGGCACAGGAGTGGAATATCAGCAGTGATGCCTTCAATGCACTGGGAGATATCACAGAAACGGTCACGGTTGATGGTTTAACGATTTATGCATCAGCCGATAAAAAGGTGACTGTCGATGCCAATAATAAGTCGGTCGGAGACCTTTCGTTTACGCATCGTCTGAAATTGGGCGGTAGCGGTAGTTTAAGCGAAGGAGTTGCCGAAGCACGGGTTGTTGCCTTTGATGTGGATGGAAATTCCAGCATTACTGTGGCAGCCATGTCTTCGAGCAGCAGTGCCGATCGAGAACTGCTCATCGTAAACGCCGGTACCGGTGATACCCTTGCTGTATTTCCAGCAATGGGAGCCGCCCTTGGTATGGAAACCTACGAGTATACAGGTGATGCCACCACAATTTATATGTACTCGCCATCGAGCGGAGTTAATGTTTATTATGTGAAAGCCGAAGCAGCCGGCCCTGCCGAAACGGTACTGACTCATTCCTACACCTTTGAGGATGGAACAGCAGCCGATGTGGTTGGTGGTTTAGATGGTACCTTACATGGTGAAAAAATTACGATTGCCGACGGAAAATGTACCGTTTCGGGTGCAAGTGCCAAAACCGACGGTTACATCTCACTGGATGCGGCAGCATTGGCATTGAATACCTATAATGCCATCACCATAGAAGCTTACCTTGAAACATTCAATGTAGCAAACAGTTCATACACCATGCTGGCTTATTTTGGCAACAATACAGGCGGTAACAAATGTTTTTGGATTCAGCCGACCCGCAATGGTAATGAAACACGCATTGAAACCAACAATGGTACCAGCACAAAAACGGCCGCATTGAGTGGTACTGAGCTGGACGATGGAAAACTTCATCATGTTGTAGCCATTCTTTCGCCCGATGCGTTGAAGTATTATATCGATGGCGTATTGGTTGCTGAAACAGCAACCGAAGGTGATTATATTAGTACCCTGGATAATCAGGTTGCCAATATTTTTAAAGGTGCAGACAGCTGGGGTGATCCAAACTACAATGTTTCACTCGAAACTTTCAATATTTACAATGGCGAGCTTGATGAAGCAACAATTCTTGAAAGCTCACTGCAATATCTTGGTGGTTCAGATGCCCGTCTGGCTTCATTATCCGTTGATGGTAAAATGTTGTATCCCGAATTTAAGGCTAGTACCTTTGAATATGTCGTGCCGATTGAAGAAGGAACTACTTCTGCAACCATTGCAGCTGAAGCAATGATCACCGCTGCTACAGTAACTGGTACCGGAGTTGTTGACATCCAAGGGAGCCTGGATACTGCCATTGTAAGTGTGGTATCGCAGGATGAAACCACTACACTTGACTATACAATCATTTTCCGGGTTGTTGAAGATCATGATTTTGTTCCTTTATATGCCGATCTGGATAATATCATTCCTGACCCCGAAATGACCGATGTTGCTTTGTATCAGGGCTGGGGTAAAAAGGCAATTACCTATACCGAATCCTATTCAGGATTGTCGAGTATGAAATTTAATGCGACTACCAATGGCTGGCCCGATGGAGCTGCATTAGATGTCAACCCGGTTGCATGGGAAGCCAATTCGATTTACCGGGTACGTGTAATGTACAAAACATTGGACGGAAGTGTGGCAATGCTTGCCAAAGGATCTTCGAACATCTTTCTGATGCCGATGCCGCATACCAACGGCGAATGGGTTGAAATTGATACAACCTTTCAAACCGGGAATAATCCGGGATCAGCATTTATCTCCATCAACAATGTCGATGCTGCTTCAACCGGGAAACTGGTATTTATCGATAATTGGGAACTTTACAAAATCGACAATGTAAAGAATGTTGCCTATGTAACGCTTGATAAAGAAATGACAGGTGTGGGAGCCACCCAACCTGATAACGACCCCATCATTCAAATGTTGAAGAATGATAAAAACATTAAGCTGGATGTTAAGGTGGTCGCCGCTGATTCAGTTTTCGATCTGAGTACTTATGATGCAGTGGTTGTTCAGGAAAGTTTTGGTTCGTCGGTAGACATTCTAAAACCCGGTGGCACCCTGGGAATGGCCAATATCCCGGTACCTTTTGTGTATAACAAGGTATTTGCGATGAAGTCGGGTCGTGGTTTTACCTCAGGTGATGGTAGTGGTGGCGAACAGCCCTATACATTGTATATGAAGGCTGGTCCTGAAAATCAGGCAAACGCTTTATTCAATGGTATTACCTTTGATGGTGACTCTGTCCAGCTGATAAAAACCGTATCGAACGATGCTGGCGACGGAACTGGCGATAAGGCAACCAAGGCACTGCAGTATGCAGTAGATGTACCAATTTCGGTTGAAAACACACTGCTTGCCAATGGTGTCAATGATCCAGCCAATGTGACTGTTTTCATCAATGACATTCCAGCTGGTGCCAGCATAGGTTCTGAAACACTTCAGGCACGAATGATTACCCTGGCGATGAATTTTGGTGCCATATCGAAAGACGGTGGTGACAATTTAACCGATGCAGGCTTAACATTATGGAGAAACGCAGTGTATGCAGCCGCTGGTCTGGATATCCCAGCCTATGGTATTTCCAACTCAGCAGCTATTGAGAGTATTACTGCTTCAGCCGGAAAGCTGGCTTACGATTCAAATGCCGATGCTTATCAGCTGACATTACCACGAGGTACCAGCAGTGCCACGTTAAGCGTTCAAACTGTTTCAAAAGATGCAGTTGTCACTTTGCCGGCAATCAATGTTGCCAATGGTGAAACTAAAGATTACGAAATTGTAGTTACCGCTCCGGTTGGTGAAACTACAATGACTTATCCTATTACCGTGCACAGGCAGGCCGCGATTGAGATCCTTTACGTGAGCGGAGGAAATGGTGTTTACAGTGCCTCGAAAGCTTTCGATACCAATGTATACGATGCTTTGGTTGAAGCAGGTTACTCTGTAACGCTTGAAAACAAATTGGCCCTTAACGTCGAAGGATTTGATTATACTCCTTATGCCGGTCTGGTAATTGGTGGTGGTGTTGGATCAAGCTGGGTAAACAGTTTTGCAAAAGACGGTTATCCTGTTCCTTGTGTATCGATGCAAAATGACGGACCCAAGAACAACAAGTGGGGTTGGATCAACGATAAGAATGCTGCTCAGTTTAAAAACATGAAAGGGGCAGATGCCTATGATGTTGAGACAGCAAAAATGAAAATTCTGAACAATCAGCATCCTATCACTGCTGAATATAGTGTCGATCAAATGATCCAGTGGACACTTGGAACTGCTGATTCAGCCGACTGGGCCGGACAGGAAATCAAGTCGTACAATCTGTCAGACAGTATTCCTGAAGCCATCCAACTGGCCACCATACCTGCCAAAGATGGTTCGCTGTACCCAACCATGTGGGCAGTACCCGCAGGTACTTCGGTACGCTCGTTGCAGGCCGATAATACCTATGCAAGGGTTGAAACAGGCAGCAATGTTGTTTTAATGTACTTGTTTAATAATGGCTTATTGTATGCATCCGATGATTTTGGAGCACTATTGACCAAATCGCTGAACTGGGCAATGACTGCAGGTGTTGAGGTGGCAATTGATGAACTGACAGCATCTGTTGGAACCTTAAATTACGATTCAAATGCCGAAGCCTATAGTTTGGTCCTTCCGGCCGGAACAGCAAGTGCTGAATTAAGTGCTACCGTTGCCAATGGAGTAGACGTTACATATCCAACAATCAATGTAGCCAATGGTGCCACTGAGAACTATGAAATTGTAGCCTCAGCCCTGGGTGGTGTCGTTTCAAAGAGCTATCCGATTGAAGTTCATACACAAGCTGCAGGCGAAATTCTGTATGTAAGCGGAGGAAATGGTGTTTACAGTGCCTCGAAAGCTTTCGATACCAATGTATACGATGCTTTGGTTGAAGCAGGTTACTCTGTTACCATGGCCAACAAACTGGCACTTAATGTCGAAGGATTTGATTATACTCCTTATGCCGGTCTGGTAATTGGTGGTGGTGTTGGATCAAGCTGGGTAAACAGTTTTGCAAAAGACGGTTATCCTGTTCCTTGTGTATCGATGCAAAATGACGGACCCAAGAACAACAAGTGGGGTTGGATCAACGATAAGAATGCTGCTCAGTTTAAAAACATGAAAGGGGCAGATGCCTATGATGTTGAGACAGCAAAAATGAAAATTCTGAACAATCAGCATCCTATCACTGCTGAATATAGTGTCGATCAAATGATCCAGTGGACACTTGGAACTGCTGATTCAGCCGACTGGGCCGGACAGGAAATCAAGTCGTACAATCTGTCAGACAGTATTCCTGAAGCCATCCAACTGGCCACCATACCTGCCAAAGATGGTTCGCTGTACCCAACCATGTGGGCAGTACCCGCAGGTACTTCGGTACGCTCGTTGCAGGCCGATAATACCTATGCAAGGGTTGAAACAGGCAGCAATGTTGTTTTAATGTACTTGTTTAATAATGGCTTATTGTATGCATCCGATGATTTTGATGCCTTATTGACCAAATCACTCGATTGGGCCATCAATTCTAAGGCATCTGTCGTTGAAGAAGGTGTTTATTATAACATTGTACAAAAAAATTCCAATCTTGTGATTGGCGCAGATACTGATCCTGTAACACAACCTGCAGTTATGACTGCTACAGGCGCTAATGATCAGGCATTCCAGTTTATTCCTGTTGAAGGAAAAACTAGTACCTTCTATATTAAAAATGCTGAAGGTATGTATCTAAATAAAGCAGGAACAGATAATTGGACTACGCTTCTTTCTGCCGATATCAATGGCCTTCTTTCAGAATGGGTATTGAATGGAACTGATTTAAGCAGTGTAACATTCCAAATTGTTGATAACCTTGTAAATATAAGTGCAGCAAAAAGTTACCTGAGTACTAACGAAGCTGCCAGTGGTGAAAATCTTTACTGCGATAAGCCAGCTCAGGCTGTAGGA
This sequence comes from Roseimarinus sediminis, assembly GCF_050433125.1. Lineage (NCBI taxonomy): Bacteria > Pseudomonadati > Bacteroidota > Bacteroidia > Marinilabiliales > Prolixibacteraceae > Roseimarinus > Roseimarinus sediminis. Next base: position 136,079 of record NZ_JBNPXV010000011.1, on the reverse strand, counting down.
AGTAATGGCGAATTTATGTTGGTTCCAGTTGAAATTTCTGGCGGAACCAAAAAACTGGCCTATGTTACTTACAATAAAGAAATGGATGCTACCGCAGTACAACCCGACAATGATCCGATTATTCAGATGATGAAAAATTATCCTGAATTTGAAATGGATGTAATGGTTGTCTCGGCTGACTCCGTATTCAGTCTTGATGGATACGACCTGGTTGTTGTTCAGGAAGGATTTAGTTCAGGTGCAGCTGTATTTACACCAGGACATTCGCTCGCATTGGCCAACTTTAAAGTGCCTTTTGTTTATAACAAATCATATGCACTGCGTAATGGTAAAGCGGTAGTTTCAGGTGGTGGAACAAGTGGTGAAATTGCCGGAACAGCTATTTCGGTTCCTGCTGCAAGCCAGTCGCACGAACTCTACAGTGGTATAACATTTACCGACAATGCCTTCAATGTTTTCAGATCAACTGCTGCCGACAACGGTTCAGCCGGAACAAAAGCATTGAACTATACCTACGGTTTGACGATCAGTGATGCAGGTACTTTAATCGCAACTGCTACTGAAATTACGGATGCGAGCAATGTGGTATTTGTAAATGATATCCCTGCTGGTACCGTTGTAGGTGATCAGACACTTCAGGCACGCATGATTGCCATTTGCCAGAACTTTGGTGCCATTAGTGCCAACGATGGTAAAAACATGACTGACGAAGGGCTTACCATGTGGCGTAATGCCATCTTTATGGCCGCCGGTCTTGAAGCTCCTGATACACTTTACTCAACTGGCGAAGTAGTATTGTCGTCGGATGCCACCCTTGCCACACTGACTGTTTCAGCCGGAGAACTTTCTCCAGCCTTTGCAGCCGATGTTACTGAATACACCGTGAATGTACCCACCGGTACTACTTCGGTCGATGTTGCAGCAACAGCCAATCATGCAGCAGCAAGTGTAAGCGGGACAGGTTCAGTTACTCTGCCTGAAGGCGGAACCAGCGTAGACCTTGTTGTTACTGCCGAAGATGGTTCAACCAAAACCTACAAAGTAACCTTTACCATTGGTGTAGGTTTTGGCTCGTATGGAATGAATCTGGCGCTTTATCCAAACCCTGCAAGTCAGGTATTGAACATTAGTGGAAGTGAAATTAAGCATGCCGAAGTTTTCAACTTGAGCGGAGCAAAAATGAAGGTGACCATGCTTTCAAATTCTCAGCTTGATGTTTCAGAGCTTGAACGCGGTAGCTATGTGTTACGTGTTTATGGCACGAACCAGCAGGTAGCTGTACTTAAATTCAACAAGCAATAAGTTGCTGCAATAAAAGCAGGAAACAGATTAAATACTACAGGTGGGTCTTCGGGCTCACCTGTTTTATTTTTCACCTGTGTTCAAAATAAATGGAAAAACAGCTGTAAAAGAACGATTACAGAAATAATTTTATATAAATTTGAGAAGTGTTGTAAAAGTGTACATTGCTGTGTGTAAACGATTACATAAATTAGCACTTTAAAGTACTTAAAGGATTGAAGTGGTACGCGGGGTACTTGCCCTGTTGTAATGAGTTTTAACTGCTCCTGAATGCTTCACCTTACTGGTTTTTTAGATGAAATCAATGAAATAATGGAAGTATGGCTTTCACCTGTGTTTTGCGTTTTAATCACATCAATAAAAAGATAAAAATATGAGAAGGAAGTTAAGTTGGGGGACGACTGTGTTTGCCATCGTCCTGTTGTGTACTTCATTAGGAGTGAATGCACAAAATACAAGTGCGGGAACAGGTTGGGGCGGATTAAATCCGAGTGAAGCGCTGGTGATTAATGAAAATTTTCAGGGATTTGAATTTTTTCATTCGGATGAGAATCCTGATCAGGGAAACAGCAGTCATGCCCTTAATGAAGAGAGCGGTGAGATTGTTTATAATTACAAAACAATGGAAACGTCTGTTGTTGTCGATGGTGCCACCATCAAATATCAGTTTATCGAGTGTGCTTTTGCTCCCGAATGGTCGACGGCATACGCCTTTAAAAATGAGACAGAGAACACCGAAGGCGTTTCAAATGGTTTCGTTGAAATCAGTCGATTCGATACCATTTATTCACAAATACATACCGCTCGTGGTTATGTGGTAGTCGATCTGAGCGAAATGGAGTCGGTGGAGATGATTCAGTACTCCCATTCAAGTACCGGTGGAAACAAAAGGGGAGTCATGGTTGAATTCAGTGTCGACAAAGGAGAAACGTGGGATACGTTGCGCTATCAGCCGGGAACCAACTATAATGCAAGTTTTACCAAAGACCCGTTTTCACTCGAAAAAACAGGCAATACTTATAGTTGTGATCCCAGTGCTTATGGCATGTTGTGGGAAGATGCCATTTATTGGTACGACGGCAACTTCATGCTTCGCTTTGGAGAATGTGGCGGACAAACCGTTAGGTTGCACGATTTGAAAGTGTACGGAACAGCCGGCAAATCAGCAAGGCCTCAGCTAAGGGGGCAAGCCATTCAGATGAAATTGATTGATAAAACAATTCACTTGTCAGAAAAGGTTGAAAGGCTTGAGGTCTACTCTCTTGCCGGGCAAAGGGTATTCACTGCCTCCGAAGTTTCCAGCCAGGAGTTAAGCGCCTTGCAAAGTGGTGTTTATTTTGTACGTGCCCTTAATAATGGAAATGTATATTCTGAAAAAATAATGTTTAAATAGTCGTAGATTTTAAATTTTTTGGAAGCCCGGTCATTAAGCCCGGGCTTTTTCAATTTTACTCCTGCCTGTTTTTTTACAAATAACACTTTTTTGCAAATTTTTTAGCTGTCGATCATCGGTCATGGTCCGTGCATTTCCACTGGCTCAGGCAGGTGGTCTGCCTGTCGTGCATTTTTGAAATAACGTTTACATTTTGAAAAATAATTGTATATTTGTAAATATCTAATACATTGGGACTATTGCAATGAAAACGATTACATAATATTATCATTTATTTCATTGTTACACAGAGTTGAATCCGAACGATTTATGTGTCCGTCCCAGGCTAATTAAAAGTGATCATAAAAGACGGAAATAGAAAATGAATCAGATAAATTTTTATCATCCGGCAAAAGTGGCAATTGGGAGTGGTTGTTTTAATCAACTTCCGGCTGACTTGCATGCTGTTGCCTGCAAAAAAGTGTACCTGCTCACCATTCCAGGGCTTTCAGAATCAGTGAACTTACTTTCTTCTGAACTTCAGCAACTGGAGGTTGACTTGTTGGCAGATACCTCCTTGTCGGCAGAGCCCACCTTTTCGGATGTGGAAAGCATTACTGATAAAGCACGGGAGTTTGGAGCCGAAGCGGTAGTTGGCCTTGGAGGAGGAAGTGTTATGGACACTGCAAAGATGGTAGCTGTTATGCTTACACAGCAGGGCAATCCTTTACAGTATGCCGGTATTGGTAAGGTTCCCGGCCGTTCGGTATGGCTGGGCTGTATCCCAACTACCGCCGGAACAGGCAGCGAAGTGTCGCCTAATGCCATCTTTCTCGATCAGGCCGACATGGAAAAGAAGGGGGTGATCAGTCCTTTTCTGGTTCCCGATGCAGCCTATGTCGATCCCGAGTTGACGGTGGGCGTTCCTTCGGCTGTAACAGCGGCCACCGGACTCGATGCACTGACTCACTGCATCGAGGCTTATGTGAATAAATTTGCTCATCCTGTAACCAATTTATATGCATTGGAGGGAATCCGGCTCATAGGACGGAGTCTGGTAAGGGCCTGCAATAATGGAAATGATCTGGAAGCCCGTGCCGACATGCTGGTGGGCAGCATGTATGGAGGAATTTGCCTTGGACCGGTCAATACCGGTGCAGTGCATGCCTTGTCCTACCCTTTGGGAGGAAAATTTAAAGTGCCCCATGGTCTGGCAAATGCCCTGCTTCTGCCTTATGTAATGCAATTCAATCTCGAAGCTCAGACCGAAGCTTACGCCGGGATTGCGATTGCCCTGGGGGCCGATCCCGATCAGGCCAGCCAATCGCTTGCACAACAAAGTGTAGCATTGGTCAATGAACTGATCAAAGCCTGCAAGGTGCCTTCGCATCTGAGTGAAATTGGTATCAGCAGAAATGACTTCGACGGAATGGCCGATGTGGCCATGAAGGTTGATCGTCTTTTGAAAAATAATGTTAAACCGGTAAGCCGCGAGGATGCTCTTAAAATATATGCCGATGCCTATTGATAAACAAGCAGAAGCAGAAAAAGTGAGAGGAGTGGTGGTGCCCATGGTAACGCCCCTTGATGCACAGCATGAAATTGAAACAGATAGCGTTCACCAACTGGTCAGGCATCTGCTTGAGGCACATACAGCGCCTTTTGTATTGGGGACAACCGGAGAGGCACCTTCGCTATCACTTCGTTTGAAAACACGGCTTGTGAGTGAAACCGTAAAAGCAGCAGCAGGTTGCATGCCGGTGTATGCAGGCATTTCGGGTAATTCACTTGAGTTGTCGATCGACGAAGGAAAACGTTTTGCTGATTTGGGAGCTGATTTTCTGGTTGCAACGCCCCCTGGCTATTATCCGCTAAAATCGGTTCAGCTGTTAAGATATTTTGAAAAACTGGCAAGCTCATTACCGCTTCCACTGATATTGTACAATATGCCGGCTACCACTCAGTGTTCACTCGATGTGGAATTGATTGAAAAGCTTAGCATGCATGAAAATATTATAGGATTGAAGGATTCGGAACGAAGTGATGAGCGGATTGTGCAGCTTTCAGGATTATTTGGGGGCAGAAACGATTTTTCGCTCCTGATTGGTTGGGCAGCCCGTTCTGTCGAGGCCTTGCAGGCAGGTTACCGGGGGATCGTACCAAGTACGGCCAACCTGATTCCCGAAGTCTATTCCCAAATGGTGCAGGCAGTGGCCAATGGCCACTGCACCAGGGCAATCAAGTTGCAGGAGTTGACCAATCAGGTCGGTTTGTTGTATCAAAAGGGACGCATCCTCAGCGAATCGATACCTGCACTGAAGCTTTTGTTGTCGTTCAAGGCATTGTGTGGCCCCGATGTAATGCCACCCATGTACCGCCTCGAAAAAGACGTGGAAGAAAGCATTGAAAATGAAATGAAAAAGATTTTGGAAAATAGCACAGAATAATGACAGTAAAAACAACATACAAACCCATACTTGCCATTACCATGGGCGATCCTTCGGGCATTGGTCCCGAGATCATTGTCAAGGCTTTTGGGCAAGGCAAACTATTTGAAAGATGCCGGCCGCTGGTAACAGGCAATGCCAGTATCATCGAAAAGGCCATTGCGCTTACTGCTTTGCCTTTGAAGGTGCAACGGATTCAGAATATTAAGGAAGCCCGCTTTGAGCAGGGATTCATCGATGTATACGATCTGGAAATGGATGCACCCGAGCAGGTTCCTTATTCCAAAGTGAATGCCGCTGCCGGCGACATTGCTTTTCGTTCGGTGGTGAAAGTCATCAATCTGGCAATGGCAGGAGAAGTGGACGCTACCGTAACAGCACCCATTAACAAAGCAGCGATTCATGCTGCAGGGCACCTTTTTTCGGGCCATACCGAAATTTATGCCCATTACACCAATACCAGTAACTATGCCATGCTGCTGGCTGACGAGAAACTGAAGGTAATTCATGTAAGTACCCATGTTTCTCTTCGTGAAGCCTGTGACAGGGTAACAAAAAAGCGGGTGTTCGATGTTACTGCCCTTTTGAACGACAGTTTGAAGAAACTGGGCATTGAGCAGCCGCGCATCGGCGTGGCAGGGTTAAACCCCCATGCCGGCGATGAAGGCCTGTTTGGAAGTGAGGAAAAGGAAGAAATAGCACCGGCCGTTGTTATGGCCCGCGAGCAGGGCATCGATGCCCTGGGCCCCTATCCTCCCGATACCCTGTTTTCATTGGCAGCCGGTGGTCGTTTCGATGGCTGTGTGGCCATGTATCACGATCAGGGCCACATTCCCTTTAAAATGGTTGGCTTTGTGTGGGACGAGGAAAAACAAAGTATGAAAAGTGTTAAAGGTGTCAATATTACCCTGGGTTTGCCCATTATCCGTACTTCGGTCGATCATGGGACTGCCTTTGAAATTGCAGGGAAGGGAATTGCAAGCCCCGATGCCATGTTGTATGCCATCGATTATGCACTATTGCTGTACAAAAATTTATAAGAAGATATGATTGCTGTAATTGCAGATGACTTTACAGGAGCTGCCGAAATTGGCGGAATTGGATTGAGAAGAGGACTGAAGGTAGCTATCGAAACCGAAGTGGAAAACTTCGAGAACATCGATTTATTGATTATTGCCACCGATACCAGGGCGATGGACCCTCAATCGGCCATGCTTCATATTGATAAAGTTACCGAAGCGCTGCTAAGAAGAATAAATCCTGAATTCATTTTTAAGAAGATCGACTCCGTATTGCGTGGAAATATTGTTGAAGAACTCAGGGCTCAACTCAGTGTTTGTGATAAGAAGCGGGCCCTGATTATTGCCGGAAATCCTCATTTTAAAAGAGTGATCAGAGACGGCATTTACTATGTGAATGATGTTCCGCTGGCTGAAACTTTCTTTGCTGCCGATCCTCAATATCCTATCAGCTCATCTCACGTAAAGGAAATACTGAAGAATGACCTGGAAGAAATTCAGCTGGTATCGGTTGACAAACCGCTGCCGGACGAAGGACTGCTGTTTGGAAATGTCATCGACGAAAAGGAAATGGAAGCATGGGGAAAAGTAGCTGATCAGGAAACCTTGTTGGCAGGAGGGGCAGGTTTTTTTGAAACACTGATCAAAAAGTACTATCCCAACATTGTGAAGGATGCTGAATACAAATACCGTATGGGTGAAAAAACCCTCTTTGTTTTTGGAAGTACCTTTCCTAAAAGTGAAAAGCTCATCGATCAATTGTCAGTGTTGGGCATGTCGATTATTAACATGCCTGAAGCGCTGTATCTAAATATTGACAAAGATGAGTCGGCTTTGAATACCTGGGTAGAGCAGGTGCTTGAGAAACTGTTGCTGAATCAGAAAGTGATCGTTACCATCAACCATCAACCCAATGAAAAAGCTCCGCATGGCGTGGTGGTAAAGGAAGTAGTTGGAAAGCTGATTAAGCGGGTAGCCGACCGTGTAGCCATCGATGACCTCCTAATTGAAGGAGGCGATACGGCCTCAGTCATCTTAAAACATTTGGGGATTTCACGGCTCTATCCCTTTAGGGAACTGGGGCACGGTGTTATACAAATGAAGGTGGAAGATTTTCCGGAATTGTGCATTACAACCAAACCGGGTAGCTATTTTTGGCCAGAAGAAATTATTTTAAACGGGAATACACAATTCCGTCAAACGCATAAAACCGCTAACTAATTTATGGAACAAGTAGCTAATTTACACATCATCGATTACCTGATCATAGGTGCCACCTTTCTGCTTTCTTTGGGAGTTGGTTTTTGGTTTGCCAAAAGACAAAAGGATACCAAAAACTACTTTACGGCTAAAGGAAGTCTTCCTTCGTGGGCCATCGGTATTTCAATATTGGCCACACTCATCAGTAGTGTTACCTTTCTGGCTTATCCGGGCGAAGGTTTTTCATCAAACTGGATCAGGCTGGTGCAGGGACTGATGGTACCCATTGTTTTGGTCTTTTTCATAGGTTTTGTGGTGCCGCTTTTTCGGCGGGTCATCGGGCTGAGTGCCTATGAGTATTTCGAAAAACGCTTTGGTGTACTGGCACGTATTTACAGTTCACTGGCTTTTGTGCTGACCCATTTCTCCAAAATGGGAACTGTTTTCTTCCTGATTTCGCTGGCGCTGTCAAAAATGATAGGAATTGAAACGACCACCATCATTTGGGTGATTGGTGCAGTAATTATTTTACTAACCATGCTTGGCGGTATCGAGGCGGTGATCTGGCTTGATGTAATTCAGGGCTTGTTGCTGATTGTCGGCGGTGTTATTGCCCTGCTCATACTGCTGTTTACTCCCGAGGGAGGACCTGTAGCAGTATGGAATGTTGCCATGGAAAACGGACGAATTGGTTTCGGCCCCTTCGACTGGGACTTTGTTAACCTTACTTTCTGGGTAATGGCTATTAACGGGGTGTTTTATGCCATCCAGAAATATGGTACCGATCAGACCATTGTGCAACGTTACCTTACAGCGCGTACTGATAAAGATGCTATCAAAGCATCGCTCACCGGTGTTTTACTCAGTGTTCCCGTTTGGGCACTGTTCATGTTTATCGGAACGGCCCTGTTTTCCTATTATCAGCTTACCGGGCATGCACTTCCACCCGATGTGCGGGCCGATGCAGTATTCCCCCTGTTTATTATGAATCATTTACCTGTAGGGGTGGTGGGCATCATTATCTCGGCACTCATTGCCGCTGCTGTTTCAAGCCTCGATTCCGACCTGAATTGTCTTTCGGCCATCTGTGTCGAAGACTACTACATGCGCATCCATCCTAAATCGAGCGAAAAGACCAAATTGTTTTTCAGTAAGCTATTTGTGGTGCTTGCCGGACTGGGTGCAATATGGGTAGCCCTGTTTTATGTGAAGGCAGGCGACAGCAAGGGAGTGCTCGGGATTGTATTTACCCTTTATGCCATTTTCTCGGGAGGCATAGCGGGAATGTTCCTCCTTGGTATTTTTAGTAAACGCGCCAACCGCCAGGGGCTCAATGTGGGCATTGTGGCAAGCATTTTGTTTACAGCCTATGCGGTGCTAACTTCAACTGTTTTCAATCTGAATGACGAAAGCAGGTTATTGCTCGATTTGGGTAATCTTAATTTCTCACATCACAAATACATGATTGGTGTATACAGTCATGTGGTGCTCTTTGTGGTTGGCTATATAGCCAGCCTGTTCTTTAAAACCGAACAAAGCGACGACGAGATCAAATCGTTGACTTATGCGGGTTATCTTGAGTTAAAACGAAAAAGTAAACTTAATTCCTAATTTTTAAATACAAATACTATGAATGCTAAAAATTCTACTTTGAAATTTATGTTTGCAGTTGCTTTTTTAGTAGCTGCCAGTTGGGGTGTAAAAGCCCAGGACATGGGTACCGGTACCGGATGGGATAATCTGAACCCATCTTCACCCCTGGTGCTTGATGAAAAATTCACCGATTTTGAGTTTTATCATAATGCTCCGCACACCAATGCTTCGAACAGCAAGGATGTGGTGGATGAAACCACTGGTGAAACAACTCCTGCCAATATTGGTGGAGAGAAAAGTGTGAACTTCCTTAATTCAAATGATCAGGTAACCTACACCTGGGACTCATGTGCTTTTGCTCCTGAATGGGGCGTGGCTGCATCGCTTACCGGCGATGGTGAGGTAGTTGATCCTGATCCTACTACTCCCAACGTATCGAATGGTTTTGTGGAAATTGCCCGCAGGGGTTATGGTACACTGGCAGGAGAATTCATTGTCGATCTGCGTCAGCTCAGTTATGTTGAAGGCATTCAGTATACGCACTCAAGTTGTGGTGGAAAACGACGTGGTTTTATGATTTTATTCAGCCTCGACGACGGTGCCAGCTGGGATACTTTGCGTTATCAATTGGGTGATCACTACAGCCTCAATTTTACCAAAGATCCTTTCAGCCTGAGTAAAACTCCCAATGACATTAACTGTACACCTTCAGCCAACGGTATGCTCTGGGAAGACGGAATTTATGCCGAAAATGTAATGCTGAAATTTTCGGCAGCAAATGATGTCGAGCCTCAGGCAGTTCGTATTCACGACCTGAAAGTATACGGCGACCTGAAAGTGAGTTCAGAATCGATGAAGCTGAACAAACTGGAACTGAAGTATTTCAACAAGGCCATCAGGGTTAATACCACAGCCGACCTTGCTGTTTATTCAATTACCGGAACGCTGATTAAGTCAGCCAGCCAGGTAAACCAGCTGTCAACCCACGATCTGGCCAATGGTATGTATGTGGTGAAAGCCCGTGCAGGCCAAAAAGTAACCGCTCAGAAAATTGTAATACGATAAGTACCTGCAACAACGGTGCCCTGCCTGCAGGGTGCCGTTTGTTTACTCTTCCGGATTAAAACCCGGTATATCACGATAGTCGCTGAAAGCACTTCGTATTTTAAGTTCATTTAATGAATAGATTTTAAAGCCCCGACAGGCAAGCAAAACCATGAGAACACAAAATGCAGCTGCTCACTGAAATCATTCGGGCCTTGTAAGAACTAAAAACCTAAAAAACGTACGGTAATGAATCTACGTAAAAACATTTTAAAAGGTCAACAGGCAGTGCGGACAGGAAGAAGCCGCATGCTAATGCTGCTGACCTTTGCACTCCTCTCAGCCTCTTTACTGCATGCGCAGCAAGCAACGAAGATTACACTCACCGGCACAGTGACCGATGAATCGGGTGAGCCGCTTCCCGGGGTCAATGTGGTGGTAAAAGGAACCACCAATGGCACGGTGACCAACCTCGACGGCGAATATTCCTTTGTGGTGGCTCCCACCGATTTACTGATCTATCGCTTCATTGGTTTTAAAGAACAGGAAATTGCCGTTAACAAGCGCAAAAACATTAATGTAGTGTTGTACACCGATGTAACCGACCTCGACGAAGTAGTAATTGTTGGTTATGGCGAAGTAAAGCGGGAAAACCTGCTGGGATCGGTGTCGAGCATGTCGTCGAAAGAAATTGAAGATATTCCGGTAACCAACCTTACCAATCTGCTTGAAGGCCGTTTGGCGGGTGTTTCGGTTTCGCCGGCACAGCCCACCGGTAACCCGGGGGCAACCACACGGATTAAAATCAGGGCCGAAACCACTTTTGGTGAAGCGGGAGGTGGAGCCAAGGATCCTTCGCCACTTTACATTGTCGATGGTTTTGAAGTAACCCAGGCCGAATACGATGTACTCGATCCTTCGGAAATTGAAAGCTTCTCCATCCTGAAAGATGCTTCGGCTGCCGTATATGGCAGTAAGGGAGCCAACGGAGTCATCCTGGTGAAAACCAAGCGGGGACGTGAAGGAAAACTTCGCATCAGCTATTCGGGAAGTGTGGGGATTTCAGATGCCACCACCCAAACTGAAATGCTCAGTTCGTATGACCATGCACGCATGCTCAATGCAATCAAAGTAAACGACCCGGAGTGGAACGTAATCAGTGATGCCGAGTTGAACGAACTGAAGAATCATAACTACAACTGGCTTGATGAAGCCTGGAAAACCGCAGCCGTTACCCGTCACACCATCAATGTTTCGGGGGGAAGTGAAAAGGTACAATATTTTGCGGGTGGTTCATTTGTATACAATGGAGGAAACTTCGACGACATGGGTGTGGGTAAACACTCGTACCGTATGGGCTTTGATGCCAACGTTGTGAAAGGACTTCAGGCTGCAGTAACCATTTCGCTCGATAGCCGCGATTTTACCCGGCCATACATTGGCGCTACCGGTACCAATACCATGCAGGGTATTTTTGAACAACTGCTTCAGGCGCCCCGATGGACCGTTCCTTATATCGATGGAAAAGCAGTAAATATTGATGGATACAACCCATTCGCCATTTTTAATACCGAAAGCTATAAGAAGAATGTCGATAAGGGCAATACGCTTAATCTGCGTTTAAGCTATGAATTTGAAAAAATCAAGGGTTTAAGTGCATCGGCCAGTTTTAGCCGTCGCGAGAATCATTACTATTCCAAAGAATACCGTATCCCCTATGAGCTGTATAATTTTCTTCCTAAAGGAGATTACAGACTGCTGTTAAGTAATCAGCTGGATGAAAACATAGCGGGTGGACCTGTGGCAACAATTACCAATTCCGATCGTATCAATGAGTCGTATAGCTATGGTCAGCGTTATCAGCTCAATGTGAATTTGAATTATAACCGAACCTTTGGAAAACACAAGGTCGCATCGTTCCTTACTTATGAGCAGGCGGAGAGCAGTGGTTACGCTTTTGGAGCCACCGCCGAACAAATGCTGATTTACGGCATCCATACTCAGAATGCCTTCAACTCAAAAGGAGCAGCTACCACCGACGGAACGATGAATGAAAGCGGTGATCTTGGCATGGTAGCCCGTTTGAATTATTCCTATGATGATAAATACCTTTTGGAATCGACCGTTCGCTACGAAAATACCGTCAAATTTGCTCCGGGATACCGCTCGGCAGTCTTCCCCGCAGCATCTGTCGGCTGGATTGCTTCGAACGAGAATTTCATGAAGGATCATCTGGCTTTTATTAATTTTCTAAAAATAAGGTATTCAACCGGTTTGACCGGATACAATTCAGTAGGAAATTATGAGTATCTGCTTTCGTATGGTCCTTCCACTATTGCCTATCTGTTTGGTGGATCTCCGGTAGGAGGTATGGGCATTGCAGGTAAAACCGACGTGGTGAGTACGGGCGTGACCTGGGAAAAGTCGTTCATGAACAACCTGGGTTTTGATTTCAAATTTCTGGAACAACGACTGAGTGTGTCGCTCGATGCTTATTATACTTATCAGTACGATATTCTTGACAAGCAAACCACCATTTTCCCCGTGACCTCCGGAATTGATGAAATGCCGAGTGAAAATATCGGGCGACTCGAGGCCTGGGGCTACGACATGGAACTGGGATACAACGGTGAAATTAACAACGATTTCCGTTGGAACATCAAGGGGGTCTTCTCCTTTGGAAGCAACCGCATTCTTGACCGTCCAACCGATAAGCAACCCAACGACTTCCGTTATCCGATCGAGCAGAGCACTTTTGCAGCAGGTCGTGAGGAAGGATATATTTCCAACGGCATTATCCGCACCCAGGAACAACTCGATGCCATCAATGCCGAATGGATCGAAAAATGGGGACACCCCTACACCATTGGAGGTGAGACCGATTTATTAGGAGCCATTTTTCTGCAGGACATAGGCCGTCCCGGTGATTTGTCGGCCGGCGAACCCCCTGTGGTTTTCGAGCCCGATGGTAAAATTGATGTGGAAAACACCATTTCTTCCGATAAAACCTATGTCGAAAGGGTGAACGATCATCTTGTGTTGAAAAATCTCCTCCCATCGAATATCTCAATGGGAGCTACCTATAAGGGCGTAAAATTTAGCATGCTTTGGGGGATGTCGTATGGAATTACCAATAAGGTGGTCGACAAGCTGGCACGTACCGTACCCACCGAAAGTGAGAATGCCCCGGCATTCTGGGCCGATTACTGGACTCCTGACAATACCGATGCAGCTTATCCCAATCCACGTTTTGCCGAATACAATCAGCTGGTATCTACTTTCTGGATGCGTGATGTTTTTCAGCTTCGCTTGCGCAACATCAATGTTTCGTACAACATACCAGCCGATCTTTCGCGTAAATGGGGCATCCCCGATCTGCGTATTTTCTTTGTGGGAAGCAATCTCTGGACTCCCATCTCTACCTTCGATTATAAAGAAGATGCCATTGCAAGGTTCAATACCTATCCTTTGTTGAGAACTTTCAGCTTTGGTGTAAATCTTAAAATATAAGAGCCATGAAAATCAGAAACTACAATATTATCGTTCTGCTGTCGATCAGCATCTTCCTGGCGGCTTGTGTCGACGTATTGGATAAACGCGACCTGAACTCGGTCGACGACATGATCTGGGACAATCCGGTACAGGCAACCCTTTATGTAAATACCCTCTATGCAGCCAACATGCCGGGCATGTCGCTGGGTGAAAACAGTGCCATGACCGACGAAATGTTTTCTTCGTCGGAGAGCTATATCAACTTCATGTATGGTTTGGTGACTGAAAACGATATCGATGCCTTAAAAGTGATGCACCGTGAAAAGTATCAGGCCATCCGGAGAATTAATTTCTGTATTAATGGTCTCGAAAATTCGGCGCTCGACGACAGCATTAAGGGAACCATACTGGGACAGGCTTTGTTTTTCAGGGCTTATCGTTACTGGGAAATGGTACAGCTTTATGGTGGAATACCCATGATCTTTGAACCGCTCGATCCTTTTACCGATGAGTTGGATATACCCCGAAGCACCACCGCCGAATCGTTTCAGCTGATTATTCAGGATCTCGATCAGGCAATCAGTGCTTTGCCAGTTGACTGGCCGCTGGCCGAAGACAATGGTCGGATTACCAGTGGTGCAGCTGCTGCCTTCAAGGGTCGCATTCTGCTGAGCTGGGCCAGCCCGCTGTTTAACCGTGACAACAAGCAGGAACGCTGGCAGCAGGCTTACGATGCAAGCAAGCAGGCCGATGAACTCTTGTCACAAATGAATACACCGCGTGCTTTGCATTCCGATTTTTCAACGATTTTCACCTCAAGTGTACTGAGTAATACCGAAGCCATCATTTTTAAACGTTACGACCCTTCAATCAGTACCGAGTTCTCAACCGGATGGGAAAGCAGTGTACGTCCCCGATCGGGAGGTGGTAATTTTGGTTACCAGCCAACCTGGGAACTGGTGAAAGCCTTCCCCATGGCCAACGGAAAATTGATCAGCGAAACTGGCTCGGGTTATGATTCAACCTATTTCTGGCAAAACCGCGACCCACGTTTCTATGCGACCATTGCCTACAATGGTTGTGAATGGCCTATGACCGGCAGAACCAATAACATTCAATGGTCGTATGACCGAAACCGTTACGAGGGAAATACCAAATCGGGAACCAGCTTTTTCAACTGTAAGGCAACCGATTCCAACATTCCGGTGGAGAGTATCGGGCAAACCGGTACTTCATGGATCGAATTGCGCTACGCCGAAGTGTTGCTCAACATCGCCGAATGTGCCAATGAACTCGGTAAAAAGGATGAGGCACTCGAAAACATACGTGCCATCAGGGCACGTGCAGGAATTGAAGCAGGCGACGGAAGCTATGGAATCAGCAACAGTGTTTCGAAAGAAAAATTGCGCGAATTGATTATGATTGAACGTCAGGTGGAATTTGCTTTCGAGAACAAACGTTATTTCGATCTGCGCCGAAGACTTATGTACCGAAACGATCTGGGTGAATTGGTTAAGAAATTCAATGGAAACAAACGTCATGGCTTTAATTACAAAGCCAAAAAACCCTGGGATCAACGCATCAATGAGCCGGGCGCTGAATACCATGGCTATAGCAGGCTCGACACGGCGGTTTATTTTGGTTATGTCGACATCAACGATGCCGAAAACCTGAACAGCTATTTTGAAATCGAGCTCAAGGAAATGGAAGCCATTGTGGGCGGACAGGTGCAGGCGATCAATTATCGCGAATTATATGACTTCTTTGCGATACCAGGCAATTTCCTTACCCGCGGCGAGGCCATAGAGCAAACCAAGGGTTGGGTGTACGGTACCTTCGACCCGCTGGCAGAATAATTGTAGAAATAATAAGAAAGAAGATAAACTATGCGAATTTTTCATAAGCTGCTGATTGCAGCAATCATGGTATTAACAACGGGTTTCGGCTCATGGGGTCAGCAACTGGCTTTCCCCGGGGCTGAAGGTTACGGGCGCTTTGCTTCAGGAGGCCGGGGCGACAATTCGTTTCTGACCCCTAAAGTGGTGGCTGTTACCAATCTCGAAGACAATGCCGAAGGCGAAGCGCTCATCGAAGGAAGCTTTCGCTGGGCACTGGCTCAGCAGGATACACTTTATAACAATGTGACATTGAAAATTCCTACAACCATTATTTTCAAGGTGGGCGGCGTAATTATGCTGAAGCAGGATATTAAATGCAAAACAAAGAACCTGACCATAGCCGGACAAACAGCCCCTGGTGGTGGCATCTGTTTTGGAGGAGGAACGCTGAATTTTTCGGGTTCTTCAAACATCATTGTGCGTTACATCCGCTCTCGTCCGGGCGATGTGTCGGGTGATGAAGTGTCGGCATTCCGCATCGAAAACGGTGGAAATTTTATTATCGACCACTGTACTTTCAGCTGGGCCATCGAAGAAACCACCCACTTTTCGAGCAATGAAAATACTTCGGTTCAGTGGTGTATCATCAGCGAATCGCTGTTTCACTCCATCCATAAAAAGGGCGATCGTGGTTACGGTACCCAGTGGGGCGGCGAATATGCCTCGTACCATCACAACCTGCTGGCTCACCATAATTCACGCATGCCCCGAATCAACGGATCGAATAAAAACGACATCGAGGCATTGGTCGACTACCGCAACAATGTGAACTTCAACTGGGGCAGCAGTGGTGCCTTTTATGGTGGCGAATGGGAAGGAACCAGCGGCAAGGGCTTTTGTGCCACCAATGTGGTCAACAATTATTTCAAACCCGGCCCGGCCACTTCGGGCGAATATTTTGCACGCCCTTCGAGTAACCGCAGCGGGGTACAGTTCGACGGTTATGCCCAATGGTACTTCAGCGGAAACATTATGGAAGGAAACGAACAGCGTTCCAACGACAACTGGCTGGGTGTCGACGGATCGAATGTGGGAGGCATTGCCAACATCCGTTCCGAAGTGGAAGCTGTAAAAGCTGATGGCAGTCTCGAAAAGTACGAACGTTACAGCCAGAGTGCCTCCGATGCCTACACCGATGTATTGGCTCATGCCGGGGCTTCATTGCCGCAGCGCGATGCCCACGACCAGCGGCTGGTGAAGGAAGTAAGCGGCGAAGTAGATATCGTGCGCTACGAATATACCACCAACGATGGACAGGAAACTCCTAAGAAAGGTGTTGCTTCGGGATTGATTGACACCCAAAATAACCTCGTACCATCCGATGCTCCCGAAGGAACAACAGCCTGGAGTGTTTATGAAAGCGTGGGGAGTGAGCAGTCTCCAGCCGACAGCGATGGCGATGGTTTGCCCGATGCCTGGGAGACAAGCAACGATTTGGATCCTGCCGATCCCACCGATTTTATGACCATCACCGCCAGTGGTTACAGTTATCTTGAAATCTACCTGAATGAACTCACCGGTGTTGAAATCGATGCGGCCGATTCGGTAAAATACAACGATGTTGTGACCAGTATCAGCCAATTGAAAAAGCGCCCCGGCCTGAATGTATATCCTAATCCGGCTGTCGACATGCTCTATATTCAGGGAGGACAGAATATTGTAAAACTTGAAGTTTACAGTCTTTCGGGAATAAGAATGATGGAAAGCGTGAATCACGATGGCATTCGTGAGTTGAACGTTGCCAGGCTGAACTCCGGAATTTACTTTGTGAAAGCCACCGCCGGAAATGGCGAAATCTATCAGACAAAATTATTGAAACAATAAAACAACCACCAGTTCATGCGGAGTTTTCTAATTACACTTTCACTACTTATCATTGCAGGTCTGGCACAGGCAACTGTTTTCGACATGGTGGTCGATGGCTCCGGCAGCGGAGACTTTAGCACTTTGCAGGAAGCATTGAATGCAGTACCCGATAACAGCAATGAACGGACCCTGATTTTTGTTAAAGCCGGGATTTACACCGAGAAAATTGTAGTGCCGGCTGCCAAAAACAGGGTGAGTGTAATTGGCGAACATCGCGACAAGGTGATCATCAGCTGGAACGACCGTGCAGGAGTGGATGGCATGTCGAGTGCCGACACTTACACCCTGATGGTCGAAGGCAGCGAATTCTACATGGAAAATGTGACGGTCGAAAATACGGCTGGCAATGTGGGACAGGCGCTGGCCATCCGCACGGTGGGCGATAAGGGCGTTTATAAGAACTGCCGTTTCACCGGTTTTCAGGATACCTACTACGCCCACAAAAACCGGCAGTACAATTACGATTGTACCATCGAAGGGGCTACCGACTTTATTTACGGCGATGCCACTGCAGTGTTCGACCATTGTACCGTCAACTGTGTGAAAGGCGGGCAGTACATCACAGCGCCCAGCGACACCAAACTGGTAACTACTTTTTCGTCGGGGAACAAGTTCTATCACGGGCTGATGATCATCAACAGCGATATCACCGCCAGTAATGATGTTCCCGATCGGAGTTACTACCTGGGCCGCCCATGGCAACCCGATGCCTCATCGGTTTACATTTACTGCCGGCTGGGCAGCCACATCAGGCACGAAGGCTGGTCAACCTGGAACAACGACAACCACTTGTCGGGGTTTTACGGTGAGTATAAGAATACCGATTTTGACGGCAATCCTGTCGATATTTCACAACGAGCGAGCTGGAGTGAGCAAATTACCGATGCGCGCATACAGAATTTCTATAAATACGATTTTTTCTATAAGAAGAACGGAGAAGAATGGAATCCTGAATCGCTGGCACGTGCCCTGGCTGCCCCTGAAAATATAAGTTACAACAACGGATTGCTGACCTGGGATGCGGTAGAAGCTGCCATTGGCTACGTGATTTTTCACGATGGGAACTTCTTTTCCATTAGTGAACAAAACCAGCTTGAGGCAACAAATATCGACCCCGACAAAGTGGTGCTGCGTTCGGTACGCGATCATGGAGGATTAAGTAACGATACCAATGAACACCTGCTTACCGGTAACGTGACAATGAAAAATGTTCCTGAATTGGTTATCAGGAACAACAACATCAGCACTACTAAACCTGTAAGCCTTATTGTTTACGATGCAGCTGGAAGGAAGGTAGCTGATTTTAAGCATGCCCTTCATCATTCGCTGCAGGAGCTCTCCCCTTCATTCTACCTGCTTAAGGCAGAAGATGAAAATGGAAATACAACGATCAGAAAATTTTACAAGCATTAAGCACAACAATTGCTAACTATTTAAAAAAATTGAGATGAAAAGAAGATTCAAAATATTATTAATGTCATCAGTACTTCTGTTGGGAGGAAGTGCGGTGAAGGCACAATATCCCGATGTTCCAGCCGATGTTCGGAAGGCCTCAGGAGAAATGATGCAGAAAGCCGAAGCCAGCTCAAAAGCTGCCTGGGACAAAGCATGGCCAGTAATTCAGGAAGAAGCAAAGCATGGAAAACCTTACATACCATGGGCACACCGCCCGTCCGATTTACCGCAGGCAAGCATCCCGTCGTTTCCGGGTGCCGAGGGGGGTGGTATGTTCAGCTTTGGCGGACGCGGTGGTAAAGTTATTACCGTTACCAGCCTGGCCGACAGTGGCCCGGGTACCCTGCGCGAAGCCTGCGAAACCGGCGGGGCCCGCATTATCGTGTTCAATGTAGCCGGAATTATTCAACTCGAATCACCATTAATTGTACGTGCTCCCTATGTAACCATAGCCGGACAAACAGCACCCGGCGACGGGATTTGTGTGGCGGGTGAGAGTTTCTGGATCAATACCCACGACGTGGTGATTCGTCACGTACGTTTCCGTCGCGGAGAAACCAATGTAGGCCGCCGCGACGATGCCATTGGTGGAAATGCAGTGGGAAACATCATGCTCGACCATATTTCTGCCAGCTGGGGACTCGACGAGAACATGTCGATCTACCGTCACATGTACAACGACAGCACGGGAAAAAAGGAATCAAAATATCCCACGGTAAACATTACCATACAAAATTCAATTTTTTCAGAGGCACTTGATACCTGGAACCACGCTTTCGGAAGTACACTGGGTGGAGAGAACTGCTCATTCATGCGTAATCTCTGGGCAAACAATGCAGGACGCAATCCGTCGATTGGCTGGAATGGTATCTTCAACTTCACCAACAATGTACTGTTTAACTGGGTGCATCGGTCCATCGATGGTGGTGACTATACTGCCCAGTTCAATATAATCAATAACTATTTCAAACCTGGGCCGGCTACTCCGCTCGATGAAGCCATCAGTCACCGCATTCTGAAACCCGAATCAGGCCGTAGTAAGCTCGACCGCAGAGTGTTTGGACGTGCCTATGTGAATGGGAATATTGTTGAGGGAAATGAAAAAGTAACAGCCGACAACTGGAATGGGGGAGTGCATTTTGAAGATGTTCCCAACCCCGAAAATCCCTATCAGGAAGTAACCCTGGTAGATGACATTAGCAAGTACCGGGATGAGGTAAAACTAAATTCACCTGCACCCATGCCGTATATGAATATCATGAATACGAAGGAAGCATACGAATACGTACTGAAAAATGCAGGGGCAACCATGCCGCGTCGTGATCCGGTTGACGAGCGAATTACACGTGTGGTTCGGACCGGACAAATTGAATATGCCGAAAATGTAAGTACTGAAGATGTGCCAAAATTCAAACATCGTCGTCTGCCCGAAGATTCCTATAAAATCGGAATTATCACCGATATTTCGCAGGTTGGAGGTTATCCTGAATACAAGGGAAAAGCGTATGTCGACAGCGATAAAGACGGCATGCCAGACAAGTGGGAGAAAAAATATGCACACCTTGGGCTTGACCCCAACGATCCTTCCGATGCTGTTGAAGATTGCAATAACGACGGTTATACCAACATCGAGAAATACATCAACGGAATTGATCCTGAAAACAAAATCGACTGGACCGATTTGCGTTTTAACTATGACACACTGGCCGAAAAGGGTGGTGTAATGGCTGAATAGAACCAATAACAAAAGGATGCAGTTTCCCTTGTTTGGAATGCTGCATCCTTTTTTGTTAAAAATGAAAATAAGATGAAGAAAATATTGCCAGTTTTATGGTTGATGGTGAGTGTGTTAACCTTGAATTTGAATGCGCAAACCGAGGGAGAAAGCCCCGAAGAAGCTTATACCCGTGTGATTACCGGCCGGGCCGATAAGATTGTGGATGAGATGGTTTTCAGCGATGATGTGCTCAGGCTGAAGGTGCGCGATTTGATTGTTGAACACTATCGGTTTTTGAACGACGCCGAAGAACAACGGAATGCCGATGTGGCTAAAATTCGCGAGGAGTATGACGGGAACAAGGAATTACGCAATGCAAAAATCGACCTGCGTAAAGCCGAACAGGAACTCGCCATACGCGATCATCATTTTGCTTTTACATCAAAACTAAATAGTATGCTTTCACGCGAACAGGTGGCTCAGGTGAAAGACGGATTAACTTATGGTGTACTCAACAATACTTACAATGGTTTTGTCGACATGATCCCTGACTTGAGCAACGAAGAAAAACTGCAAATCCTCACCTGGCTCACCGAAGCCCGCGAACATGCCATCGATGGTGGTACTTCGCGCGAAAAACATGGCTGGTTTGGAAAATACAAGGGAAAAATTAACAATTACCTCTCGGGAAGGGGTTACGACCTGAATAAGCTAAGTAAAGAGTGGCAGGAAAGGTTGAAGGAACAGGGAGTAAAATTATAAAAGACTGCTGAGGTGATGGTTATTAACAGGAAGAAAAGGATGAAACGATTGGTTTTTGGCTTTCACATAGCCGAATTGCTTCTGTTTTTATTTTTAGCGGCCCTTGTGATCAATGCAAAAAATGTATTGGCTGCCGATAGTAATTTGCCTCCTGTGCATCGGGGTGAAAATGGAAAACTTGAATACCTGTCTGATTCTTTAGGCAACCGGATTCCCGATTTTTCTTTTTGCGGCTATCGTGCTTCTGAAGCGGCCATCCCCCTGGTTCCGGTGAAAGTTATTGTGGAACCAATGGCTGGTGATGCCACGGCCTCCATTCAAAAAGCCATCGACTTTGTTGCTTCCTTGGGCCTCGATGAAAACGGATTCAGGGGAGCGATTCTCCTTAAAAAAGGAGTCTACCGGGTGTCCGGCCGATTTCTGATTAACACCTCGGGCATCGTTATACGTGGTGAAGGGTATCGCCCGGGAGAGACTAAAATTATTGCCGACGGCTTAAGCCGCGAAACCCTTTTCCGCTTTCAGGGCGGACAAGCTCAAACCGGCAAACAAAACATCGTCATCAGCGATCGTTATGTTCCTGTAAATGCTACAAGTTTTCAGCTAGATAATGCGGCTGGTTTAAAAGCCGGCGATCCGATTTTTATTACCCGTCCTTCTACCTGGGAATGGATCGATATGTTGGACATGCGCCAGTTTGGAGGACAAACCGGCTGGCTTGGCTGGCGCGAAGGCGAACGCGACCTGGTGTGGGATCGCACCATTACCGCAGTGTCAGGCAGCACCGTAAGCATCGATGCGCCCATCACTACCGCTCTTGATCAAAAATATGGCGGGGCTTTTATTACCCCGTACCAGTGGAATACACGGCTTAGCCATTGTGGAATCGAAAACCTGGCGCTTGAATCGGTTTTTAATGCTGAAAATCCGAAAGATGAAGATCATTGCTGGAATGCCGTTTCGTTCGAAAATGCCCGCGACTGCTGGGTTCGGCAGGTAACCTTTACACATTTTGCCGGTTCGGCCGTAGCAGCTTACGAAACAACATCGCGCATTACGGTGGAAGATGCGCTTTCGTTTGAGCCGGTTTCCGAAATTGGTGGTATGCGCCGATATACTTTTTACAATGCGGGTCAGCAAAATCTGTTTTTGCGCCTGTATGCCGAAAATGGCTACCGCGATTTTACCACCGGAGCCTGTGCTGCCGGTCCCAATGCCTTTGTGCAATGCCTGTCGCACCTGCCACACAGTTTCAGCGGCACAGCCGATAGCTGGGCTTCGGGCGTGCTGTTCGACATTGTGGATGTGGATGGCAATTCGCTCGGCTTCTCCAACCGGGGGCCGCTCGATCGTGGCGCAGGCTGGACTGCGGCCAACTCGATGTTGTGGCAATGTACAGCCTCCGATATTTATTGTTTTACACCTCCGGGAGCGCAAAACTGGGCCTTTGGAACCTGGGGACGTTACTGGGGCAACGGCTACTGGTACGAAGCCGATAGCCATGTAAAACCCCGCAGCCTGTTTTTTGCTCAGCTGGCCGATCGAATTGGAAAAGATAACATTCCCGAAGCTCCGGTTATCGAGTACACCACCAACGCAACCAGCAGCCCAACGGTTGAACAGGCCGCCGAAATTGTAGCTTATTTTCAAACTCCCGTTCAACCTATAAAAGAATGGATTTACGAAGCCTCGGAGAGAAATCCCATTTCCACCAAAGGCAATTCAGCTCCAGCTGTCGATCGTGTAAAATTGGACGTAGAAAAGAAAGCTGAACTTCAATCCGATAAGCAGAAATTTGAAATTAAAAACGGCTGGTTGCTGGCCGATGGCCGGGTATTAACCGGCGCCAGAGCACAGGTACCCTGGTGGAGCGGTAGTTTGCGTCCGCGCGATGTAAGCCGGGCCAAAATGGCGCTTACCCGTTTTGTGCCGGGGCGTGTAGGCAAAGGATATACCGATCGCTTGACCGAAGTAGTGGCCGAAATGGAAGCATCGAACCTGGTAGCCGTGGAACAAAACTATGGCCTGTGGTACGAACGTCGGCGCGACGACCATGTGCGTGTTCGCCGTATGGATGGCAATGTGTGGGCACCGTTTTACGAACAGCCTTTTGCCCGCAGCGGTCAGGGACAGGCCTGGGACGGATTGAGCCAATACGATCTGACCCGCTACAATCCCTGGTATTGGAACCGCTTGAGCGATTTTGCCAATATGGCCGAAGCAAAAGGAAAAGTGTTGGTTCATCAGAATTATTTCCAGCACAATATTTTGGAAGCTGGTGCGCACTGGGTCGATACGCCATGGCGAAGCACCAATAACATTAACGATACCGGTTTTCCCGAACCACCACCATTTGCAGGCGATAAACGGATTTTTATTGCCGACCGCTTTTACGATGTCGAGCATCCGGTGCGTCGTGAGCTGCATCGTAAATACATTCGCCAGTGCCTCGATAATTTCGCAGGAAACACCAATGTAATACAAACGACCAGTGAAGAATTTACAGGACCATTGCATTTCGTCGAATTCTGGATCGATGTCATTGCCGAATGGGAGGCCGAAACCGGAAAAAATGCCTGCATCGCGCTGAGTACAACCAAAGATGTTCAGGATGCAATTCTAAGCGACCCGGAGCGTTCTAAAGTGGTCGATATCATCGATATTCGTTACTGGAGTACGCGTGCCGATGGTACCGTTTTTGCCCCTAAAGGCGGGCAAAATCTGGCACCCCGTCAGCACATGCGCAAAATGGACCGGGGCAAGCGTTCCTTCGAACAGGTTTACAACGATGTATTAAGTTACAAAACACAGTATCCCGATAAAGCGGTGATATATTCAGAAAATCAATCGCCTTCGTATGCCTGGGGTGTTTTTATGGCCGGTGGTTCACTGGCTCCGCTTCCCCCGATTGAAGCCGATGGTTTTCTTGAAAGTGCAGCAAGCATGCAACCTTCTGAAAGCAAACAGAAGGGGATTTTTATTCTTCAAAATAAGGAAGGTGAACAAATACATTACAGCACTACTCAACGCAATGAAATAACGATTGATATGACGCCTTTTAAGGGCAGATTCGACGCGGTACTTATCAACACGGAAAGCGGAGAAGCACAGGTGCTTGAAAGTAACATCAAGGCCGGAACCACTGTTCAACTGAAGATGACTCAGCAAGGAGTTTTGTGGTTGCACCTTAGCAAAACAGAGAAAAATTAAACTGGTAACATAAGCAAAAACTTAACAAATGAAAACAAAAATTAAAGCTGCAGTTCTGGCCTTTACAGGTTTACTGGCCATTTCAACAGTTCAGGCTCAATATCCTACGCTTTCGGAGGAGATGAAAGCAAAGGGAGAAGCATACATGAATGAAGTAGAACGTCGTTCGGATGTGGCCTGGGAAAAAGCGTGGCCGGTAATTCAGGAAGAAATGCAGCATGGGCGACCCTACACTCCCTGGGCCGGTGTTCCCAATGCACTCACCAAAGCTGAAATCCCCGCTTTCCCGGGTGCTGAAGGAGGAGGCATGTTCACTCCCGGAGGTCGCGGAGGAAAAGTGTTTGTGGTAAACAACCTGAACGACAATGGCCCCGGTTCATTGCGCGAAGCCCTTGAAGCCGGTGGTGCACGCATTGTAGTTTTCAATGTAGCCGGTATCATCTGGCTGAAAGATCCGATTATCGTCAGGGCTCCATACATCACCATTGCCGGACAAACAGCTCCCGGTGACGGTATTTGTGTAGCCGGCGAATCGGTAAAATTTAATACCCATGATGTAATTATTCGACACATGCGTTTCCGCAGGGGGGCAACCGATGTACAGCGCCGCGACGACGCACTCAGTGGCGATGTAATGGGTAACATCATCATCGACCACGTTTCGGCCAGCTGGGGACTCGACGAAACCATCTCGATGTACCGCAACATGTGGCAGCCCGAACCGATCAAAAATCCGTCGAAAGTAGAAAAGCTGCCAACCGTCAACGTGACCATACAGAACAGCATTTTTGCCGAAACACTCGATACCTACAACCATGCTTTTGGAAGCACCATTGGTGGCTTGAACAGCACTTTCATGCGTAACCTTTGGGCCAATAATGTGGCCCGAAACCCCTCAATTGGCATGTGGGGCGATGTGGGTTTTGCCAACAACGTTGTCTTCAACTGGTGGAACCGCACCATGGATGGAGGCGACTACCGTTCGATGTGGAACGTGATCAACAATTACTACAAGCCGGGTCCGATTACCCCAAAAGATAAACCCATTGCCTACCGCATTGCCAAACCCGAGAAGGGAAGCATCGATTCAACCTTGTTTGGCCGTATTTACGCCCATGGAAATATTGTTGAAGGCAACGAGGCGGTTAGCAGCGATAACTGGAACGGTGGAATTCAGCCACGCGGCAAAGGCATTAACGAAGATGCAAAGGAATTGCAGCAGATCCGCTCCTACAAGCCATTTCCGATGGCTCCCCTGAAAATTATGCCTGCACAGGAGGCGTACGAATTTGTGCTTAACAATGTTGGTGCGACCATTCCGCGCCGCGACCCGGTGGATGCGCGCATTGTAAAACAGGTGCGTACCGGTGTCATTGAATATGAGGACGGATTGGAGGATGAGTTGAGTGAATACCTTTCACGCCGCCGCCTTCCGGCCGATTCATACAAAAAGGGAATTATCACCAGTGTTGATCAGGTGGGTGGATATCCCGAATACAAGGGCAAATCATACAAGGATTCCGATAACGATGGCATGCCCGACTGGTGGGAGAAAAAATACGATCTGAACCCGAACGACGCTTCCGATGCCAGTGGAGACATCAATGGCGATGGTTATACCAACATCGAAATGTTCATCAACGGCATCGATCCTGAAACGAAAATCGACTGGAGGAATCTTCAGAATAATTACGATACCTTACGCGAAAAAGGGGTACTTCATCAATAAATCAAGCTACTGAAAATGACTAAAAATATTGGATTAATTATAGCGCTCATCCTTTCGTTTTCGGCCTGCACAATTTCAAAAACCGAAGATGATCATCAAAAACTTCAACACCTGAAAGTTTCAGAAAACGGTCGTTTCATTCAGCAGGAAAACGGCGATCCCTTTTTCTGGCTGGGCGATACAGGCTGGCTTTTGTTTACTAAGTTGAATAAAGAAGATGCCGAAGCCTACTTCGACAACCGAAAAGCAAAGGGTTTTAATGTATTGCAGGTGAGTGCAATTCATATGCTGAATGCAAAAAATGTGTATGGCGATTCAGCCTTAATTAATAGGAATTTGTCTCAACCATTGCTGATCGACGATCATTACGATTATTGGGATCATGTGGATTACCTGGTCGATTTGGCAGCCCAAAAAGGACTGTACATGGCTTTGGTTGCTGTTTGGGGAAACAATGTGAAAAACGGCGGCGTTTCGTATGACGAAGCAGAAGCGTATGCTACGTTTTTAGCCGAGCGCTATGGCGATCAACCCAATGTGATCTGGATGAACGGTGGCGATACTTTTGGAAGCGATTCAACTGCTACCTGGAAGGTGATTGGCCGCACACTGAAAGAAAAAGCCCCGCAGCAACTGGTCACTTTTCACCCACGTGGTCGTTGTACCTCGGCCGATTGGTTTCATGACGAAGACTGGCTCGATTTCAACATGATACAATCGGGGCACCGGGCTTACGACCAGGACGATACCGAGCGTGGATATGGTCAGGATAACTGGCGTTTCATCAACGACGACTTTGCCATGTCGCCGGTGAAACCAACCATCGATGGCGAACCTTCGTACGAAGGTATTCCGGTTGGACTGCACGATCCGGCCTTTGGTTACTGGGACCACAACGACATTCGTCGCTATGCATACTGGTCGGTGTTTGCAGGGGCTTTTGGTTTTACCTATGGTCACAACGCCATCATGCAGTTTCATAAGCGTACCGACGGAACACCGGCTTTTGCTGCCAAAGATTACTGGGACATTGCCCTCAATTCAACCGGTTCGTACCAAATGCAATATCTAAAGGATTTGATGTTGTCACGTTCGTTTTTCGATCGGGTGCCGGCGCAGGAATTGCTGGCCGAAAATGGAGAGAAGTACGACTATCAAGTGGCAACCAAGGGCAGCAACTATGCCATGGTTTACACCTATCGGGGTGGAACAATCAAGGTCGATCTTGATAAAATGAAAGCCGAAAAAGTGGCCGTGTCGTGGTACAACCCGCGTACCGGTGCTGTTCAGAAAACCGGAGAAATAAATGCTGCCGGTGTAAAAGAATTTCAGACACCCGTAAATGTTCATGTTGATGGTAATGATTGGGTGCTGATTCTGGATTCAGTAAATTAACAGGTTACGGGATAAATTTCATTATGATGCTAAATCAATCTCCCACAAAGACACAAAGACCACAAAGAATTAGCAAAGGGATAAGATATTGACGTGATGAAATAAAGAGAATAATTACAACTATTTGTTTTGAAATATTTATCCATTGGATAAATATTTCAAAACTTTGTGGACCTTGGTGTCTTTGTGGGATAAAAATACATTCCGGTTTTAGTATAACTACAAAAAAAGATGAAAACAGCTAATTGGATATTATTGTTACTGTTGACAGGATTGCTTTCCTGCCAACAAGCAAGCGAAGAAGAAGCCTATCTTTTTACCACCTTTCGCGAACCCGCTACCGAAGGCTTGTATCTGGCTTACAGTAACGACGGATACAACTGGGAAGACCTTGGCGGGGCTTACCTTGAACCCGGGGTTGGCAAGCAAAAAGTAATGCGCGACCCATCGGTGGTGCAGGGCCCCGACGGAACTTTTCACATGGTGTGGACTTCGTCGTGGAAAGGCGACCTGGGTTTTGGCTATGCTTCAAGCAAAGACTTTATCAACTGGTCGGAACAGCACATGATTAATGCCATGGCCTTCGATACTTCGACCGTAAATGTATGGGCACCCGAAATATTCTACGACGATGTGGATGACCGTTTCATCATTATCTGGGCTTCAACCATTCCGTTTAAATTTGAAAGGGGAATTGAGGAAGAGCGCAACAATCACCGGATGTACTACACTACGACCAAAGATTTTAAAACATTTACCGAAACAAAGCTTTTTCTCGATCCCGGTTTCAGCGTCATCGACTGCGTGATTGTGAAACGTAAAAAGAACGATTACGTATTGGTAGTGAAAGACAACACCCGACCGAACAGGAACATCAGTGTTGCTTTTGGTGAAACTCCACTGGGACCCTTCAGTTCTTATTCAGAACCTTTTACAGGTTTTCTTACCGAAGGACCAACTGTTGTAAAAGTCGACAACGACTACCTGATTTATTACGACTCGTATGGCGATAAGTCGTATAAAGCAGTTAAAACAACCGATTTTGTTGAGTTTACCGATATCACGGATCAGATCAGCCTGCCCGAAGGACACAAGCACGGAACCATTGTTAAGGTGAAACAAGCGCTCATCGATCAGTTGCTCGAAAACAAGAAATAGCATGTATCCCCGTGAATCAGAATCTTTCATCCGGGTGCAAATAAAAAGTGAAAACGTTTAATCAGAAAATATGAGAAGGATAATTATTGGATTCAGTTTGCTGTTGGCAACATTTTGCTTGTCGGCTCAGGATACTGTACGATATACAGGAACAACACTTTGTAACTCCGATTATCATCACGGACAATTAAGCCCGATCGTCGGGGTACATAATATACAAGTACTGCGTGCCAGTCGCGAGCATCCCCAAATGGCCGATGTGTATGGCTGGACCTATAACCACGGTCCCAACATGGCTTATTGGAACGGCACATTTTTCGTTCAGTACCTTAGTAACCCGGTGAGCGAGCACGAAGCGCCCGGACAGGTTTATCTGAGTACTTCGGAAAACGGATACCACTGGGAACAGCCCATTGTATTGTTTCCGCCCTACAAAGTGCCCGACGGAACCACCAAAGAAGGCGTTGAGGGGGTGGCTAAAGATAACTATTCGGTCTTGCATCAACGCGTTGGATTTTATGTAGCTCCGTCTAAGCGGCTGCTTACCATGGGCTACTTCGGAATTTGCATTACCCACGAAGACAGTCCCAACGATGGCAAAGGCATTGGTCGTGCGGTTCGCGAAATCTACAAAGATGGTTCGCTGGGCCCCATCTATTTCATTCGTTACAACAAAGGATGGAACGAGGAAAATACCGACTATCCTTTCTATCAATCATCAAACGATAAAGGTTTTATCGAAGCCTGCGATGCCATGCTGGCCGACCCGTTGATGATGCAGCAATGGGTCGAAGAAGCCGACCGCGACGATCCGCTCATTCCGTTGAAAGAACAATACAAAGCATTTTCGTATTATCACCTGAACGATGGAAGGGTCGTAGGACTTTGGAAACATGCACTCACATCGATTAGTAACGACGGTGGGCAAAGCTGGGAATACACCCCGACCCGCGCACCGGGTTTTGTAACCAAGGCGGCAAAAATATGGGGACAAAAAATGAGCGATGGTACTTATGCCACCGTTTATAACCCGTCGCAATTTCGCTGGCCGCTGGCTGTTTCGTTAAGCAACGATGGGCTGGAATACACCAACCTTCATCTTATTAACGGCGAAATAAGCACCATGCGCTATGGAGGACAATTCAAATCGTACGGGCCTCAGTACATTCGCGGAATTCTCGAAGGAAACGGTACACCGCCCGATGGTAAAATGTGGCTTACTTACAGTATGAATAAAGAAGACATCTGGGTTTCGTCGGTGCCGGCTCCGGCTTTAACAGCGGCCGAAAAACACGCCAACGATGTGTTTGCTAAAATGAAGGATGGCAAAGAACTCGATAGCTGGAATATTTACGCCCCACTTTGGGCTCCGGTGAAAATTGAAAAGGATGCCAAGGGGGAAAAAACCCTCGTGTTGCGCGATAAGGATCCTTTCGATTATGCTGTGGCCGAAAAAATAATTCCGGCTTCTAAAAAATTCAGTGTTGAATTTGAAATTAACCTGGCACAAAACGATCATGGCTTACTGCATGTCGTATTGGCCGACGATAAAGGAAATGCCGCCATTCGTATGTTTTTCAACAACGAAGGTAATTTCATGAATAAGGATGGTTATGGCGTAAACCGCAACATGGTTTACGAAGCCAACCGCGATTACAAGGTGAAGGTGGTGGTCGATCTGAACCGCAATTTTTACGAAGTGTTTGTCGATGGCGAACGTAAATCGGGGCGCTTGTGCTTTCAGAAAGTGGAACATATTTCGCGTGTGATGTTCCGCACCGGCGAGCGTCGCTACTATCCAACGGTCGATTCGCCGCGCATGCAGTGGTTCGATGTCGAAAACTCTGGAGCAATCGACAAAGAAGCCGTTTTTACCATCAAATCGTTTAAAACTTCTGTAGAGAAATAAAACATTTAGAACTATGCTGAATTTTCGCAATCAAATTATAACAGCCTGTTTTGTTTTAGGCTTTCTGTTTACCGTGCAGTCGTCGATGGCCTGGGGTAAAAAATCAAAATCGGTATTGAAGTACGACGATTTTAAATCGTATGTCGATTACTTCAACCGCATGGAAGATGAAAATGTGGTTCAGGCCATTCCCGATGCCGAATCGTGGGACTGGATGCAACAAAATGTACCCTTGTTTGAGTGCCCGCAGGATAATTTTGAGGAAATGTTCATCTATCGCTGGTGGACACTTCGCAAGCACATTAAGGAAACACCGGTTGGCTATGCTTTTACCGAGTTTTTGGTGCAACGCAGTTATTCCGATAAATACAACCTCATTGCCTGTGCTATTGGTCATCACACCATGGAAGCGCGCTGGCTGCACAACCCCGATTATTTAAACCAGTACCTGCATGTGTGGTATCGGGGCAACGAGGGCGAGCCCATGGCAAAACTCAATAAATTCAGCAGCTGGACACCCTACGCCTTACTCGAAAAGTACAAGGTGGACGGCGACAAAGCTTATATGCTCGATATGTTGCCCGATATGATAAAAAGTTACCAGGAATGGGAAGAAATACGCCGGCTCGATAACGGATTGTTCTGGCAGCACGATGTGAAAGATGGCATGGAAGAGCAGATCAGTGGTGGCCGCAGAGTGCAAAATGCCCGCCCCACCATCAACAGCTACATGGCCGGAAATGCGCTGGCCATAGCACAAATGGCTGAAATGGCAGGCGATATGGCTAGCAAAAAGCTTTACGAAGCAAAGGCCGATACCTTAATTGGGTTCATTGAGAGTAAGTTCTGGAATACTGAAATGAATTTTTACGAAACCATAAAAGAAGATGGAAATTATGCCGGAGTACGCGAAGCCATCGGATATATTCCATGGTATTTCAATATTCCTTCGCTTGAACATACCGTAGCCTGGGAACAAATTATGGATGAGGGAGGCTTCTTAGCACCTTTTGGCTTAACTACAGCCGAACGTCGTCACCCTGAATTCAGAACTCACGGATGCTGTAAGTGCGAGTGGGACGGGGCTGTTTGGCCTTTTGCCACCTCGCAAACGCTTACCAGCCTGGCTAATTTGCTGAATAATTATGAACAGGATGTGATGAGCGATTCTGTTTATTTCTTTCACCTCGAACGCTATGTCGAGTCGCAGTATTATCGCGGCCGTCCGTACATTGGCGAGTACCTCGACGAAGTAACCGGCTACTGGTTGAAAGGCGATCAGGAGCGCAGCCGCTACTACAACCATTCAACTTTTAACGATTTGGTGATCACCGGCCTGGTTGGTCTGCGTCCTCGTGCCGACGAGGTAATTGAAATCAATCCTCTGCTGCCCGAAGGTACGTGGGATTATTTCTGCCTCGACCACCTGAAATACCAGGGAAAAACCCTCACCATTGTGTGGGATAAAGACGGGTCAAAATACAAAAATGGCAAAGGCTTGTATGTACTGGTCGATGGTAAGGAAGTTGGCCGCACCAGTAAGTTGGAAAAATTGGTCATTGAATAGGATTTAAAAAACCAGAGTATGAAGAAAATTCAAACGATATTTTTAGTGATGTTGTTGATGAGCGGCAATTTGTTTGCCACAACAGTTGGCAACAGCCAGGAAAAGCTGGCACAGTATGTCGAGGAGGCAGGCGAATGGGTGGCGGCTCTGAACTTAAACGATGTGGCCAAAGAACAGCGGCTGACTGATGCCATTGCCATTCATCGAAGCGCTGTAAAAAACTGGCACGATACGCACCCGGCTTCTACAGTGCCCGAAGGAATTAACCCGCGCACCGGCGACAAACTTACCGAGCTCGATCGCCAGATGATTGCCGATTCGGCCATCCCGGCGTCGGTACACGAAAACCTGATGAAAGCGCTGCGAGCCGATTTGACCGAAGAGCAGGTCGAACTTATTTTGGATAAATACACCATTGGAAAGGTCGATTTCACCATGCGCGGCTACAAGGCCATCGTACCCGATCTTACTGCCGAAGAAGAGGCCAAAATACTTGGTTATATGAAAGAAGCCCGCGAAATGGCCATCGATTATAAAAGCATGAAGCAAATTTCGGCCATCTTCGAAATTTACAAAACAAAATCGGAGCAGTACCTGATCAGCAACGGACGCGATTGGCGACAGCTTTACAAAGATTTTGTCAAATCATTAAAAGAACAAAAGAAATAGAAGGATATGAGACAAATAGCACTTTTATCGATATTGTTGGTTGTGATTTTTTCAGCTTGCAATCAGCCGCAAAAACAAAATGTTGACTGGAAAAAGGGAATTGTTGAAGAACAATTTATTTATGACGAAGCTCCATTTCCTTCATGCCATTCGGGTACACTGGCCGAAACGCCCGAAGGGCTGGTGGCTGCATGGTTTGGCGGGACCCGTGAGCGCCATCCCGATGTGTGCATCTATGTAAGTCGGCAAATCGAAGGGGAGTGGACAGCCCCCATGGAAGTTGCCAATGGTGATTGGGACGACGGCGTTCGTTACCCGACCTGGAATCCCGTTCTGTTTCAATATCCCGATGGCGAGTTGCTCTTGTTTTACAAAATAGGGCCCAAACCCTCAGAGTGGTGGGGCATGTTGAAACGCTCGACCGACAATGGAAAAACATGGGGCGAGGCCGAAAAGCTTCCCGAAGGGTACATAGGTCCTGTGAAAAACAAGCCCGTTTTACTGGCCGATGGTACCTTAATTTGCCCTACCAGTACCGAAGGTAACGGCTGGCATGTGCATTTCGAAATGACCAAAGATCAGGGTAAAACATGGACTAAAACCGATAATATTAATAACTATAAGGTGCACAACATCATTCAGCCCAGTATTTTAACCTATGCCGACGGGCGAATGCAAATTCTTTGCCGCAGTAAAAATTCGGTGTTGGTTTCGGCCTGGTCTGATGACAATGGCAAAACCTGGGGGTTGACACAGCCTTCAGGCTTACCCAACAACAACGCCGGAACCGATGCAGTTTCACTGGCCGATGGCCGTCAGCTGGCGGTTTACAACCATGTGAAAACACCCATTGGTGCTTCAAAAGGGCATCGCACTCCGCTTAATGTGGCCATTAGTGAAAATGGAAAAGACTGGTTTGCCTCGTTGGTACTCGAAGATTCCGAAATCAGTCAGTATTCATATCCCGGAGTGATACAAGGTGCCGACGGAATGGTACACATTATTTATACCTGGCGCCGTGAAAAAATGAAATACGTAAAAGTTGACCCGTCGCTATTGAATATGATTGAAATTGAGGACGAAAAATGGCCGGAGTAAAATAATGAGTGAATGAAAGAGTGAATGGATGAATGGGAGAAAACGATTGCTTCCAATTGCATTCAATCGCTTCCATTTCTTTCAAAATATAATTAAATGAAAAAAACAGCAGTCGTACTTTTATTATTAATCGGAATGTTTACGCGGCTTTCTGCTCAAACATCTGATGATAATTTTCAGCAAGCATTGAACGAAGTGCTG
This sequence comes from Roseimarinus sediminis, assembly GCF_050433125.1. NCBI lineage: Bacteria > Pseudomonadati > Bacteroidota > Bacteroidia > Marinilabiliales > Prolixibacteraceae > Roseimarinus > Roseimarinus sediminis. Next base: position 101,976 of record NZ_JBNPXV010000011.1, on the reverse strand, counting down.
AACGACATTGAGTATCAGTATAAGGTGAAACTGCGCATTTCGGGTGGTAGCATCGAGGGTAAAGTACTCGACTATGCCCGTTGGCGTTATCGTCCCGATGTGGAGCAAACCTTGCAGAATGTGCTGGCTCCCTTTGATATGGTGGCCATTCCCGATGGAGACAGAAAGTACAAAATTCAAGGCTATCAATACCATCGTCGCTCAGTAAACGAAGCGCAGGAAACGCTTAATTTTTTAGCGTCAAAATATTCAAATAAAACGGAATGGGAACAGCGGCGCATGGCAATTAAAGCTTGTTTGCCCGATGCTTTGCGTTTGTCGCCTCTGCCCGATGCTGCTGAAAGTCAGCCGGTTTTAACGGAGCTACGAAAGCACAAGGGCTACACGGTTCAGAATATCGGTTTGGAAGTATTGCCCGGTGTTTATGTGGCCGGCTCCATTTACCGGCCCGCAAAAATCAAAGGTAAAATACCGGTAATACTAAGTCCGAACGGGCATTTTGGAAACGGGCGCTACAACGAGCAAATTCAAACCCGGTGTGCTGCCCTGGCACGCATGGGCGCCATGGTGGTGAGTTACGATCTGTTTGCATGGGGCGAATCAACGCTTCAGTTCGACGGTTCGGCTCATCGAAAAAGCCTTGCCAATACCATGCAGGCATTGAACAGCATTCGCTTACTCGATTACCTGCTGTCGTTCGATTATGCCGATACCAACCGGGTGGGCATTACCGGCGGCTCGGGCGGTGGAAGCCATTCAATGCTGATGGCAGCCATCGACGAGCGCATCGATGTGAGCGTTCCGGCGGTGATGCTATCGGCTATTCATTATGGTGGATGTCCCTGCGAAAGTGGAAATCCCATTCATTTGTGCGAAGGAGGAACCAATAATGTTGAACTGGCAGCACTTTTTGCCCCCAAGCCTCAGTTGGTTATTTCCGACGGGGGCGACTGGACGGCCAACGTTCCCGAAATGGAATTTCCTTTCCTGAAGCGCATCTATGGTTTTTATGGCGATGGGGCAGTGGTCGAAAATAAACATTTGGCCGACGAAGGTCACGATTACGGCCCGTCGAAGCGGGCAGCGATGTATCGTTTCATGGCCGAACACCTCGATCTTGATGCTTCAAAAGTTTTCGATCAGAAAGGACTACTTGATGAATCGGACATTACGATTGAAGATCAAAATCAACTGAAAGCTTTTGGCGAAAATGGTGAAAATCTGCCCGGCCATGCGATTTATGGCTTTGCATCGCTCGAAAAAATGTTTCAAGGCGAAGATGAAAAGGCTTGGATTGGAAGTGGTGCGCGTTACAAAATTGGCGTTTGCGACTGGATGATTCTCAAACGGCAAAAATTGGGAGCTTTTTCGCGTACGCACGAGATAGGCGCCGATGGCTTGCTGCTCGATATGGGAGGTTTAGGCAACCGGTCGACTTTCGATAGTAAGTTGTTCGACCCCATAATGCGCCGTAAGTTTCAGGATGAATTGAATAAATACCATCTCGAAGTGGCCGGTATTGCCATGTCGGGATTTTATGCCCAGAATTTTGCGGCCCGCGATGTTGAACCCATGATCGACGATTGTATCAATACCATGCACCTGATGGGAACTAAAGTTGCTTTTCTGCCGCTGGGCGTTGAGGGCGACCTGAATAAACATCCCGAACGTCGCGATTCCATTGTGGCCAAATTGCATCGTGCCGGACAGAAAGCAAAAGCTGCCGGTGTGGTAATTGGTATCGAAACTGCGCTTGATGCCAAAGGTGAACTGCAACTGCTGGGCGAAATCAATTCAGATGGAATAAAAATATATTACAACGTGGCCAATGCCTTGCAAAACGGCCGCGATTTGTATAGCGAACTGGAGACACTTGGTGCCGAAAATATTTGTCAGATACTGATAACGGACGAAGACGGTGTTTGGTTGGAGAACAACCAGCGGGTTGATATGACGAAGGTGAAACAAACCCTCGACCGTATGGGCTGGGGAGGCTGGCTGGTGATTGAACGCTCGCGCGACCAGAATAATCCGCGCGATGTAGTGGGCAACTTTGGCGCCAACACACGGTACTTGAAGAAAATTTTTCAGGAGTAGATGAAAAAAAAGATTGAAGGAAAAAGATTGAAGGAAAAAGATTGACGATAAAAGATTAAAAGAGATTGAGAGAGAAAAGATTGATGGTGTGAGGTTTACCCTGTGAAATAACGCTTTGCGTTAAAATCTCCGATTTTATTTCACAGGGTAAACCTGTAACCTGAAACCCGAAACCTGAAACCTAATTACTTAACAGAAAAAAATGAAACAACTACTAACAACAATCATTCTGCTTATTGCAATCATCCCATTGTTTGCAGTAAATATTTATGTGTCTCCTAAAGGAAACGACAAGCACGACGGCACGAAAGACAGCCCACTCCAAACGATCATGATGGCCCAACGTAAAGCCCGTGAGTTGCGACGACTGAATGCTCCCGAAATACAAGAGGGCATCAACATCATTGTGGCCGACGGAACTTATTTTCTCGACGAGCCTTTGCTGTTCAGATCTGAAGACTCTGGCAACGTAACAAGTATTACTACGATTAAAGGTGCTAGCGGAACTTTACCTCGCATAAGTGGTGGCATAGAAGTAAATGATTGGGAAAAGGCCGGAAAAGTCAACGGATTTACCAATGCATCGCGAAATCTGTGGGTTGCCGACATGCCTCGTAAAGCCGGTCGTAGCGTCGAATTCCGTCAGATGTGGGTTGACGGGGTAAAAGCCAATCGCGCATCGAATCTCGATGATGGTGAACTCGACCGCATATTGGCTGCCGATCACGAAAACGAGGTATTTTGGATTCCGCTCCCCGATGTGGATTTAAGCAAAACCCGACAGCTCGAAATGGTCATTCATCAGTGGTGGGCCATTGCGAACCTCAGGGTAAAAGATATTGAAATTGTAGGCGATAGTGCAAAAGTTTCGCTTTTTCAGCCCGAAAGCCGTATCGAGTTTGAACATCCATGGCCGGCACCCTTTATCGATTCCGAAAAAAAATACAATGGTAATTCGGCCTTCTATTTTGTTAATCATCCGGCATTGCTTAACAATCCCGGCGAATGGTATGCCGATACCGACAATGGAAAAATTTACTACTGGCCTCGTGAAGGTGAAAATATGGACCGGGCAGAGGTGCTGGTTCCTTTTCTAGAAACGCTGGTCAGCATGGAAGGAACGCTGGATCATCCGGTTGAATACATCCATTTTGAAAACCTGTCATTCGAACACACTACCTGGATGCGCCCTTCGGAACGCGGGCATGTGCCCTTGCAGGCCGGTTTCTACCTTCTCGATGCGTATAAGCTGAAAGAACCCGGAACACCCGATAAAGCCGGGCTCGAAAATCAGGCATGGCTGGGCCGTCAGCCTGCTGCAATCGAATTGCGCAATGCACAGCATAACCGCATTTTCAAGTGTAAAGTAATGCACGCTGCAGCAACGGGCATCGATCTGGTTACCGGCACCGCTTACAATGAAATAGTAGCCTGTAAAATTGAAGATATAGGGGGTACCGGTATTCAGGCTGGTTTCTTTGGCGATGCCGCGTTCGAAGCGCATTTGCCCTATAACCCGGGCGACGAACGAGAAGTTTGCCGTTTCGAAACCATTTCGAACAACCTCATTTCGAATGTTACCAACGAAGATTGGGGCTGTGTAGGAATCAGTGTTGGCTTTGCCCACGATATCAACATTGAATACAACGAAGTGAGCCACCTGAATTATTCGGGTATTTGTGTGGGGTGGGGCTGGACCAAAACCATCAACTGTATGAAAAATAATCGTGTACATGCCAATTATATTCATCATTTTGCCCGCAACATGTACGATGTGGGTGGCATTTACACCTTATCGGCGCAACCCAATGGCGAAATTAGCGAAAACCGGATCGAAAAACTTTTGAAGGCGCCATATGCCCATATCCCCGATCATTATCAATACATTTATTACGACGAAGGTTCGTCGTACATCCGGGCAGTAAACAACTGGACAGAGAAAGACAAGTTCTTTTCAAACACTCCGGGACCGGGCAACGAGTGGATCAATAATGGTCCCGATGTAGATGAAGCCATAAAGAACAAAGCCGGAATTCAGGCAGCTTACCGCTGGTAGCACGATAGTGCTGATTATAATTACCAACAACATAGCAGTATTTTCAAAAGAATAAAACCTTTAAAATGATTATAAGCGAAAGTATTAAAAACCTGAAAGGGATCGTTCCGCCTCTTATTACCCCGCTCACAGATGTTGATACGCTCGACATTGCGGGGCTGGAACGTTTAATTGAACACGTAATTGCAGGCGGTGTGTCCGGCGTTTTTATTTTGGGAACTACCGGCGAATTTTCGAGTATCAGTTACCGCTTGCGGCGCGAACTGATCGAGCGCACCTGCAAACAGGTAAATGGTCGCATCCCTGTGTTGGTAGGCATTACCGATACATCAATTGTTGAAAGCCTGCAGCTGTCTCAAAAAGCGGCCGAATGTGGCGCCGATGCCCTGGTGGCTGCACCACCATACTACTATGGAGCAGCACAGCCCGAGTTGATCGAATATTACGAGAGTCTGGCACGGAAAGTTCCGCTGCCACTATATCTCTACAACATGCCGGTTCACACCAAGGTAATGATTGACCCGAATACCGTTCGCAAAATAGCCGAAATACCCAGTGTGGTAGGATTAAAAGACAGTTCGGCTAACATGACTTATTTCCGTCTGTTGCAATATGCCATGCGCAATTATAAAGATTTTCAGCTTTACGTTGGTCCCGAAGAGATGATGGCCGATGCGGTGGTATTAGGCGCTACAGGCGGTGTGAATGGCGGAGCCAATATGTTTCCAAAACTTTATGTCGATTTGTATAAGGCAGCCCTTGCCCACGATTTCGATACCATCAGGAAGTTGCAGGAAAAAGTACTGCAAATCAGCTCATCGATTTATACGGTAGGCCGTTTTGGATCATCGTATCTCAAAGGACTGAAGTGTGCGCTCTCGGTCATGGGCATTTGCGACGACTACCTGGCCGACCCCTTCCATCGTTTCAAAAAAGATGAACGCGAAAAAATCATGAAGAACCTTGAAGCACTTGAAATAGGAAAAAGTCAATAAGTCAAGAGTCAGTAAGTCAATAGGAAAAAGTCACTAAGTCATTAAGTAGAGTGCGTTCCTTTTTCCCAATGACCAATGACTTTTTCCTTTTCCTTTTTTCAATGACTTTTTCCTTAATGACTTAATTATGAAACTACCACTCACCGACCTGATTGTTTTTATTGTGTACATGGCAGGCGTAGTGCTTTTTGGCAGCCTGTTCTATTTTCGTAACCGCAGTGCCGACCAATATACCTCGGGAGGAGGTAAAATACCCGGTTGGGTAGTGGGCATGTCGATATTTGCCACTTTTGTAAGCAGTATCAGCTTTTTGGGGCTGCCCGGCAAAGCCTATCAAAGCGATTGGAATGCTTTTGTATTTAGTCTTTCAATTCCTGTCGCTTCGGTTATTGCTGTATTGTTTTTTGTACCCTTGTACCGTAAAATGAACAGCATTTCGGCTTACGCCTATCTTGAAGAACGCTTTGGTCCCTGGGCACGTATCTATGCTTCAATGTGCTACATTCTCACCCAGGTAATGCGTGCCGGTTCTATTTTGTATTTGATGGCTTTGCCCTTAAATGCTTTGTTTGGCTGGGATGTTTCAACAATAATTCTGATTACAGGAGCCAGTATTGTGGTGTATTCGATGTTGGGAGGAATTCAGGCCGTGGTGTGGACCGATGCCATACAGGGAATTATCCTTATAGGCGGCGCATTGATCAGCATTGGGGTCTTGTTGTTCAATATGCCCGAAGGTGCCGGACAAATGTTCGAAATTGCAGCCGAAAACAACAAGTTCAGTCTGGGAGATATGGGCTGGAGCATTTCCCGTTCAACTTTTTGGGGCATGATGCTGTATGGCCTGTTTATTAACCTTCAGAATTACGGTATCGACCAAAATTATGTGCAACGTTATATGGTAGCCCGAAACGATAAGGAAGCCCGTCGCTCAACACTTTTCGGCTCTTTATTGTATGTGCCGGTTTCGCTGCTGTTCTTCTTTATAGGGTCGGCCTTATTCTCGTTTTACAAAGCACAGCCAGAGCTTTTACCTGCTACTTTGCAGTCGCTCGACATGGCTGACAAAGTTTTTCCATATTTTATCGTCAATCAGCTTCCGGTCGGTTTGACAGGAATTCTTATTGCCTCGGTGTTTGCAGCCGGTATGAGTACCGTGTCGACCAGTGTGAATGGAACAGCTACCATTGTGCTGAATGATTACTACAAGCGCTACATCAATCGTGAAGCCAATAATAAAAAGTCGATGGGAGTGCTGTATGCTTCATCGTTAATATTCGGTGTGTTTGGCGTTGCAGTGGCTTTGGCAATGATCAGTGTTAAAAGCGCTTTGGATGCATGGTGGGGACTGGCCTCAATTTTCAGTGGAGGTATGCTTGGTTTGTTTTTACTGGGGGTGCTGGCACGCAAAGCAAAAAATGTCGATGCAGCCATTGGTGTAATCATCGGTGTTTTGCTTATCTTGTGGATGAGTTTATCTCCCATCTATTTCACCGAAGGGCTGTGGTTGAAACTGCAAAGTGGCTTCCATACCAATTTTACCATTGTTTTGGGTACAACGGTAATTTTTCTGGTTGGTTTTCTTTTTTCAAAAAGAAAATTTAAACAGAAAGAATAATTTCGCAGTTTATTTTTGAAGCTGAATGCTGATGGAACTATCTGATCGTATAGTATGGGATAAAATGCGTGAAGGCGATGAGGCAGCTTTTGCCTCCATTTATCAGCAATATGCCAAACAACTCTATTTGTATGGTTTGAAGTTTACGGGCAACACGGCTTTAATTGAGGACTGTATTCAGGATTTGTTTATAAGCATCTTCAAGAATCAACGAATCAGTTCAACCGACAGCATTCGCTTTTATTTAATCCGTTCGTTCAGGAATAAGTTGCTCAGGGCCATGAAAAGAGAAGGCCTGCATCATAATGAAAACGATTACACCAACGACTTTCTGGTCATCTATTCCATTGAACGAACCATTGTCGAAAAAGAAACTTCCGACGAACAGCAGGCATTGCTCCGGAAGGCAGTCAATGAGTTGTCGGCCAGGCAAAAAGAGGCGGTCTATCTTCGCTACACCAAGGGACTTACCTATGAACAGGTGGCTGAAATTATGGATATGGAAATTGTATCGTGTCGGAACCTGATCAGCAAAGCCATAAAAAAATTACGCGAAATCGTAAAATAATCTCAAAAAAACGATGATGTTTTCATAATTGATGTCTTTCTATTAATGTAAACGTTTACATTAATAGAAAGAATGAGCAAAAAAGAAAAATATACTGTCACCGATCTGATCAGTGATCATTCGTTTATCAACTGGGTGATCGATGGTACAGCAAGTGAAAGTCAAGCCTGGACTGATTACCTGGCTTCCCATCCCGGTCAGCAGGCCGATTTTGAACAGGCAGCCTCGTTTATTCGATCGGTGTGGGCCGACGAACCAGCCATTGAACCTGAGCGCATCCTGATGATGTGGCAAAAAATACACCTGAAACTAGCCAGAAAACGTCGTGTATTGATTTTAAAACGCTGGATGACAGCTGCCGCTGCCATTGTTGTTCTGGCGGTATCGGCCTATACTTTCCAAAAACAGCAACAAGCTTCGTTTATTCCGTTCGAAGAAGGAAGCATCGCAGCCAATGAATCTATCCAGTTACTTACAGGCGATGGTCATGTGAAAGATATCGATGGTGAATCGTTGGTAATCAGGCAGCAAAGCGATGGAACCCTCCTGGCCGATGCCGACACCATTAGTATTGAGCAGCCATCTACGGAGATGAAGATGAACCAGTTAACAGTTCCTTACGGAAAACGCACCGACCTGTACCTGTCTGATGGAACCCACATCTATGTAAACTCAGGCAGCAAGCTCGCTTTTCCTTCGGTTTTTAAAGGAAAGCAGCGTGAAATATTTTTATCGGGCGAAGCCTATTGTGAAGTGGCGGCCGACAAACAACACCCTTTCATTATTCATACCGATGACATTGATGTCAGAGTGACCGGAACTGCATTTAATGTACAGGCTTATGCCAACGAAAAACATACGCAGACTGTTTTGGTGCATGGCGAAGTAACACTGGTTAACCGCGGGGGAATTTTAAAGGATAAATTGATCATGAAGCCCGGTGAAAGTGCTGTTTTTGACAAGGCCAGCGGCAATTATTCGGTGAAAAATGTCGAAACCGAACAATATACTTCGTGGATCAATGGTTACCTCATTCTCGAACACCGTCCGGTAAGCGCCATCTTCAGAAGTCTGGAGCGTTATTACAATACTTCTATTCGTTACCACGACAAGGCCGAAGCAATTACCTTTTCGGGAAAGCTCGATCTGCGCGACAGCATTGTCGATGTGCTTGGGACCATTGGCTTCGCTTCAGAACTTGAAGTGATGGCAGGTGAGAACAGTTACGAAATTCAACGTAAAACAGAAGAATAAAAAAATAACCGGGATCCGTCGCCAAACCAATCCCGGTCAAAATAAACACCCTTAGGGTGAAGTACTAACTTAAAGATTACAAATTTATGAAAAACCTAACGATTAAGCGAGGTCATCGAGATGACTTCCGAAAACTATTTTTAACTATGAAAATCTCTGTCATCCTGCTGTTTTGCTCCATGCTCAGTTTTGGTGTGGAATCTTATTCGCAGAACAAGCGTTTTACGCTTGAAATGGAACAGGCTTCTGTGAGGGATGTAATCCACTCCATTGAAGCGCAAAGTGAATTCATTTTCTTTTATCAGGATCAGAACATCGATCTTGATCAAATAGTTTCGATTGAAGGAGAGGATTTAAGTGTTGAAGAAATTCTTGACCGTTTGTTTGCTGAAACCGGAAATACTTACATGGTGAAGGACCGCCAGGTAATTATAGGGAAAGCCGAAATGCAGCAGGCTCAGACGGAATTGATTGAAAGCGAAATGCAGGCGGCACAGCAAAAAAAGACGCTTTCGGGTGTTGTAAGGAATGAAGAAGGTGTTGGACTGCCCAGTGTAACAGTAATTGTTAAAGGAACGACCATTGGTGTAACTACCGATTTCGATGGAAAATTCAACATTGAAGTGCCTCAGAATGCCGAAATCCTGATATTTTCTTTTGTCGGGATGCAGTCACAGGAGCTTGCCATCGGTAATCAGCAAACTTTTGAGGTCGTAATGAGCGAAGACGACATGGACCTTGAAGAAGTCATTGCCATTGGTTATGGTGTGCAAAAGAAAGCTGACCTCACAGGCGCCGTAAGTGTTGTAAAAACCGAAGAAATAATGCAGGCTCCTACAACCAATGCCATGGAAGCCATTCAGGGGATTGTACCTGGTATGATGATTTCGCGTACTTCGGGTGCGGCTGGTGCCAGTGTCGATATTTTAATCAGGGGAAACCGATCCATCAACGGAAGCAACGCTCCTTTGTTTGTTGTCGACGGTGTGCAGGGCGTAAATTTTGAAGACATTAACGCAAGCGACATTGAGTCAATCAACGTACTGAAAGATGCCTCTTCAACTGCAATCTATGGTGCCCAGGGTGCCAATGGTGTAATCATTATCAGCACCAAAAAAGGTGAAGCAGGAAAACCACGTGTGTCATACAATGGATACAGCGGGATCAATGGTTTTACAAAATATCCCGAAAGCCGCATGGGCGACGATTATCTGAACCTGCGCAGGGAAGCCAACCGTACAGCCGGTATTTGGAACTCGGCTGCTGATGATGAGAAAATATTTGCTGACTATGAAATGGAAGCCATCCGTAACAACGAATGGACCAACTGGAAAGATCTGGTATTACAAAATGGAGTATTGCAGAACCATGTTGTTACTGTTTCGGGCGGAGCCAATCAGTTAAAAACATTACTCACAGTTGGGTACATGAATGAGGAAGGACCATATGCCAACGACGAAATGGACAAATACACAGCCCGTTTAAATGTTGATTACGAACTGGCTTCATGGGCAAAAACAGGTCTTAATTCACAACTTACCTATTACGACATTGATCGCCGTACCGACCCGATCACGATGAGCCTTTATACTTCACCTTTTGGTGACGCTTACGATGAAGACGGTAATGTGAATATTTATCCCATCGAAGGACGAAGCATTATCAGCCCGCTGGCCGACGAAGCAGCTTCGGTAACCGCCATCGATAACCGTTTGCGCACCAATACCAATATGAATGCTTATCTCGAGCTTACACCGGTGAAAGGCCTTTCGTACCGAAGCAACCTGGCGCTTGCGCTCAGCAGTTCACGCAATGGTTCTTATTTCGACAGTGAGTCGATTGCCAAAATGGGTAGCAGTAGCGAAGCAACTTATCGCGCATCCAATTCCCGCTACCTGAACTTTGACAACATCCTGACCTATGGTGCCGATTTTGGCGACCATTCGCTGAAAGTAACCGGTTTAACCAGTTACATTAAGAGTACATCCGACTGGGTGGAAGGTTCAGGTTTGAATCAGATGCTTCCTTATCAGCTTTTCTATTCCTTACAGGGAACCGAAGAAGGAACCAAAGAAGTTTACAGTGGTTATGTTGAATATGCCAACTTTTCGGTAGCAGGTCGCTTAAATTATAGCTTTAAAGGAAAATATCTGCTCACCGGAACAATGCGCTACGACGGTGCCTCCCGTCTTGCCGAAGACAATCGCTGGGATTACTTCCCTTCGCTTGGTGCAGCCTGGAGAATCAGCGAAGAAGATTTCATGGCCGATGCTGATCTGGTCAGCAACCTGAAGTTAAGGGCCAGTTATGGTATGGCTGGTAACTCTGCCATTGCTCCCTATGGAACACAAACTTCAATGAGCCTGAGCAGCAGCTTCTCGTTCGGCGATGTAACCGCACCTTATTATTCAATCAATACTTACGGTAACTCCAGCCTTGGATGGGAAAAGTCGAAAACCAGCAACATCGGTATTGATCTGGGGATGTTCGATAACCGGATCAGTCTTACTGCCGATTATTATATGACCACTACTTCCGATATTTTGCTGAGCCGTACCCTGCCCTGGTCAAATGGAGGGAAAAACAAAAACGTTTACCAGAATATAGGTGAAACCAAAAATAAGGGCTTTGAGTTGGCTCTGCGTACCGTCAATTACGACAGCAAAGATTTTAAATGGAATACTGCTCTTACTTTCACCACTACTTCGGAATACATTTCCAAATTAATTGATGAGGAAAATATCTACTGGGTGAACGGACAGCATACTTCACTCATTATTGGAGAACCCATCTACACCTTCTACGATCACGTGTCGGAAGGAATCTGGCAACTTGGTGAAGAAGCTGAAATGGCTAAATTCAACGAAAATGGTCATAATTACAAACCTGGCGATATCAAAGTAAAAGACCTGAACAATGACTACATTATCGATGGTGATAACGACCGTCAGCCGGTAGGTTCAGAGACACCTGCCTGGGAAGGTGGCTTAAACAACACCTTTAAATATAAAAACTTCGATATGGGATTTTATATCTACGCCCGCGTAGGACAGGAAATCTGGGGTGAAGTGCTGGGACGTTACAATCCCAACGGTTTGGAAAACGGACCTGCCTTCATCGATTACTGGACACCCGAAAATCCGAGCATGCAGTACCCGCGTCCCGATGCCAATATAAACGGACTCTACCAGTACCAGCATGCCAATGTGCTTCATATCACCAATGGTTCATTTGTTAAATTGAAGAATGTATCACTGGGTTACACCCTTCCCTCGGCATGGATGGATCAGCTTTCGATCAGTAAAGTGCGTTTCTATGCAACCGGAGCCAATCTGCTTACCTGGGTGAAAGATGAAAGGCTGAAAAATTACGATCCCGAAAGAGGAGGGTCAGAATCGTCACCTTTGACCCGTCAGCTGATTTTTGGTGTAAATATCGATTTTTAATTGAGTCATGTTGAATTTTAAAGAAAGCAAAATGAATACAAAAAATATAATCATAAAATTTCTGCTGGCTGTAATCTTTACAGTGAGTTTAGCTTCGTGCGAGTTGGATGAGTACAATCCTTCAGGGACTACCGCCGAAAGTGTATGGGCCAGTTCCGACGGCATTGAAACCCTGCTGGCTTCGGCCTATCGCTGGCAACGTAAGGTGTTTTACAACGAATATGGTTTTGTTACCATGGAAATGGGGGTCGATATTTGGGAAAGTAATTCCTGGCGTCAGCTTACCCAGTACGAAGGACTGCAGCCCGATAACGACAGTAGTTGCGGTGCCCTTTGGCAATATTGCTATGAAGGCATCAACATGTGTAACATTGGAATTCAGTACATCGAAGAAGGAATTACAGCCTACAGCGATGAGGAACTGAGAAAGCAGCACTTGTCTGAATTTAAGTTCCTGAGGGCTTTTTACTACTGGTTTATTGTTGAAACCTGGGGACCTGTTATTCTGAAAACCGAACCAACCAACAGTCCGATACTGACTGCTACCCGCAGTTCGGTAGCCGATTTTTATGAGCTTATCCTTAGCGATCTTCAGTATGCTACCGAAAATGCAGCCATTGCAGAAGCACTTCCCGGCCGCGTTACTAAAAAAGCCGCCTACGGAATTCTGGCACGTGCAGCATTAAGTGGTGCATGGCAGGTCGAAGAAAAGAAGAATGAATACCTGACGCTGGCAAAAAATTCTGCCGACGAACTTATCAGCAATGCCGAAGCATGGGGTGTTGAATTGTACAGCGATTATGCCGACGTTTGGAACGAGGACAACAACAAAGACAATAAAGAAGCTCTCTACCGTGTTTCTTTCAGCACCTTCGATTATAATAACGAAGGCGATGGAAACAAATGGTGGACACTTTACAAATTCAATTACAACCAATCGGGGCAGTCGCAAATGTCGTATGAATATGGCTACCGCGACAAGGACTGGGGAAATCCGAATTTCACCTATCCTTCAAAATACCTGTTCGATATTTACAATGCATCGGTCGACAGCCGTTTCGAGAATTCCTTCCGGACCTTGTGGAAGAATAACCTGAACGATCCCATCGACCAACCAGCAACTGGCGATACGGCCATTTATATTAGCATCAACTCCGATCCAATGCCTAATCCTGCCAAGGATTACATGTACCTGAACATCGATTCGATTTACAATGCCGACGGAACCGTACGTTCATACAGCAATCCTTTCCCGGCACTGAAGAAATTCGACAGTCCGAAGTACAATGGCTATTATAAAAAGACCCGTTTTGGTTTACTCGATCAATTTGTGATGCGTTACTCCGAGGTCTACCTCATTGCTGCCGAGGCAGAACTTTTATTGGGCAATGCTTCTTCGGCTGCCGATTATGTGAATGTAGTCAGAACCCGTGCTGCCAAGGATGGCAATGAAAGCCAGATGCAGGTTAGTGCAGGTGATGTGACCATCGATTTTCTGCTTGAAGAAAGAGCCCGTGAATTCTGTGGCGAAGGCATACGCTGGTTCGACCTTAAACGTACCGGGAAATTATACGACCAGGTAAAAGCATTTAACAAAGGCCCGGCTTCGGGTTATGTAAAAGAATACCATGTATTGCGCCCGATTCCAAGCGAAGAACTGGATGCATTACTCAATCGTGACGAATTTGTAGATGGATTATCCGGCTATAACTATTGATTTTCTTAGTGTTAGTTTAGTTAAATTAGTTTAGGTGTGAGGGGGGATCAGTTGGTCCCCCTTCTTTAAATCTTTATTTCAGTTCTGAAAACGATTACACCAATAGTATTTGTGCATTTCGTCCCTTAAAAGTACGGCATTGATGAATAAGACGGCACTTTAGTAGAACAATAATCTATTGGTGGAAAGTTCAATGAGTGAGCAGTCTGTAGGCATGAAGTCATATTTGTTACTGTCTCGGGATTCTCCTGCGAAAAAGCAAGCAAAATATTCAACACTGCGGTTTTCCTGAGTATGAACCTGACCGTGAAAGTCGGATAAAAACACCAGTCACCCTATTTTAATGTTAAAAAACGATGATGTTTGTGCAAGCGATGTCTTTCTATTAATGTAAACGTTTACATAAGCTAAGAGAATGAATAGAAAACAGGCATGATAATACATAGTCACCATCGAGTTACAAGAGCATGTCAGCGCAACTTCCTTCCCGGTTAAACCCGATTTGATAGGACCTATCGCTGCTGTGTCAGAAATAAAAAGCTTTGCCTGATTAAATGAGGCCTTAGCAACTAAAGAAGCTAACAAGTTTGAAACAAATACAATAAGCAAAGCGGGATTCGTCGCCACATAGATCCTGAGAAAATAAACACCCTTTGGGTGAAATACTAACTTAAAGATTACAAATTCATGAAAAATCTAACGATTAAGCGAGGCCATCGAGATGGCTTCCGAAGATTATTTTTAACAGGCAAAATTACAGCCATCCTGCTGTTCTGCACCATGCTTGGTTTTGGTGCAGCATCTGATTCGCAGAACAAAAATTTTTCGCTTGAATTTAACGGGAAGGCCGAAATGCAGGCTGCCCAGCAGACAAAAAATCTAAGCGGCATTGTTCGCAATGAAGATGGAAGTGCACTGCCAAGCGTTACCGTCATTGTAAAAGGAACCACCATTGGCGTCACCACCGATTTTGATGGTAAATTCAACATCGAAGTACCTCAAAATGCTGAAGCACTCGTTTTTTCTTTTATAGGAATGCAGGCACAGGAAGTAGCCATCGGTAATCAGCAAACTTTTGAGGTGATCATGAGCGAAGATGCTTTGAATATTGAGGAAGTCATTGCCATTGGTTATGGAACCATGAAAAAGAGTGATTTGACGGGTGCTGTTACTTCTGTTTCTTCCGAAGAAGTGACCATCGCTCCAACCAATAACGTAATGGAAGCCTTGCAAGGCAGGGTTGCAGGTATGGACATAGTAAAAACCAGCGGACAAATTGGTTCCGACGTTGAAATTCTGTTGCGTGGTTCACGATCAATATATGGTGATAATTCACCGCTATTTATAATTGATGGAATTCCGGGGAGCTATAATCAGATCAATCCAAGTGATATTGAATCGGTCGACATATTGAAGGATGCTTCATCAACGGCCATTTACGGTTCTTCCGGATCGAATGGTGTTGTGATTATCACAACCAAACGTGGCAAAGAAGGCAAGGCCACCGTAAATTTTGATGCCCATTATGGCGTTAGCGGCACTCCCGAATTTTTACATGGAATGACGGGTCAGGAATGGACCAGCTATCAGCGCGAATCGTATAAATATATCAACGGTGATTATCCGGTAGATATGTCGTCGATTCTTACCGATGCAGGCATGTATAACGCATACAACAACAATCAATGGATTGACTGGGTTGATGAAGCAATTGGCGACGGAGCCACCAATCAAAAATACAACCTCTCGGTTACCGGAGGTACTGATAAAACAAAAATTTACTCGGGCATTAATTATGTAAAAGATGAAGGACTGCTGCCCAATGAAAGTCTTGAGCGGTATGCAATCAGAATGAACATTGATCAGGAACTGGGAAAATATGCAAATGCAGGTTTTACTACTAATATCAACTATTCCGACATGGATAGAGGGGTAAAAAATACCTTTACAAAAGCATTGTCGTCATTTCCCCTGGGTGAGGCTTATGATGAAGAGGGGCAGTTAATTCATGAATATGCCAATGGACAATATTCGCCATTGAGTGATTTTATAGAAAATCAGTTTGTTAACAACACCAGATCTATTTATGCAAATGCCATTGCTTTTCTCGAAGTTTTACCTTTTAAAGGTCTCAGCATTAAATCGGTAGTGAATGGAACGCTCAGTAATGCGCGTACAGGACAATACTGGGGTGAGCAGGCCAACGCCAACCGCCCGTCTTATGCAGGTTCACCCCATGCATCCATTACCAACAATAGTGCTTATAGTTATACCTGGGAAAATATTGCATCTTACAAGGCAACCCTTGCTCAAGATCATTCCTTGGCTGCAACTTTTGTAACTTCGTATGCTTCAAATGTTCATGAAGGGAGCATGGCATCGGGAAGTGGACAGGAACTTGATTCGTGGACGTTTTACCGACTGGCATCTGCTACTTCACAGCGCATCGAATCGAGTTTCTCAAAGACAAATAAAATGTCATATGCCGCAAGGTTGAATTATTCATATAAAGGAAAATATCTGCTTACCCTGTCAAATCGATGGGATGGTGTAAGTTGGTTCTCCGAAGGCAATAAGTGGGACTTCTTTCCCGCCGGAGCATTGGCATGGCGCATCTCCGATGAAGCCTTTATGGATTTCTCTGATGAATGGCTGAATAACCTGAAATTGCGTGTGGGCTATGGTAAAACCGGTAACTCAGGCGGCGTGTCGGCATACAGTACACATACCAATGCATATGCATACACCGGATATGGAGTGTCTGTAGATGGTGAAATTGCACCTTTTACCCAATATACAGGTACTTATGGTAATCCAAGTCTGGGCTGGGAAAAATCTTACAATATGAATATTGGATTGGATTTCGCTCTTTTGGATGGTCGTATCGATGGAGCTGTTGAATATTTTAATACCAAAACCACTGATTTGTTATTCAAGCGTACTATGCCCATTACAAGCGGTGTAACCGGATGGGGTGCCCCATTGTCAAGCTGGGAAAATATTGCTGAAACAAGCAATAAAGGTATTGAAGTAACATTGAACTCAACGAATATTCAGACAAAGGATTTTAGGTGGAATACCACCTTGTCGTTTACGCATAATAATGAGCAGATTGATAATTTGCCTGGTGGAGATCTTATTTCTGAAAGCCTTTTTGTTGGCAGCCCAATCAACTCAATCTATGGCTACAAATATCAGGGTATTTGGGGAACAGATGCATCGGCTGAAGAATTGGAAGCATATGGTGTTAAACCAGGTTGGATAAAACTGGAAACAGTTGAACAGGAAGACAGTGATGATGGTGGTGTGCACAAGTACAGTGCCGATGATAAGCAAATTATTGGACACTCGAATCCAAATGTTGTGGCCGGTTTAAACAATACAATTACCTATCGTGATTTTGACTTCACCGTATTTGTAATGGGCCGCTTTGGACAAACCATTGAAAGCGATTTGATTGGATGGTACTCGGCAAAACCTGGCGCCACAACAAATCAACCGTCTGGTATTGATTATTGGACAGAAAATAATCAAACAGCCTATTTCCCTGTACCGGGATCTGGAAGTGAGCAAAGCGAATTCTTGTCAGCTTACACCTATCAGGATGGTTCGTTTATGAAAATTAAGAATGTAACCCTGGGATATACCTTACCTAAAAACGTAAGTCAGAAAATCATGATGAGTAGCTGTCGAATTTTCGCCACTGCCTATAATCCATATATCTGGATAAAAAGCAAGCAGTTGCAAAACACCGATCCTGAAACAAATGGTTCAGACGCTTTCCCGCTCTACAAACAATTCGTTTTTGGTGTAAACATTACATTCTAATTGATTTACAAATAAGAAAATAAAAATAAAATGAGAAATACATTTAAATATATGAAGTTGGCAGCAATAGTGCTGCTTGTTGCCATCTTTCAGGGGTGTTCACTCGAGGAAGAAAATCCAGGCGGATTTACAATGGAGATAATGTCTCAAACAATTGATGGATATGAAACCTTGATCAATCAATGTTATTTTGGGATGGAACGTTATATGTATGGCACCGATTCATGGATGCATTATAGCGAAGCTGAATCAGATTTATGGACATTCAGGGGGAACGAATCAACATCGTATACCCAATGGTTTTGGTTTTTTGCCGGATCAATGCCCAATACAACTTATACCAATAGTTTATGGAATGGCATTTACGATGGAATTGGTTCGTGTAATTCGGCCATTTATTATGCGCAAAACCCACCTTATAAAACAGAGGAAGCCCGTAATGAAAAATTAGCGGAGGCATATTTTATGCGGGCCATCTACTATTTTAATGCAGTTGAACAGTTTGGCGGCATCACCGTATTAACCGAACCTGCAAAATTTATTGATTTTTCACCTGAACGCACCGATCCGCTAACAATTTACAAGGACATCATTATACCCGATTTGCAATTTGCTTTCGAATGGTTACCTGTAGGAGAACATTCAACCGCAACAAAGCCAAGCAAAAAAGCAGCATTAGGAATGTTGGCAAAGGTTTGTCTTCAATCGACTTACTGGGACGAAAGCAAGCAGTTTGCACCCAAGGCACTCGAATATGCCAAAATGTTAATCGACGATTGTGAAACCGGTGGAGCCGTTTATAATACCTACATGTACGATACTTTTGATGAAGTCTTCGCTGAAGCCAATAACAGGGAGAATAAGGAAGCTTTATGGAAACAAAGGTGGTACGCAGGAAGTGACGGTCATGGATCGAGCAATGGCAATCATAAACTCAACAGAAATGATGAATATTTTGGTTGCAATGTGTATAATTTTGGTGCCTTCCTGAAAACACAGGACTACATATTAACCTACGATGGTATGCCATCGGGACATTTTATGCCAACTCAACACTTGCTGAGCTTGTTTGAACAAACCGATGGTACATTGGATCCACGTTTTCACAAATCATTCAGAACAGAGTGGAAAGGAATGCAGGAATATACCTGGGATATTGGTACCGCCAATAAATACGATAAGAATGAAAGTATTGCAGGAACAACTTTGTCTGTCGATGATCTGGCCATTAAATTCCTCATGCCTCAGGATGAAGGTTATGAAGATGAGTTGCTTGCCAGGTCTGTAAGCCCTTATTTGCTTGTTGATTATCATGATGTTTACAACGATGAAAAAAAGAATGTAAACATGACCTATGCCTATAACAACCCGGCAAATGGTTATACTGCCGATGGATCAAATGAAAACCTCTTTCGCTTCTTCTATCCTTCACTAACAAAGCATAATAGTAGTAATTATTATGTTGCCAATGCAGCAAAAATGCGTAACGGAAACCTTAACGCTTTCTTCATTATGCGTATGGCTGAGGTTTATCTGATTGCTGCCGAAGCTGATATTTATGTTAACGGAGGTAGTAATTCCGTGGCCTATATTAACAAAGTGCGTACCCGTGCAGGGGCCGAGCCGATAAATGGTACGGCTACAATTCGGACCATTCTCGATGAGCGCGCACGTGAACTTTGTGGTGAAGGTGTACGATTCTATGATCTGAAACGTACCGGAATGTTTAAAGATGTTTCTTATTTGAACGAAACACATCCCGATTTGGCACAATATTTCGATCCAAATTATGCTTTGCGTCCAATATCAACAACCTATTCGGCAACATTGGAAGAAGGTGTTGATTACCAAAATCCGGGATATTAGTATTGATTTGAAGATGAATAGTTTTCATTTATCTTGTCTTTAAATGACCCCGTTAAAAAGTTTTTTTCATAGTTTAATTTTAATTTTTAGGTGCGAAGGGGGATCAGTTGGTCCCCCTTCTTATAATAAAGCAACTGATGAATATGCTTAAAAATACATTCTTGTCTGGCCTGATGCTTTGTACATTCCTTGTATCGGCGCAACCCAAAGCCTTTCCCACAGCCGGGGGTTTTGGTGCATATGCCACCGGAGGACGTGGCGGTGAAGTTTTTGTTGTAAGCAATCTGAACGATCATGGTCCCGGAAGCTTACGAGAGGCAATTGAAGCCAAAGGTCCCCGTATTGTTGTTTTTAAAGTAGCTGGTACCATTGAACTGAAAAAGGAATTGCGAATTACTGAATCAGATTTGACCATTGCAGGGCAATCGGCACCGGGTGAAGGCATTACCCTAAAAAATTTCCCTTTATTTGTCGATGGCGCTAACAATGTCATTGTGCGGGCCATACGTGTGCGTCCGGGCACCCGGTCGGGTCTTATTGGCAGCGAGATTGATGCTTTGCAGATCCGCAACAGTAAGCAGGTCATCATCGATCATTGTACCTTTAGCTGGTCGGTCGACGAAATGATGAATACCTGGCACGGAACCGAGGACCTCACCATCCAGTGGTGCATCGCAGCCGAATCGCTCACAAAATCGATTCATGAAAAAGGAGCGCATGGCTATGGTGCATCACTGGGCGGAAAGCGTACTTCGTATCACCACAACCTTTTTGCACATCATACGGCACGCAACCCCAGTGTGGCAGGTAATGCCGACGAAAATACCATATTAATGGATTTCCGGAACAATGTTATTTATAACTGGGGCCACCGTACCTGCGACGGAAAACCATTGAGCATCAACTTTGTCGATAATTATTACAAGCCAGGTCCGGCTACCAGCGATAAGGTGAAGAAAAGGCTGGTTCGGGTTGAAAGTGCCGATCAATACGGCTTCCGCCCTCAATGGTATATTGCCGGTAATTACATGGAAGGCTTTCCCGAAGCAGAACAGGATAACTGGAAATATGCTGTTGAGCATTCGTCCGATGTTTTGGAAAGCGATTTTAGGGTTGATCAGCCTTTTGATACGGCCCCTGTTGCAACGCAACCGGCCACTGAGGCATATAAAAGTGTACTGAAAAATGCGGGTCTTATAGCTCCGGCTCGCGATAGCTGGGAAAAACGTATTTTGAAAGAAGTAAAGAAAGGAAAAGTTCAAAACAACCAGGGACATATCAACACAATTGAGGATGCAGGTGGCTGGCCAATACTAAAAACAGGAAAGGCTCCACGCGATTCCGATAACGATGGCATGCCTGATCGATGGGAACAAAAAAATGGACTCAACCCCAACGATCCATCCGATACAAAAGGTGATCGTAATGGTGATGGCTATAGCAACATTGAGAATTATCTGAACAGTATTTTACCGTAAATCGATTGGTTTAAAACAGCGTCGGTCTTAAGTTTTACCGACAAAACTTTTTTCAGAAGCTGTTTTTTTTCAACTTACATGCAATTTGAATAGAATGCAACTAAGCTTAACCGAAAATGAAAACATTTCAAAGAATACTTATTCCACTTTTCCTGTTTGCTTTTGTTGTACAACTGCCCTTAGCCCTGCTTTCACAAAATAATGAAATAAGGTGGCGGCAGGTACATGATCAGCCGGCAGCATGGTACAACAGCGCTGAAGCCATTCGAATAGCCGATAACCTCCTGTTGTATCAGCATGACAATGGGGGCTGGTACAAAAACATCGACATGGCCAGGCCCTTGTCAAAAGCTGAACGCGAAAAGCTGGAAAAGCAAAAGTCGCAGGAAATGGGTACAACCATCGACAACGGTGCAACCCATAGCCAGATGCGCTTTTTAGCCAAAGTTTACAGTGCTACCAACTTCGACCGTTTCGAAACAGCCTTTATGAACGGGCTCGATTATTTGCTCGAAGCCCGGTATGAAAACGGTGGCTGGCCCCAGTATTACCCTTTAAGAGAAGGTTACTACAGCCATATCACCTTTAACGATGGGGCAATGATAGGCGTAATGAGCCTGTTTCGCGACATTGAGCAAGGTGCAGCTGCCTATCGTTTCGTCGACCCCATGTATAAGGAAAAGTGCCGGAAAGCCAATGAAAAGGCAATCGCTTTGATTCTCGATATGCAGGTAGTGGTAAACGGCCAACCAACGGTATGGTGTGCCCAGCACGATGAGTTCGATCTATCGCCCGCAAAGGCCCGCGCCTACGAGTTGCCTTCGCTTAGCGGAGGGGAAAGTGTTGGAGTGGTAAAGTTTCTGATGGGCATCGAAAACCCCGACTATCGTGTGGTGCGTGCCATTGAATATGCAGTGGCCTGGTACCAACGCTCCAACATTGAAGGAAAAGAAGTAAAGTGGGTGAAAGATGCTTCCTATCCGCGAGGTCGCGACCGGGTGGTAATCGACAATCCAGACGCTTCGCCCTTATGGGCCCGCTTTTATGATATCGAAAGCAATCAACCCATGTTTGTCGGACGCGATGGCATTGCTCATGATCGTTTTTCGGAAATAGAACATGAACGCAGAGTGGGCTACAGCTACTTAAGTAATTATGGTGAAGACCTGCTCGAAAAAGCGTATCCCCAATGGCTTGAAAGAATTTCGGGTAGCGGTAAAAAAGTTGCATTGTATCGTGTTTTCGAAACTTCGCTGATCAATAAAAAGCCATATGAAAACCGTTTCACCAATGTTGATTTGCTGGTACAATATCAGGCACCTTCGGGACGGGTGGTCGATTTTATGGGCTTTTACGATGGCAACGCCGATGGCTCAGGTTCTTTTGCCGAAGGTGCTGCCTGGAAAATGCGTTTCATGCCCGATGAACCGGGGCTGTGGAACTATGTTTATCGCTGGAGCGATGGAACGCCCGGCGGTCATGGTAGTTTCTACTGTACAACTCAAAATGCAGGTAAAGGCATCATCAAACCGTACAAAAAAAATCCTTATTGGTTTGCCTACAATGGTAACGAACCGGTTTATTTAAAATCGTATTACGAAACAGGACATGGTTCGCTGGGTCAGGATTTCGACTGGCTGACTAAAAACGTTTATCAAAAATTGCTTGACAATGACTACAATCACCTACAGGTAAACTGGCTGCTTTCGCTTTGCTGCTTTGGGCAATACTATCAGGATGGTCCGGAACCCGAAACGCTCGATCTGGCGCTCTTCAGCGATGAAAACATTACCGAAACCATGAACCTTGCCGTGTGGCAGCGCATGGAACAGCACATGAACTGGCTCAATGAGCGCAATGTGGGAGTGCACATGTTTCTTGGTGTTGATGGTAGCCGAAACGATGGACCAGAATGGGAAAATCTGAATGATGAAGAACGCGACTTTTATGTGAAATACATGGTAGCCCGCCTGGCTCCCTATGCCAACCTGGCAGGCTGGAATTTTGTTTGGGAAGTGCCCGGAGATCGCGAAGATTTTGAACTTGCCTACATGCGACTGATTAAAAAATACGATGTGTTTGATCATCTCACTACCTACGAAGACGAGTGCCCGCGTGAAAATTTTTATCATTTGCCCGAATACAGCTTTGCTGCGGTCGAAAACCACCGCATCGTATTTGAGGATAAATCGCTCGAACGCAAGCATCTTTGGCGTGAACCCTGGACCCACCATGTGGCCTGTTTGCTTGGCTATCGCGGGAAGCCGGTGTTTATGAGCGAAGGCAATGCACTTTGGCGCCGATACTGGCACCAGCGCTCGGGAGCCGATCAGGACGATTTGCGTCGTGCAGCCTGGGCCTGCGCCACTGCCGGAGCTTCGTTTACCTGGAACGGACATGCCAGTGAGTACGAGCTGGTAGCCGGAGGTCCCGACGGCTTGCCCTTTAACGATGAAAACGAATTTACACGGTCGGAAAGATACGTGAGCATCTTAAGCGAAACCATGCAAAATGAAATTGACTTTCACCGTATGCAGCCCGATGATGCTTTGCTATCGGAGTGTGAAGCTTTGCGCGTTTACGCCCTGGCCGAACCCGGTAAACAATACCTGGTGTTTGCTATGGATGGTGAACCTTTTACCCTTCAACTTAAAGAGGGAACTTACACCAAAGCCTTTTGGCTGAACACCGAAAGTGGTGAAATGAAAGCATTTTCTGAAATCGGACAGCTCAATAATGTGGAAGCATTCCGGTTTAACCCGCCCGACCGTATTTCGGATTGGGCACTGATCATCAGGTGATTTCAATAGATTTTTATGTTTTCCGTATTTTGTTGTAAAAAAACAACAGAATTGATTACTTGTTGTTGTAAAAAAACAACAAAACGACTACATTTGTGTTGTAAAAAAACAACAAATGGATAAATATTATGATACTTCTGCACGTCTGATTCAGGCAACTTCAACCCGAATTGTCAGATATCTGTATATGGATATCAATTGGGATCTACGTTTAATTGGCATTTTAGGGGCAAGGGGCACCGGTAAAACCACATTAATGCTTCAGCGACTGAAATTACAGTATAAGGGGAGTCGCGATGCTTTGTATATTTCGCTAGACCGCTTGGTACTTTTTAATGAATCGTTGTATGAAATGGCCGACCATTTTTATAAGCAGGGAGGCAAGATCTTATTTCTTGATGAAGTACATAAATATCCCGATTGGGCTATCGAATTGAAAAGCATTTTTGACGATTTCCCTTCACTGCAAATTGTCTTTTCCGGATCATCGGCTTTGTTATTGCAACATGCTAAGGCCGATTTGAGTCGCCGTGCATACATGTATCATTTGCACAACCTTTCATTCCGTGAATTTGTGCATTTTAAAACAGGAATTGAAATTCAGCCGGTAAGCTTAAAGCAAATCATCGAAGACCCTGCTAAAATGGCTGTTGAAGTTAATCAAAAGGTACGGGCATTGCCTTTTTTTTCTGAATATCTAAAAGGAGGAGCTTATCCATATTATTTCGAGAACCCTTTGCTTTATTATGATCAGGTGATGGCAACGGTTAAAACCATCATCGAAAGCGATTTGATGGCGTTGTCATCGTTTAGTTATTCCAGCATTGTGGCAATGCAGAAAATACTTGCAATGATTGCTGAAAGTGCACCTTTTAAACCCAATATATCGGAGCTAAGTCGTAAATCGGGAATAGCCAGGGATATTTTGTTGAAGATGATTGACTTGATGGTGAGGGCCGATTTACTGATCATGTTGCGGCAGGACAGTTCCCCAACAGGATATCTGACCAAACCCGAGAAGCTATATCTTCAAAATACATCACTGGCTTGGGCCCTTGCAATAAACAGGGAACCGAATACCGGTGCTTTGAGGGAAACATTTTTTTTGAATCAAGTGAGCAGTAGGCACAGGATTACATTGCCTAAGCATGGTGATTTTATGGTTGATAACCAATTCACGTTTGAAATTGGAGGGCCGCAGAAAACTAAAAAACAGCTAGCCGGAATTGAACATAGTTTTATCGCAAAAGATAATATCGAAACAGGGTTCGATAGGATAATTCCCTTATGGCTTTTCGGTTTTTTATATTAATTGAAATATTTGTCGACCAAGGAACTTTATCCATCAGAAAATGAAAAGCTATCCAATTGAGTCGCTTTTCATTCTATGTTTTTAGGCAAAAATATTTTGAGACTACCGTGCCAATACAATCTTTCCACTGAACCGTCGTCCATCAACCATGATGTTGTAGAAATAAACTCCGTTTTTCTGTGTCTCAGGATTCCAGTAGAGGTGTTGGTTTCCACTTTGTTGGTTCCCTTTGTAAAGCTGTTTCACCAATCTTCCGTCGAGAGAGTATATGGCAGCATTGACCATGCTGTTGTTTGGCAAATAGTAGCTTATGGTGGCCCGTTCGCTCACCGGGTTGGGATAACAACTGGCACTTACTAACTGTAGTTCATCATCCGAAGTTACAAAGTCACCGTTCAGATCGCTCCTGAACTCAGCTTTGCTGATGGCCGACCAGGTAGTACCCGATTTCACCCTCGCCCTGATGGTTCCTTTAGCGCCAATGGTGATCGGTCCATGATAGGGAAGGGCCGAAGCCGATAGCCCGCCGTCGGTATTGCGCGGATCGCTGTCATCGGTAGTGTAGTACAGCTCGCCCGAAGCATTCGGGTTTTCCATCGTAAATTCAAGGGGACTTTCCACTTTGGCTTCATAATGACTGAAAAGGGGAGCGTTGAGCGATGGATAGAAACCGGCATTTTTCAGCTGTTTGAAAACGGTTTGTGTTCGAGCCGGATAGTAGCTGTTTAGCTGATTTTCGACTTCAGGTAACCAGTGGTCATTGCGGGTGTACAGTTCGGCTCCGTCGCCAATGTTGTGCACATCGCGCCGGTAATCGCCCCAGCGTGCCGACTCAGCAATAATGGCGAAGTCGATCTCATTGATTAGTTCGCTGTACCTTTCGCTGGTGGCTTCGGGAGTTAAAGCACCTCCATTGAAAAAATGCTTGTGGATACGATCGGCCAGCAGCACCCTGAAGTTGTCGTTTGTAAGCAGGTTATTGAACAATCTGGTTGGCTCACCATCGTTCATTTTTACAATATTTTCCTGTGGATTGATCATCGAAGTTTCAGCGTCCCACACAAACATCCTGAAGCCGTTTTTTGTATTGACCTTGTTACGGGCAGCCAGCCAGTTATTGCCATCCCAGTCCTTATTTCCAATGTAGAAATTAAGCAGGATGTAATCGATCAGATTTTTTGCGTCGACGTATTTGGGATAAGCGGGGTTGTCGGTGCCATCGGGATTTTTCCCCAGCAGTTTCATGTAGGCACTGTTACTGCTTAGGGTATTCGACGAAAGACTTAGCAATGTATTCCAGTCGTTGCGGCTGCCATCGACGGTTCCGTTGTGATCTTTAACCACATCCCAGTCATCTTCATCACCGTTCATGTATGAAGCCATAAAGTCGTCGTTGATTTTTTCCGAGAGATTATAAAGCCCCCAGTACAAACCGTTAATGTAGAGATGAACAAAGCGATTGTGGGCCGAGTGATGCCCCATGTCGAGCTGAGTGTTTTTGCTAAAGGGATCGCGCAGAAAATCGGCCTTCACATTTTGGGCCTTGCTGTTTTTGGTCCATGAGTAGTTATAGCCGGCGCGCAGCACCAGGGCATTGAATTCGTTGGTTGGCTTGCGTGTGTCGTCAAACAGGTTGAAATTCAGTTTCGAAGGACCATGGCTTTCCCTGAAGGTGATGCGAAATGAATGCTTTTGGCTGTTGTCGGGCACACGACTGTTTCCCCCATGGAGTTTAAGGGCACAATTTAGTTGAAAATTCTGGCCCGTCGACGGATCAATATATTCAACCGAAGCAGGTCGTTCCCAGTCAATCCCCATGCTCCCGTCGCCACTTTTTCCTGTAAAAATGTAGATGCCACCTTGTTCATGATTTGCTTCGTGTGAGAAAAAGTTGGAACTGTTACTGATCAGGCACAGCGAGGGCACGGCCATCAATGCATCGTCGATGAGTTCGCTGTAAGACGGATTGGTAATCACCTCGGGATCCATTTCATAGTCGGCCGGCGCACGACGGTCCTGGTACACATACCGGCTCCATTCATTGGGATAGCCCTCGTGTTGAGCAGCCTGAAGGGCAATGTCGGCAGCAAAGAGGTAACTGTGCGTCACTACGCTGCTGGTGTCATTTTCCGATACGGCAATTGCACTCACCACGCTTGTTGTTGTTATGTCGATAGGCTGACTGTAAAGGCTGGCGTTTGCTGTTGTTGGAATGCTTCCATCGGTGGTGAAATAAATAGCAACACCGCTTTGGGCAGCCGATAATTCAACTTTGAAAGGAGCAGAATAAAACCCGCGTGTTTTGCTGAATACTGGATCAAGGGCCTGGTCAGAGGCGCTGTTTGCCTGTCCGGGAGTAGGCGATGTAAAAAATACATTCATTCCATTTAACCAGCCATACGAAACATCCTTTTGCTGGGCAGGAAACATTTCTTCATAGTCGAAGGCCACCTGACCACCGGGTTCATTCAGTGCAAGGTATTCGCCCGAGCCCGATAGTTTGAAATTGGTATGAAGTGTTCCCGGGGTATTTTTCCTGTTTTTATCCGAAGCAAAAACCACTATGTATGCTCCTGCATCGATGATCGTTGCCGGGAAAATCCACTTACCGGGTTCCGACCAGTCGTCGGTGAGGCTCCAGCCCGACAAATTGACCGCCTCACTGCTTGGGTTGTGAATTTCAATCCAGTCGGGATAATCACCGTCTTCATCCTGAAGGGTATTTCCGTTTACGGCCATCATTTCGGTAATCATCAGGCTGTGTGTGCCGCCGGCTATCAGTGAAAATGTTAAACATATCAGTGCAGAAAAAAGGAATAGTCGTTTGATCATCAGTTGTGCTTTGTTTCTTTATTTTGTTTGTGTATTCTTCATGCTTAATAAGAAAAGGGGAGCCACACACTCATGTCACCCTTTCCACGGTTGCCCCAGGCATAATAGGGTACCAGCTGTATTTTTGTTTTCTTTCGGTCAGCCTTTAGCGGGTGATACAATTGTTCTGCAGTTTTCTCGTTTTGTAAAGCCCATGCACTGCCTTCGATTACATACATTTTACTGCCTGCAATGTTGGCCGCTTTGGCTTTCATTGGTTTTCCTGCAGTGAGAACGATGTCGGTAAGCTGATAGTTTTTGGGTACGTCAGCCGATTCGAGGCAGTAAACCACCGGCCCGCGCATTACGGCCACCTGGTTTCGTGTTGCTTCAACCAGCGGATTGGCGGTCATCAGTTTTACTTCCATCGGAAATTCAATGGCTATTTGATCCCCCTTGCTCCAGCTGCGTTCAATTTCATAATAGGTCCCTGCCTGTGCTAGTTTTGTGATGGTGCTGCCGTTCACTTTTAGCGTGGCAGCGTCAGCCCACCCTGGTATGCGCACGAATATAGAGAATGACTGGCTGGGGCATTCATTCAGTACGATGCTTACATTTCCGTCCCAGGGATAATTACTTTCCTGTTTGAGCGACAAGGTTGAAC
This sequence comes from Roseimarinus sediminis, assembly GCF_050433125.1. Taxonomy (NCBI): domain Bacteria; kingdom Pseudomonadati; phylum Bacteroidota; class Bacteroidia; order Marinilabiliales; family Prolixibacteraceae; genus Roseimarinus; species Roseimarinus sediminis. Next base: position 73,465 of record NZ_JBNPXV010000011.1, on the reverse strand, counting down.
CGTTTTTCATAGTGCTAGTAAGTTCGCTACTGCCGTACAGGTTAATCCATAATCCTTTGTCCGAAAGGGCATAGGCATAATCCTGCATTTGGGCAATGGTGCGGATGGTATTGGGCGGGCAGCAGTTGCAGTAGCTGATGTAGGGTTCGCGTGTTTTCGACCAGCGCAGCGAATCGCTTAAGCCATGCTCATGATGCACACTTAAGGGATTGGTGTAAAAATAACCTTTCCCGTCGAGGCTTACTCCGGCCAGCAGACTGTTGTAGGCCACCTGTTCGAGCACGTCGATGTAACGCGCTTCACCGCTAATGGCAAACATGCGCCAGTTCCAAAGCAGATTGCCAATGTTGGCACAGCTTTCGTTGTGGGCAGTCAGGTTGGGCAGTTCGTAGGGGCGCCCGTAAGCCTGATGTACGCGCTGTATCGAAGGCTGATCGTAGGTGGTTCCGTTGGGAGAAACACCATCGTACAGCGCACCGGTGGCACCGGTAATGTATAGCTTGTTGCTGCTTACATCGTTCCATATTTGTTCAAGGGCGTGCATCACCGAATCGTCACCGGTTTCGGCATACACATCGGCAGCACCGGCATACAGATAGTTGGCACGCACTGCATGTCCCATGGCGGTGGTTTGTTGTTTAAAAGGGATCCGATCCTGGTTGTGATCGGTGCCTTCTTTTACCATGGCCCTGATGTCGATCAGCCCTTTCGCAAGTTCCTTGTATTTCTCGTCGCCGGTGCTCCTGTATAGCTCTGTAACTCCCATGTAATGCGACGGGCAAATGGCGTTGTCGGCCAGTTTACCCGGATAGGCCTTGTAATATTTGTAAAGAAAATCGGCCGATGCTTTGGCAATATTGAGCAGATTCTCCTGACCGGTTACCCGGTGATGCAGGGTGGCCAGTGTCATCAGGTGGCCCATGTTGTAGGTTTCAAAATCGAGCCGTTCCGAAAACTCATGTTTCTTCTCGGGGTGCATGCGGGTGGCAATGGCAACGGGAGTATGAAGGTAGCCGTCGGAACGCTGGCTAGCAGTAATCACTTCGATCATGCGATCCATTCTGTCATTGATATTTTTATCGCGGGTAGCAGCGTAATCCATGACGAGTCCTTCGAAAATTTTGTAGAAATCACCATCGTGAAACGGAGGGCCAAAATGCTCACCGTCTTTTAATCCGGCAGCAATTTCGAAATTCAGAAAGGCATGGCTCACTGAGTCGTCGAGGTATTGATCCATCATGTGTGGAACCATGCTGTGCATGCATACCTCATAGCGTTCGGCCCAAAAACCATCGGTCCATGCCGCTTCGCCAACGTTTACCCCGCTCAGTTTCGCAAAAGGGCTTTCTGAAGTATTGACCAGGCTTCTTTCCTGAGCATTCAGGCTGCAAAACCCGGCAGTTAAAACAGAAATAATGATAGCGATTCTCTTCATCTTATACATTTATTTTAAATTTTAGTACTGCCTTACCTTTAATTAAGCCACATCAGGACGCATTCGTTTTTTGTTTTCAAAAAAGAATCCAATATTGAATTTTCAAAAATTTCCTATTGTGCTCTATTGATTCTATTGTGGTTCAATTATTCAGCTTTTGTTCACGAGTAATTCTTTTACGCTTGCTGCAAGTCCTTCGCCTGTAATACTGTAATGCCTGAATATTTCACCCTGCGAACCGGCAACTGTTTCTTCATCGGGAATGCCCACAATTTTGAAGGGAACATTGATCCGGGCCTGCATCAGTATGGCAGCAACTGCTTCACCCAGCCCGCCGTGTACCGAATGTTCTTCAACGGTCACAACTGCTTTGCATTTGGCTGCTTCAAGCACAGCTGCTTTATCGAGTGGTGAAAGGGTATGCATGCTGATTACCCTGCTGCTGATGTCTTGTTCTTTTAGTAGCTGTGCGGCTTCGTAGGCCGGGGCCACGGTTTCGCCACAGGCTATAAAAGCCACATCATTTCCTTCGCTGATCACTGATGCCTTCCCAATTTCAAATTGATTGTTTAAACGGGGCAGTTGGGGCATTGCTTTCTTTCCAAATTTCAAAAAAACAGGATGATCCGTTTTCGACGCGGCAATAACTGCCTCACGAGTCTCAAAATTATCGGCGGGAACAATAATTTGTATGTTGTTGATGGCGCGTAAGGCCGCCACATCGTGTAATGAGTGATGCGTTGATCCAAGCGCTCCGTAGCTTACGCCTGCACTGATTCCGACCAGTGTTACCGGCTGGTTCGAATAGGCTACATCGTTTTTCACCTGTTCGAGTGAACGGGTTGCCAGAAAGCAGGCCGGTGAAACGGCAAATACTTTTTTTCCGGCCGAAGCCAGACCGGCAGCAACGCCTACCAGGTTTTGTTCGGCAATGCCTACTTCCACGATTTGATCGGGAAATTGCTCACCAAAAGGAACCAGTTTGCCCGAGCCGCGCGAATCGCTTGTTACAGCAATGATTTGCCGGTCGGTTTGTGCCAGTTCGATCAATGTGGCTGAGAATTCTTCGAGGTTGGCTCTTCCTTTTTCCAAGTGTATTGTCATTTTTTTATTGTGTTTTTAGGGCTAAATCTGAGCGTTTAGTTGTATCAGCTGTTCTTCGAGTTCGGCTACAGCCTGTTGGAATTGCTCGTCGGTGGGGACTCCATGGTGCCATTTTTTCTGGTCTTCCATAAAACTCACGCCCTTCCCTTTGATGGTGTTGGCAATGACGAGTGTTGGCTTACCGGTTTTTGCCGGAACCTGACGGAGTGCCTGCCTGAGTTGGGCAATGTTGTTGCCATCGGCATCGACTACTTCCCAGCCAAAAGCCCTGAATTTTTCATCGATGGGGTGCGGACTGCAAACTTCGCTGTTGCGACCGGTGATTTGCAAGGTATTGTGATCGAGTATGGCCACCAGATTATCCAGCTGGTAGTGAGCAGCCATCATCGCTGCTTCCCAGTTCGATCCCTCGGCCAGCTCGCCATCGCCCAGCAGGGTATACACTTTGTAAGCTGCCTGATCTTTTTTTCCGGCCAGCGCTATTCCGGCACTGATGGGCAGCCCGTGCCCAAGCGCCCCCGTGTTGAACTCAATTCCGTGAACTTTTCGTGTAGGATGTCCAACATATTTCGACTGGTAAGCGCACAGGCTTTTCAAGTCGCTTTCGGGGAAAAAACCACGATCGGCCAAAACCACATAAAGTGCTTCAACCGAATGGCCCTTGCTTTGAATGTATCTGTCGCGCTGGGGATCATTAAAGTTATCGACACTTACATTCAGAATGTCGTTGTACAATACATTCAGGATGTCGGTACACGACAGGCTGCCTCCGGTGTGACCGGCCCCGGCCATTTTAATGTATTTCAGCAGGGCCAGGCGGTAATGAACCGATTTGATTTGTAATTCAAGATCGGTGTATTTCGATTCGTTCATTTGTTTTTGTTTCTAATATTTTCTACTTACTGGTGCAGGTACAATTCCCAGCCCAGATAGTTTCCAATGGCTTCCTCCAGAATTTCGCTGACGTGCCCGCGAACAACGGCTACGTGATGTTCGAATCCGTTTTTACACATATACTTCATGAGGGGTTGCAGGTTGGGTATTTCACATACTGCAATTCCTCCGTCCATGCCATAGGGGTCGTCGGTAATGCTTCCTTCTCCCAGGTAGGCTTTAATTATGCCTTTCCGGTCGTCGGTCGAGATTCTGAAATAGGTCATATTGCCGGCAGCCACCTTTCCTTTTACAGCACCAAAGGTATCTTCGCTGCCCAGCACGGTGCCGAGTACATCGAGACTTCCAATTTCTATTTCATTCTGGAAGAACGATTTGGGATAGTTACTGCAATGGGTCAATACCACTTTTTCGCGTTCTTCGGCAAAATTGTTGTTCCAGTCGAGAATGGCCGAAGGCGCCTGGGCTGCCAGGGCCAGTGCATACATTGAAATGCTGCCTGCCACATCAACTTCACAGGCCGAAGGTTTCAGTTTTTCGCCCATCATACTCATGGTTACACATGCGGCACAACCGTAGTTTTTTTCAATCGATTCCCAGCACTGCAATGCCGAAATGTCAATATCATTGGCTTCAATCCAGTTTTCAACGGCCAGACCAAAACGTGCCTGGTGTGCAATTTTGCTTTTTGCAGCTACTTTGCAACTTCCGTAGGCTTCAATGGCTTCGGCTTGTTTCAGTACTGCCGGATCGTCTATTTTCATGTTGTTGGCGGCAGCAATGATTTCCGACATATCGACCGGAACGATGGTAATACCTGCCTGTTGCAACAGTTTTTCGCTATAACGCATGGTTTGGAAACCCATTGGGCGGGTGCCTATGGCGCCTACGCGCAGATTTTTTAATCCTTTTACCACCCTGCATATACCGGCAAATTTCAACAGGTCGAGGGTGAACTCCTTGCTGTCGATTCTGTAGGTATGATAGGTGGTGTCGGTAAATTTAATTCCATACTGGTAAAAGTTATTACAAACCGAAAGTTTGCCACAGAAGGCATCACGACGGCTTTTAACATCTACTTTGTCGTTCTCGTCGTCGCAGGCCTGCACCAGAACAGGCACATTCAACTCCGATAATTTTATTGAGTTCACAACTCCCAGTTCGTCGCCGAAGTTGGGTAGAATGACAATAATTCCTTCAATCAGGTCACGATTGGCCTTGAACAGTTTAGCACACTTCACTGCATCGGCATAGCCTTCGATATTGCCTGTGGGTGTTTCAGTTTCAGGCAGAATTACATAATTAAATCCCAGCTTTTCAAGTTGGGCCAGGGCCTTTTTGCGGGCATCGATGGCCAGTTGAAAATTGAAAATATTGCGTGTAGCGATGATCACGCCAAATGTTTGTTGCTTTGCTTCCATAGTATTTTATTTTTTCTGTTAACTTAATTAATCCATTCTTGCCTTTTCCACTGCTTTTTTCCAGCCCTGGTAAAGTGCTTCACGTTCTGCTGCTTTCATTTCGGGCTGATAAGTGGTTCCCTGATTTCTCAGTGCCTTAATTTCTTCAATGTTTTTCCAGAATCCGCAAGCCAGTCCTGCCATCAGGCATGCACCCAGAGCAGAAACTTCTTCGATGTCGGAACAGTCGATTTCGCGGTTGAGCAGGTCGCACTGAAACTGCATCAGAAACTGGTTGCGCGTGGGGCCACCGTCTACCCTGAGTTGCCTGAGTTCAATGCCTCCCATTTCCTGCATCGGGTCGATGAGGTCTTTTACCTGATAGGCAATGCTTTCGAGGGCAGCACGTACAATGTGTGCTTTGCCGGTGTTTCGCGACATGCCCGACAGGCATGCTCTGGCTTTGTTGTCCCAGTAAGGAGCGCCTAAACCGACAAAGGCCGGTACCAGGTAAGTTCCGTTATTGTTGTCGACCGAGCGGGCCAGCTGGTCGGTTTCCGAAGCATCGCTGATTAGCTGTACTTCGTTTTTCAACCAGTTAATGGTATCGCCGGTACAATGAATGTTGCCTTCAAAAACATAGTGTATTTTTTCACCGAAACCATAGCCAATCGAGGTAACCAGGCCCTGTGGGGCTTCGAGTGCTTTTTTGCCGATATTCATCATAATGGACGAACCCGTTCCGTAGGTGGCTTTGGCCATGCCCGGCTCAAAACAGTTTTGTCCAAACAGTGCTGCATGCGAGTCGCCCATGAGTCCCGAAATTGGAACTGCAACATCGAAAATGACCGATGGATGCGTGTGGGCAAAAATCTGGTCGCTAAAATGCACCTTAGGAAACATGTTCCGATTTAAAGCGAAAAGACTGATGAGTTCGTCGTCCCATTCCAGGGTGTGAATATTGAAAAGCAGGGTACGACAGGCATTGGAAAAATCGGTGGCGTGAACGGCTCCCTTGCTGAGCTTCCACAGGAGCCACGAGTCCATTGTCCCCAGCAGGAGGTCGCCCTTGATGGCTTTTTCCTTTAAACCTTCGGTGTTTTGCATTATCCAGTGCAGCTTGCTGGCCGAAAAATAAGGATCGGGCATTAAGCCTGTTTTGGCATGAATCATTTCACTGTAGCCCTTGCTTTGTAATTCTTCACAATAGGCTGCTCCCCGCTGACACTGCCATACAGCAGCCATATCGACCGGTTTCCCGGTGTGACGGTCCCATATCAGTGCCGTTTCGCGCTGGTTGGTAATGGCAATTCCTATAAGCTGTGTTTCATGAACGGCCTTCTCATTCATTACTTTTCTGATGGCCGCAAGTGTATTTTCGAAGATTTCTTCAGCATCGTGAGCCACAAAGCCATCGTGCGGATAATATTGCCTGTGGGCAATGGTTGCACGATGCACCACCCGGGCCTGTTGGTTAAACAGGATGGCCTTGGTAGCCGAAGTACTTTGATCGATGGCCAGCAGAAATTTCTTTTCATTCATTGTTATCCTCCTTTTGTGCCTTTATCATTTTGTATGCTCCATCGATCAGAAAGATGTAGTGGCCCGATCCGGTTCTAAATACCGTTTCATCATTGTTGTTGTTACTGATTGTTTTATCATCCACAAGGTGCTTTCCGTTGAGTTGAATAATGCCGGGAGCTGCAGGCAGGTGAATGTCGGCTGTAGTGTTAAAAGGAACAAGTACATCGAGTTGCAGTCCCGAAGCTGTTTTTTCCCAGTGTACTTCGATCATTCCAAAGGGGCTCTTAAGGCTAGCTTTGGCATGACTCAGTACATCGGGAATCAATGGTTTTACCACGAAATGTTTATAGCCCGGGTGTGCAGGATCTTTCTGAATTCCTGCGATATTGCTGTACATCCAGTAACCCACGGCCCCGTAGGCATAGTGGTTGAACGAATTCATGCCTGCTGTTTGAAACGAACCATCGGGTTTGATGCAGTCCCAGCGTTCCCAGATGGTGGTGGCTCCCTGGGTAACAGGATAAAGCCATGAGGGATAGCGTTTGTTAAACAGCAGCTGGTAAGCCAGTTCGGGATAGCCGTTTTCGCTCAGTGCCTGACACAGATAGGGAGTTCCCAGAAACCCCGTGGTGAGGTGCTCGAAATGCCGGACATCGTTTGCAAGCCGAAGTGCGGCATTGGATTTCAGTTCATCATGGTATAAACCGAACATGAGTGCCAGCGCATAAGCTGTTTGCGAGTTGGAAGTAATTCTCCCGGTTTCGGTAATAAACTCCTTCTGAAAGGCTTTTTTTATTTTTGGACGAAGGGAGGCATAGCGTACGGCATCATCGGTTTTTCCCAGTATGCCCGCAATTTGTTGCATCAGCCCGGTGGAGTAATAGAAATAGGCTGTTGCCACCAGTTCCTTCTCGGTGTAGGCACCTGCATAACCATAATCGGGCGCGTTGTAGTGATAGCTCATGTATTCGGCAAACGAAAGCCAGTCGCCAAAGTGAAAGCCATAATCGAAGATGTAACGATCGGCGGCATGCCTGATCATGTATTCTTCCCAGGCCTTCATCGATTCATACTGCTCTTCGAGTATGCGCCGGTCGCCATAAGCCTGATACATTTCCCAGGGAATGATAATGGCTGCATCGGCCCAGCCGGTTGCGCCATAGCCATCTGACCAGCCAGTGCCTCCTCCGTCTTTCACTACATTGGGAACCACCCAGGGTATACTTCCATCATCTTTTTGATCGATGGGAAAGTCTTTCATCCATTTTGTATAGAAAGGGGCAGTATTCATGTTGAAGGCAGCTGTGGGTGCAAAAACCTGTGCATCGCCCGTCCAGCCGAGTCGTTCATCACGCTGCGGGCAATCGGTGGGAACATCCAGAAAATTGCCTTTCAGCCCCCATACAATGTTATGCTGAAGCTGGTTGATGAGCGGATCGGAACATTCGAAGCTGCCAATGGCTTCCATGTTCGAATGTACCACCAGCCCTTCAAAATCGTTGGTGTTGATTTCTCCTTTGTAATCGCTTACACGGAGGTATCTGAAGCCATGAAAAGTAAAGCGGGGAGACCAACTTTCAATCCCTTCACCCATGAAATAATAAACATCCTCGGCTTTGGCAGCTCTGATGTTGTCGAGGTAGAAATTTCCCTTCTGATCAAGTACTTCGGCATGATGCAGCCGGATACTTTCCCCTTTGTTTCCTTTTAATCTGAAACGAACAGAACCCACCATGTTCTGACCGAAGTCAAGAACTACTTCACCTTTTGGAGTGATTATTTTTTCAATTGCTTGGATGGTGTTGACCACTTCAACCGGACTGCCTTCGGAGGCTACAAGCCCGGTTTTGGGGTAGTTGGCCACTTTCACGGCTTTCCACCTGGAGTCGTCGTAGCCGGGCAGGTTCCAGTCAGAGAGTTCCAAACGGGCATCGTATTTCTCACCGTTGTAAATATCCGATTCAAGCAGAGGGCCTGTGGCCGATTTCCAGTGCTGGTTGCCCGTAATCACCGAAGTGGAGCCATCGGCATGCATGATATGAAGTTGTGCCAGCAGGGCTGTTTTATCTCCATAGGTATTTTTCTTTCCCTGCCAGCCCAGATAACCGCGGTACCAGCCATCGCCCAGAATAGCGCCGATAGCATTTCCGCCCTTCTGAAGCAGATCAACCACTTCGTAACACTGATACTGAATGCGACCATGATAACTGGTCCATCCCGGCGTGAAAAGCTGATCTCCGACTTTTTGTCCGTTGAGGTACATTTCGTAAAGGCCACGTGCAGTAACATAGAGCCTTGCCGACAGAACAGGTGCTGTGAGTTCAAACTCATTACGCAGAAAAGGACATGGAGTAGAAACAGCGCTGTCTTCTTCAACTCCGCTTTCTATCCATTCGGCCAACCAGTCCTGAGGGGCAAAAAGTCCTGTTGTAAAGTAAGCTGCCTGGCTCCAGTCGTACTCCTTCCCCTTGTTGTCCCACACTTTCACTTTCCAGTAAACTTTCATGTCGGAATGAAGCGGGGCTCCATTGTATTCAATGTGAAGCGACTGTTCCGAGGTTATTTTTCCACTGTCCCAAATCAGTGCGTCTCCGGAATTAAGTTGCTGCACATCGGACGCACATCGGATGTGATAAGCTGTTTGTTTCAGGTTGAAACCTTCCGCTTTTAGTTGCCAGCTAAACCGGGGTTTTGGAGTGGCGATCCCAAGGGGATTTGTTTTGTGTTCAGTAAGCAGCTTGCCAATCATTTATTTACAGTTTTCGTTTATTTCTCATCGGGTTGATCATCGAGCGAAGGACTTTTCATCCAGAATATGGCCGTTGAGAACCAAAGAATCATGCCGACAAGCATCAGGTTGAAATGAGTTTTTAACTCAACGATGCCGTTTAATACAAGGATGGATGGAACGATGGTTAAAATCAGTCCGATGAGCGAAATTATTTTGAGCAGGGTCTTCATGACAAACCTCCTTCTTTTATCAATTGTACATTGTTTTTCGATCGTTGTTGGTAAAAGCTTAAAGCCAGATAAAGCAGGGCAGCCAGGATCCACTCGGGAGCGACCAGAAAAGTAAGGTCCATTTTAAAACCTGCCAGCCATTCGGGCTGCTCACCAAAAAGCTTTTGAATTGGAGCCAGGTGATCTTTTCCATAAATCAACATCGATAAAATAAAGGGGCCAAACCAGGCAATGGCTGCGGGCCAGCTGAAGGTTTTTCCGCTTTTTTCGGTGAAATTGCTAATGAGTCCGATTTTGGGGAAGACCCACACATCGAGAATCACAAAGGCGCCCAGTGGGATAAAGAACAAGCCATAGTAGGCCACTATACGGTCGAGGTTGGCGTTAACAGCCGGAATACAGGCAGTAACAATCATGAATATTCCTGCTGCAAAGGTTACTTTCCAGCGTTTCCAGTTGGGTGTTGCAATTTGTATGGCCAGTCCGGCACGATAAAGGGTCGGGTTGGCAGTGGTCCATCCGGCAATTACCACACTAACGGCACCGGCAATTCCTGCACCGTAGAGGGCAATGGTGCCTGGTTGTGGATTAACGAAACCTTCTGCAAGGTAAGCAGCACACAAAATACCAGAAGCGATCCAGGCACCAAAGTGACCCAAAAACATTCCGAAAGCCGAAGCAAAACCCTGCGTCCAGCTTTTGGCATAACGGAAAATGGTCACATCCGACATGCCCATGTGTTGGGTGGCATTGCACAACCAGGCAAAACCGGCTACGTGCCAGAAGGTATATTTTGAGTTGTTCCCAATGGGTTCACCCGTGAAGATTCGGGTGTTCAGTATCTGCCAGAAACTTTCGTCACTTGTATTGCTGTAGCCCAGTTTGGCCAGCACGGCAATGGCTGCGGCAAAAAACACCAGCACCATCCAGGGAGCACAAATTTTTGAGAAGTGAGCAATCTTTTCAAAACCCAGAACCGCCAGCGCAGCAATTACAGTTCCAACTACAACCGCAATGGCAATCCACGACATGCTTGGGAAAAGGTCACCGGCAACATAATCGGGGTTGGGGATATTGAAAGGAATCGATATGGAAGTAACCGCAACATTTACCATGGCTCCGGCCAACAGACAAAGCACAAGAGCATAAAAGGCACTGTATGCAATGGTCAGATACGGACCAACAATTTTCCTGAGCTGCCAGTAAATGGTAAGTCGCGTTTTTACCGCTACTGGTGCCGTTAAGAGTGCCCAGCTTAATACAGCAAGCAGGTTGCCGACCAAAAGGCCCCATATAAAATCGCCGGCAGAAACGCCGTGCATTACCATCAAAGGCCCCAGTACAAACTCGGTACCTGCAACATGTTCACCGGCGAACATGGCGATGAAGGTCTTCCAGCCGTGAAGTTTCTTTTTCGATACCGGCTCCCGATCGTATTCATACATTGCATCGAGCCGTTCGATGATGGTTGATTTACTACCGGCCCCAACCGGTGTGTTTTCTGTTTGCATAGTTATTTAGTTAGTAGTTAATTTTATTGTATGCAAAAGGACTTCAGCATTAAAGTCTGCATCGCGCTCAGGTTTTCTGTTTATTTCTTCTGCGCGATTTGCAAATCTATAGCTTATAATTTACTTTTGCAATAAAACGTTTGCAATTTAAAAGAAATACTGGCAGGCTAAATATGCTGGAAAAGAGGAGATTGTAAAATGTAAACGTTAACAAAAATTAGCTAATTTAGAAGAAAAAAATGCAAACCATGGTGCAGTCAGATCGTAAAAGGAGCAGAAAGCGAAACTTTCCTTATTTGCTTTTCATCGTGTTATTTAGTGGATTAGTTTTGGCCGGAGGATGCCAAAAACGGGAGGTAAACATTGTTGTTGATCATCCCGATGAAGCCGTGTCGTTTGCTGCCAATAAGCTGGCTGCATCGTTAAACAGTATCGGTTACAGGGCAACTGTAGTTGAGGGTAATCAGCTTGAAGGTAGTAAGTTAAGTGTTAGCTTGCAACTTGATAAATCAGGCTTTAAACAAGGGGCAAACGAAGCCTTCCATGTTGGGACTTCTGAACAGGGTTTGGTGATTTCGGGAAGTGACCCTTCGGGTGTTTTGTATGGCTGTATCGAACTGATTGAGCGCATTGAAAAGGACGGTCAGTTACCCGTTGAAATCGATTACACCGACCAGCCCGACATGGTGCTTCGCGGAACCTGCATCGGTTTACAGAAAACCGAATACCTGCCCGGTCGCGATGTTTATGAGTATCCCTATACTCCGGAGAATTTTCCCTGGTTTTACGACAAGCAGCATTGGATCGACTACCTCGACATGATGGTCGAAAACCGCTATAACTCACTTTATTTGTGGAATGGACACCCCTTTGCGTCCCTGGTGAAACTCGACGAATATCCTTATGCGGTTGAAGTTGACGAAGAAACATTCAAGAAAAATGAGGAGGTATTTGCATTTCTCACCGAAGAGGCTGAGAAACGAGGCATCTGGGTCATTCAGATGTTTTACAACATCATTGTATCAAAACCTTTCGCCGAACACCACGAACTGGAAACCCAGGAGCGGGGACGACCCATTATCCCTGTTATTTCAGATTATACCCGTAAGTCGGTGGCTGCTTTTATCGAAAAATATCCACATGTTGGCTTGATGGTTTGCTTGGGCGAAGCCATGAATACCTACGAAGACGATGTTGAATGGTTTACCGAAACCATCATCCCGGGAGTTCGCGATGGAATGGAGGCTTTAGGTATAACCGAGGAACCTCCCATTGTATTGCGTGGTCACGATACCGATGCTGCAATGGTGATGGAGGCTGCTTTGCCGCTTTATAAAAACCTGTACACGGTTTATAAATACAATGGCGAATCGCTTACTACCTACGAGCCCCGCAATCAGTGGGCTTCAATTCCCAAATCGCTGAGTGAGCTCGGTTCTGTTCATATTTCAAATGTGCATATTCTGGCCAACCTGGAGCCATTTCGCTATGGCTCGCCCGATTTTATACAGAAAAGTACCAAGGCCATGCGCGATATTCAGGGTGCCAACGGACTGCACCTGTATCCACAAACCTCCTACTGGGACTGGCCTTATACAGCCGATAAGGCCGAACCGCGCATTTTGCAAATCGACCGTGACTGGATGTGGTATGAAACCTGGGGCCGTTATGCCTGGGACATGGATCGTGACCGCCAGGGCGAAATTGAGCATTTCTCGGAACGACTGGGCGACTTTTATGGCAGCAATAAGGAGCAGGGAAACAATATTTTAGTGGCCTATGAAGAAAGCGGTGAAATTGCTCCGAAGCTGCTTCGCCGTTTTGGTATCTCCGATGGCAACCGCCAAACCCTGTTGCTCGGAATGTTTATGAGCCAGCTCGTTAATCCGTTTAAGTGGAATGTGTATCAAAGCTATCTCGACTCAAATGGTCCCGAAGGTGAAATTTTGGTCGATTGGGCACGTAAGGAATGGAAAGGAGAACCGCACATTGGTGAAACGCCGCCTCAAATTATTGAAGAAGTGCTACAGCATGGCGAAAAAGCAGTCGAAGCCATTGACAAGGCTGCAAAATCGGTCAGTGAAAATAAAGATGAATTTGACCGATTACGCAACGATATGTATTGCTACCGGGAAACAGCCCGCTTTTTTGCCGAGAAAGTGAAAGCGGCTCAATATGTTTTGCGCTACAAATACTCGGCCGATGTTGCCGACCTCGAAAAAGCACTGCCACACCTTGAGAAAAGTGTTGAACACTATGGTGAACTGGTGAAATTAACGCAAAATCATTATTTGTATGCCAACAGCATGCAAACCACCCAGCGCCGTATTCCCATTTTTGGCACCGATGCCACGAACAAAACCTGGGTTGAACTGATGGTGCACTACGAGGATGAGCTGGTGAAATTCAGAAACAATGTTGAAAAACTGAAAGAAGCCGGTGGTGAAGCAGCCAAAAAGTATGGTCCGTATAAACCCGTGAATGTGCAATTGCAGGGCGAAAATGTAAAGCGCTACACCTTGAAGCCGGGAAGTAAAGTGAGTACCGATAAAAACAATACCATCATCGATGTGGCTCCTGAGTTGCAACAACTCGAAGGGGTGATGCTCAGCGATGCTGATCAGCAAAAAAACGGCACCGAAATTCGTTTTGTCAATGAAAAGCCGGTAAAAGTGGTGGTCGGGTATTTTACCGGACACAGCTTTACCATTCTGCCACCGCCACGTCTTGAAACCAATGCCCAGGCCAATAACCGTGGTCAGGCCGATATTAAAATATCAAATGCGCTGAAAGTAAAAGGCCTGTATGGTGTGAATGTATATACCTACGATTACGAAGCCGGTGAAAACATGCTGAAACTTAATCCCGGCAGGGTAATGATTCTCGGTTTTATTGATGGTAATGAAGAAATCGAAATACACGATGCCGGGATTGGTGTAGAAGGAGACGGACTGCCTGTTGACTGGCTGTTTAATTAAATCGCTTAAACGATGAAGCTGAGCAACTCCGAAAATCAACTGCCGGTCGATATTGTGCTGGCACCTGAATGGTGGTACCATAACGAAAGGATTACCTTCGACGAGGATTTCTTTTACCATCCTGTGCGCCGGGTTGAAGCTGAGCAGCACATGGAGAAAGCACTTTATCAGCGATGGGGACAGTATGGATTGGGGAAAAACCATCTTAATCGGCGTCCCGAAATTGGCGCTGTTCACCTGGCTGCCGGCTTTGTGCTTTCCGAAATGCTGGGCTGCAAGGTGAATTATTTCGAATCGCATCCGCCACAGGTTATTCCTTTACATGCTGAAGCGCTGTTTGTTAATGAAGAACAAGCATTTAAGAGTTCTTCATTTAAAAAAATAATTGAACTGGCTGAACAGTTAAAAAAGAAATATGGATACCTGAGTGGTGATATCAATTGGGGTGGAATACTGAACCTCGCCATGGATTTGAAGGGTGAATCGATTTTCATGGACATGATGATGAATCCTGAGCAGGTAAAGCTTTATTTCAGTCAGATTGCTTCAGTGATTCAGAAATTTACATCGTACATAGAAGCCGAAACCAAATCCACTTCCATCTCGGTAAATCGTGTGCTGGCGCATTTTAAGGAAGCTGTTTTTCTGCATTCTGAATGTTCGCATACCATGATTTCGGAAGAAGACTACGAAGAATTCCTTTTGCCTTTTGATGTTGAATGGAGTAAAACACATCGCCCGTTCGGGATTCATTACTGCGGCAACGATCCGCATCGCATGGCAGAGGCATTTGCAAAAATCCCAAAGCTCGATTTTCTGGATGTAGGATGGGGCGGCGATTTGGCGGTGTTGAGACAACATCTGCCCGATACTTTCCTGAATATCCGTCTGAGTCCGGTAGAGCTGATTCATCAGACGAAAGAGCAAATCAGGGAAACCATCATCAAACTGGTCGGTGATTCGGGCAATATGAAACTCACCGGCCTTTGCTGTATCAATATTGATGAAAAAGTTTCGGACGATAAAATTGAAACTTTGTTTAAAACGGTAGAAGAACTGAAGAATATACATCAGTTATCATAGATTTTACGAAGAGGCGAATACCCGACAAACAAAATTAAAAACCAGATGGCAGTCATCGCCAATTGAAGCAGATGAAGAAATTCAATACAAAAATTGCCGATTCACAGGCAACAGGCATTTTACCCCTGGCTCCCGAAAAATTCGATTTCGAAGCCTATGAAGCCTATGCCGGTGCGTTAAATAAAACGTGTGCTGATTTTTGGCAGGCTGAAACAGGCGTTTTGGTTTACCGGAGGATGCGGGTTGCCGAATGCTTTTCGTATGCCTGCGCCGACATGGAGCGATCACTCAGCTTACAGCTTGGTGCATTGGCGCAAAGCATGAAATACAAAGCCGATGTACCCAATTTTCTGGAGCCATGGTATGGCATTGGCACCATTGCCAGTGCATACGGCAGCGATTACATGTGGAGTGAAGGAAATGCACCGGCCATCAAACCAACCTTTCATGCTCTTGATGAATTACTGGCATACGAAGCACAAACGGCATCAAAAACCAGTATTGGCCGGCACACGCTGAATATGATTGAGTATTTCATGGAACAAAGCAAAGGGAAATTGCCCGTTTCGTTCACCGATTCGCAATCTCCTTTAAACATTGTAACCAATTTGCTGCCACTCGACAACTTTTTTATTGAGTTGTTGATGAATCCCGATAAAGTTGCAGTGCTGTTCGATAAGTTGGCCAATATCTCGTTGGAATTTAACAGGGAGCAGCAAAAAATCATCGGCGATGCACTGGTACTGCCTGGACATGGTTTTGCTTCATCGGTAAAATGGAAGGGGCTGGGCTTAAGCGACGATAATGCCATTATGATTTCACCCGACGAATATTCCGCACTGGCCGTTCCTTCAGCTAAGAAAATTTGTGATCCTTATGGAGGCCTTGCTTTTCATTCCTGTGGCGATTGGTCGGGATGGATTGATGCGGTTTTAAACATCGAAGGACTGAAAATGGCCGACGCGGCTTTTTCACCACAAACCGATCCCGGGGCAAGCGACAAACTGGAGGCTTTTCATGCATTTGCCAATACCGGGGTGGTTTTAAATGCCCGTATTGTGGGTGATGTTGAAACCATCGAACAGCAGGTGAAAAGGTTGTGGGTGCCGGGTATGAAACTCATTGTGGTTACTTATTGCGAAACTCCCGAAGAGCAGGAAACAGCTTATCAAAGAATAAAAGAAATCTGCATTTAATTTGATGACAATTAGTATTTAGCATGCTTACAGCAGAAAAACAAAGAATTGGAAAATACAGATGGCGCATAGTAGTTTTGCTTTTTTTTGCAGCAACCATTAACTACATCGACCGTCAGGTGCTCGGTATTTTGGCACCTGAACTTCAGGAAACCTTTAACTGGTCCGAATCCGATTACGGCTTCATCATTATGGCATTCCAAATGGCTTATGCCATTGGTTTGATTACCACCGGAACCATACTTGACCGGATTGGTACCAAAAAGGGTTTTTCCTTCGCGGTTATTTTATGGAGTATTGCGGCCATGGTTCATGCTGCGGCCCGCACTGTTTTTGGTTTCGCAGCATCGCGTTTTCTACTGGGAATTGGTGCATCAGGCAATTTCCCGGCATCGGTTAAAACGGTGGCTGAGTGGTTTCCCAAAAAAGAACGTGCACTGGCTACCGGTATTTTTAATTCAGGAACCAATGTTGGTGCTATTCTTACGCCCCTGCTTGTTCCGCTTATTGCCCTGACCTGGGGCTGGAAATGGGCTTTCATCAGTACTGGTGCACTGGGTTTTATATGGTTGGTTTTTTGGCTTTATTTCTACGTACGACCCGAGAAAAACAATAAACTGACCAAAAGCGAAAGGGAATATATTCTGCAGGATAGCAGTGAGCCCGAGCAGGAACGGATTCCCTGGAAGAAAATTATCCGTCATCGTCAAACACTGGGTATTTGCCTGGC
The DNA here is from genome assembly GCF_050433125.1 of Roseimarinus sediminis. NCBI lineage: Bacteria > Pseudomonadati > Bacteroidota > Bacteroidia > Marinilabiliales > Prolixibacteraceae > Roseimarinus > Roseimarinus sediminis. Next base: position 56,649 of record NZ_JBNPXV010000011.1, on the reverse strand, counting down.
AAGGTTTGTTACCGACCCGATATGGTGGTTTTTTCTGTACTGGCTCCCAAAATTTCTATATTCAAACTACGGCATTGATCTCACAAACATTGGTTTGCCTTTAATCACCATTTATGTAATTTCAATCGGCGGCTCAGTTTTCGGTGGCTGGTTGTCGTCACGCCTGATTGAAAAAGGAAGGGAACCGGTTTCGGCCCGGAAATTTACCATCCTGATTATGGCTGTTCTGGTGCTTCCTGTATTTTTTGTGTCAGGAATTTCCAATATGTGGGGAGCCGTAATTTTAATAAGCATGGCAACTTTCGCCCATCAGGGGTATGCTGCCAATATCTTCACCATCGTGTCCGATATTTATCCTAAAAATGCAGTGGGCTCGGTTATTGGCCTTTCCGGTTTTGCAGGTGCCATGGGCGGTGTAATTTTTTCAGCCGCAGTTGGTTTAATTTTGGAATTTACAGGAAGCTATTACAGCGTATTTGCAATTGCCAGCATTGCCTACCTGCTATGTTGGCTGGTACTGAAAATATTTGTTCCTGATAATAAAACAATTACAATAAATAGTTGAGATGACTAAACTACAATTGCTCTATTTTGTCCTGATTAGTACTTTGGTAGCTTGTGAGCCTGCCGGACAGGATCATGAGAACCACGATGTGCGAAACAATCTTCTTCTGAATGAGGGATGGTCAACCATTGCTGATGATTCCGATCAGCAGGCTTACGACGGATTCGAAGCAGCAACTTACAACACCGATGGATGGTTGGACGTAAATGTTCCGCATAACTGGGACGATTATGGAGGTTACCGCCGCTTAATGCACGGAAACCGTCATGGCTATGCCTGGTATCGTAAAAAATTTATGGTTGAAAATCCCGATGTCGATAAGCAATACTTTTTGTTTTTCGAAGGGGTTGGCTCGTATGCTACGGTCTGGCTCAATGGCGACTCGGTGGGATACCACGCCGGTGGTCGCACCACCTTTACACTCGACATTACGCCTTTTGTTCATCTTGACCAAGAGAATATTCTGGCCGTGCGTGCCGACCATCCGGCCAATATACGCGACCTTCCATGGGTTTGTGGGGGTTGCAGTCCCGAGTGGGGCTTTTGCGAAGGCAGTCAGCCCATGGGGATTTTCCGTCCGGTACATCTTGTCGCCACCAATAAAGTACGGGTTGAACCTTTTGGGGTACACGTATGGAACGATGAAAGCACCAATGCCGAAAAGGCCGTGTTGAATTTCACCGCTGAAATTAAGAACTATCACAGCGAAGCTGCAGACCTTTTGATTAAAAATATTCTGAAGAATGAAAACGGGAAAACGGTCGTTTTATCCGAAATATATACGACCATTGCGCCCGGTGATACCGATACGCTAAAAGGCCAGCTTCCAGTGGTGAAAAATCCGACGCTCTGGTCGCTCGAAAATCCATACCTATATACCCTGAATACCGAAGTCTGGCAAGATGGCAAATGCATCGATCGCCTGGAAACACCTTACGGAATCCGAACCATCAAATGGGACATCTTTGGCGAAAGCCCCAGCAACCGCTTCTACCTGAACGATGAACCGGTGTTTATCAACGGAACCTGTGAGTACGAACACATGCTGGGGCAGGGACATGCCTTTAGCGAAGTTCAGGTTCAGGCACGGGTTGAGCAGATGCAGTCCATGGGTTTTAATGCTTTCCGCGATGCCCACCAGCCCCATAATTTCCGTTACCACGAGCAGTGGGACAAAACTGGCATGTTGTGGTGGACACAAATGACTGCCCACATCTGGTTCGACAATCCAGATTTTCGAAAAAACTTTAAGCAATTGCTGCACGACTGGGTGAAAGAGCGCCGCAACAGTCCTTCGGTTGTTTTGTGGGGACTTGAAAATGAAAGTACACTGCCCGAAGATTTTGCACGCGAATGTACCGAACTGATTCGTGAACTGGATCCTACATCACCATCACAGCGCCTGGTAACTACCTGTAACGGGGGTAGCGGTACCGATTGGAATGTAATTCAAAACTGGTCGGGAACCTACGGTGGAAACCCCGATATTTACGACGAGGAACTTTCGGAACAGCTCTTAAACGGTGAATACGGAGCATGGCGCAGCATCGATTTTCATACCGAAGGTGGCTTTGTGCAGGATGGACCATGGAGCGAAGACCGCATGGCTTTGCTGATGGAATCGAAAATATTTTTGGGAGTGAAAGCTTCTGAACAAAGTTGTGGCCAGTTTCACTGGTTGTTCAATTCACACGATAATCCCGGCCGGGTGCAGAGTGGCGAAGGCTTTCGCGATATTGACAGACTTGGTCCAATCAACTACAAAGGGGCAGTTACCATTTGGGGAGAGCCGCTCGATGTTTTCTACATGTTCCGCTCAAATTATGCCCCCAAAGATACCGAACCCATGGTTTACATTGCATCGCATACCTGGCCCGACCGTTGGATAGAACCCGGTATGAAAGATGGAATTCGCGTGTATTCAAATTGCGACGAGGTGGAGCTGTACAACAGTGTCGATGGTGAACCGCTTGGAAAACTACAACGCGGACCAATCGGAACCCATTTCATCTTCGACAATATTGACGTTCAGTATAATATTTTGAAGGCCGTTGCTTATGTTGATGGCAAAGAAGTGGCAAGCGACATCATAATGCTGCATCATTTACCCGAAGCACCGGATATTGAAAAGCTGGCTGGAAATATTTCTCCACTCACAAGCGATGATGCCAATTACATTTACAGGGTAAACTGTGGTGGTGCCGATTATACCGATGCCGATGGAAATGTTTGGATGGCTGACCGCAAACAAAGCAGCTCCCATAGTTGGGGCTCGCGTTCGTGGACCGATGATTATGATGGGATGCCTGCCTTTTATGGCAGTCAGCGCCAAACGTACGATCCTGTTGAAGGAACAATAGATTGGCCACTTATTCAATCGTTTCGTTATGGCCGCCACAAATTGTCTTACCATTTTCCCATACCCGATGGCGAGTATCAGGTTGAACTTTACTTTGTTGAGCCCTGGTACGGAACTGGTGGTGGTCTTGATTGTGATGGCTGGCGCATGTTTGATGTAGCCGTCAACAATCAGTTGGTGATTGACGATTTGGACATTTGGAAAGAAGCCGGACACGATCAACTGTTGAAGAAAACCGTAAGCGTTGAGGTGGAAAATGGAGAACTGATCATTTCATTCCCCGAGGTAAAATCGGGACAGGCCGTGATTTCAGCCATTGCAGTTTCAACATCCGGCAAAACGGTTCAGCCGGCACCGGCTTCCGATGGACTTTTAACCGGGTTGGAAGCTCCCGAAGGTTGGAAGCTGAAAACCTGGCTGAATACTGGTGATCAGCAATATTCGGACAATAAGATTGCATTTTCGGGCTTGCTGCCTGTTTTGTATGGCGCCGAATGGATACAAACTTCCGCTGTAAATAATACAAATGCCAGCGTTAAGCTGAATGGCAGTGCAACTGTTTTTGCCGGAATTCACAGTGAAGTTAAAGAACTTCCAACCTGGCTGACCGACTGGGTGAAACTGGAAGGCAACATTTCGAACAACGCAGGAGAGGTGTTTACGATATACCAAAAAGATTTTAATGCCGGTTCAGTGCTTGAAATAGTACCCTATCAATGGAATAATAAAAATAGCGTGCCAATTATCGCAGCTTTGCCTGCCACTACGCTCGACGATCCCATCGATATGCGCACGGCAAAAACCTGGCAGGCTGAAGACGGGGTGGTGTTTGGCAATGCCCGCAAAACGACCTGGCTCGATAAAGAGGTGCTGATGGTTCCCGATCAAAAGGGTGCTATTGGTCCGCAGTTTAGCGTTGGCCTGGCTTCGAAATATGGCTTGCAATTCCGGTTTGTCAATTTAGCGGGAAAAAACCTCGAAGCCGATGTTGAAATACTGGCAGCCGATGGGCGCTTGATGTGGAAGGGCGAGTGGGTATTTCCGCCTACACCGCCCAATTGGAAAAGTTATGTGACCAACACTCAAACGGTAATCAATGCCGGTACTTATACCATTAAGATAACTCCCCGCGAAAAGGGGCCGCTTTATATCGACTGGGTGAAAGTGCAGTAAAAAAGATATGAGATAATAGATATTAGATGTTAGATTTTTGGGTGATGCGAGTTTCGACTCACAATTTATGAGTGTTCGTCTCCAATATTTAGTTGAGATTTTGAATTAAAATGATCGAAATTATGAAAGTAAGTTCAAAGCTTTTTCCCCCTTCAGGGGGAACTAAAGGGGGTTCTTTTCCCCCTTTTGGAGGAACTAAAGGGGGTGTTTTTCACTCTTCATGGGGAATTAAAGGGGGTATTTTATTTCTACTGGTTCTCTTTTTTGCAGCCTGTACTGCCGAGCTGCCTAAAACGGTTGCTCCCGAAGTGATGCAGGAGATTTATGAAGAGGTGAAAACACCTCATAAATATGGACTTATTTTGGTGCCCGACAGCAACAAGTATAAAATGGATTGCCCCACCATTTTCAGGCACAATGACCGATGGGTAATGACTTACATTGTTTTCGACGGTCGTGGCTACGAAACCTGGCTGGCACACAGCGAAAACCTGATTGATTGGGATGTGCAGGGACAAATTATGCAGTTTACCGATACCACCGACTGGGATTCGAACCAAAAGGCCGGATATCCTTCATTAATCGATTACGAGTGGGGAGGCGATTATGCGATAAACACATACGATGATAATTACTGGATAAGTTATTTTGGCGGTAATACCCGCGGCTACGAAAAAGGACTCCTTTCGCTGGGAATGGCTTATACCAAAAATGATCCCGGAGCCTTGCACGAATGGAGTCGCCTTGAAAAGCCGGTGCTGATGTCGACCGACGAGGATGCAGGTTGGTACGACAACAGCACCATGTACAAAAGTTTTATCATCGAGGATAAAGAAAGGCATACCGGCCATCCTTTTGTGATGTACTACAATGCACGTGGCGACAGTATTAATCCCAACAGGGGAGCTGAACGCATCAGCATGGCCGTTTCCGACGACATGGTGAACTGGCAACGTTATGCGAATAATCCTTTACTGAATCATCACAAAGGAATTACAGGTGATGCGGTGATCCAGAAAATTGGTGATGTGTATGTTATGTTCTACTTCAGGGCATACTGGCCCGAGGGTCGCACCGTGGTGTACAACAGTTTTGCCTGCTCGTACGATTTGCAAAACTGGACGCAATGGGACGGGCCGCATTTAATTGAACCGTCCGAAAGTTACGACAACCTTTTTGCACACAAGGCTTATGTGATCAAATACGACGGGATGGTTTATCACTTCTATAATGCCGTTGATCAACTTGGAAACCGTGGCATAGCGCTCGCTACCTCAAAAGATATTGGCAAAAGCAATATTGAATTTAAATCGAAAGAAGAATCGGAGATAAAATAGCAGAATGAAGAAAGAAATGTTTGATAGGAAGTTGAAAGCAATAAGACGAAATATGAAAGACAGAAGTCAAAACCTCTTCGGATGGATATTGGCTTTTGTGTTGCTTTCTTCAATTCAGTTCTCGTGTAGTTCACCTCAAACGGGACGCCGGATTGCTGATTTTAACGCTGACTGGAAATTTTATTTGGGCAACGATTCACTGGCTTATCAGCGCGATTATGACGACTCCGACTGGCGGGTATTGAACCTCCCACACGATTGGAGTATCGAGGGCGAGTTCAGCAAAGATCATTCAACGAGGCACAATGGTGGTTTTCTTCCGGCAGGAATTGGCTGGTATCGTAAAGCATTCACCCTTGGTGAAAATGAGCGGGATAAAAACTTCTACATCGATTTTGAAGGGGTCTACCGCAACGGTGAAGTGTGGATTAACGGTAATTACCTGGGCAAACGACCCTTTGGGTATATGGGTTTCAGACACGAACTGACCCCGTACCTTCATTTTGGCGATTCGTTGAATGTGATCGCCGTTAAAGCCGATAACAGCCTCCAGCCCAATTCGCGCTGGTACACCGGCTCTGGAATATACCGCAATGTGTGGCTGGTGTCAACCGGCGATGTGCATGTCGATCAGTGGGGTGCTTTTGTGCATTCCGAAAAAATAGATGAGCAGAACGACCAGCTTACAGTTGAAGTGGAACTTATCAATAAAACCAAACAAGCTCATGAGGTAAGTGTACAGGTCAAAATTGAAGAGTCGGGACAGGTGATTGCTCAAAATACCGGCGGACTTATCGTTGAGGATGAAGCGCTTTACAAGACTGATTTTACGATCAAAAATGCTAAACGCTGGTCCTTCGATCATCCATTGATGTATAAAGCGCACATTGAAATAAAGAATAAGGCCACAGGTGAAATCACCGACAACTATACCGTGGATTTTGGTATTCGCGATTTTCATTTCGATAGCGAAAAAGGCTTCTTTTTGAATGGCGAGAACATTAAACTTCACGGTGTAAACAACCACCACGATTTGGGGGCGCTGGGGGCAGCGTTTAACCGGCGTGCGGCTCAGCGTCAGCTCGAAATTCTGAAAGAAATGGGCTGCAACGCCATACGTATGGCTCATAACCCACCCGCTCCTGGCTTGCTCGATTTGTGCGATGAAATGGGCTTTTTCGTAATGGACGAAGCTTTTGATGTTTGGGCCAAAAAGAAAATGAAACACGATTATCACGAGATATGGGAAGAATGGCACGCAACCGATCTGCGCGACATGGTGCGCCGTGGACGAAATCATCCGTCGGTAATGGTGTGGAGCATTGGCAACGAAATACGCGAGCAGTTCGATAGTACCGGTCTGACCATTACGCCCGAACTGGTGAAAATAGTGAAAGAAGCCGACCCTACACGGCCTGTAACCTGCGGGCTTACCGAGAATATTCCCGAAAAGAATTACATCTGGCAAAGCGGGGCGCTCGATGTGTTGAGTTTCAATTATAAACATAAAGATTACCCCGATTTGCCCAATCGCTTTCCCGGAGAGTCGTTTATTGCCAGCGAAAATATGTCGGCATTTGCTACACGTGGCGTCTATAATCAACCTTCCGACAGTATCAGGGTTTGGCCCGAGGCATACAATGTGCCCATCAAAGATCCGAATCCCGATTACACCTGCTCGGCTTACGACCATGTGCATGCCTACTGGGGTGCCACCCATGAGGAAACCTGGAAACTGGTTAAAAAGCTCGACTTCATGTCGGGAATGTTTATCTGGTCGGGTTTCGATTTTATTGGCGAACCCGAGCCGTTTATGGAATGGCCTGCCCGCAGCTCCTACTATGGTGTAATCGATTTGTGTGGTTTCCCCAAAGATGTGTATTACATGTATCAGAGCGAGTGGACCGACAAAACCATGTTGCACCTGTTTCCGCACTGGAACTGGACCGAAGGCGAAACCATTGACGTGTGGGCTTACTACAATAATGCCGACGAAGTGGAACTTTTTCTGAATGGAGAGTCAATGGGCATAAAAAGAAAAGAAAATGACGATTTGCATGTAATGTGGCGTTTGGAATATACCCCGGGAGAATTGAAGGCCGTATCACGAAAAGATGGAAAAGTAGTCCTTGAACGCATCATCAACACCGCCGGAAAAGCAGCCAGGGTTGAGCTTACTGCTGATAGGACATACATTAAGGCCGATGGCAAAGACCTATCGTTTGTTACGGTGCGTATTTTAGATAAAGAGGGTAACCTGGTGCCGCTGGCCGACAACATGGTGAATTTTGAGATTGAAGGAGAGGGTTTTATTGCCGGTGTAAGTAATGGTTATCAGGCAAGCCATGAGCCATTCAAAGCCAGCTACCGTAAAGCATACAACGGCATGTGCCTGGCAATTGTGCAAACCAACGGGAAAAAGGGAACCATCAGGTTAAAAGCCACCTCCGATGGGTTGGCTGCTACTGAAATAGAAATAAATGCAGAATAAAATAGTCATTGGTCATTAGTCATTAGTCAATGGTGATCAGTCACAAATGAGTTCATGACTCATTAGCCCCAACGGGGCAAAAGCAACAGCATAGGGCATCGCCCTATGGTAATATAAAACAAAAATAATGATTAGATATTTCTCCCCCTTGGGGGGAGTCAGAGGGGGCCATTTATGAAACAAACCAATTATCAACCAATAGATTTTCTTGATCTTGATCCGTCGTTTTCGGGTGAAGAAAAAATATGGAAAGTGGGAAAACCAAGCCAAATAGAGGTGAAAGGCACAGATGCTGTTCTTACCATTCCTTTTCAAAAACAGCTGTGCCAGTTAGAATATGCACCCGATATGGATGTCCCTCGTCGCGAATTTCAATTGGTAATGAGGGCCTATGGCGATAAAATCCTTCGGGTGGCTGTGGCTTTCGATGGTCAGGCAATGCCCAATTCGGTAATGCTCGAAATGGATGCCAAATTATCGGTAACGCAACTATTGGTTGAAAAAAATGATGAAGAGTGGCTGGTAAAAGACAATTCGGGTGTTGTACGCGCACGTTTTATACGGAAAGACAACAAAATCGATCACTGGAGCGACCTGCTTCCTGAACCGCAGGATTCACTTGAAGCTATTTTCTATCCCGACGGTGAAAAAGCCATCGAAATCAGTGCCTGGGACCAGTTCTTCCCGGCGCGTATCGAAGCGCTGGCCATGGGGTATATCGAAAATCAGCAAGGCATTGACCGTAGCACAGTTTCATTTCATGCACAGCCCGATGAAGTATTTGTTGGAACCGGCGAACGATTTGCCAAAATGGATCTTTCGGGTCGTACTTTTCAGCTTAAAAACCAGGACGGGCAGGGCGTAAACAACCGGCGTACCTACAAGAACATACCTTTCTTCATGTCGAGCCGTCTTTATGGCATCTTCATGCACACGTCGGCATTCAGCAAAATATCGCTGGCCGACCACTCAAGCCGTTCGGTACAATTGCTTATTGAAGAACCGGCAATCGATCTTTTCCTGTTTGGTGGCAATACCTTCGAAGAAATTTTATACAGTTATCGTCAGGTTACTGGTTTTCCATCTATGCCCCCGTTGTGGAGTTTTGGAACCTGGATGAGCCGAATGAGTTACTTCTCAGCCGACGAGATTGATACCATATGCACCCGTCTTCGTAAAGAAGATTACCCCTGCGATGTAATTCACATCGATACCGGCTGGTTCCGTACCGACTGGCTTTGCGAATGGAAGTTTAATCCTGAGCGTTTCCCCGATCCGCCGGCATTTATTAAAAACCTGCGCGATAATGGTTTTAAGGTGAGCTTATGGCAAATGCCTTATGTAGCTCAGGAGGCCGAACAACTGACCGAAGCAAAGGAAAACAATTACATTGCCCCGCTAAAAGCTTCGAAACAACAGGGCGGTTCAAACTTTAGTGCCCTCGATTATGCCGGAACCATCGATTTTACTTCGGAAAAAGCGACCGCATGGTACAAGAATCTTCTGAAAGAATTGCTCGATATGGGTGTGCTGTGCATCAAAACCGATTTTGGTGAAGAAATTCACATGGAGGCTGAATACCAGTCGATGAGCCCCGAAAAACTGAACAATATTTATGGCTTGCTTTATCAAAAGGCAGCCTACGAAATTACCAAAGAAGTTACCGGCGACGGCATTATTTGGGCCCGTGCCGGATGGGCAGGCTGTCAGCGTTACCCCTTGCATTGGGGGGGCGATGCCGCTGCTACCTGGGATGGCATAGCCGGATCGCTTAAAGGCGGATTGCATCTGGGACTATCGGGTTTCGGGTTTTGGAGTCACGATGTTCCGGGATTCCATAGTTCGCCCAATTTTATGAATTCAGTAGTGCCCGATGATTTGTATGTGCGCTGGACCCAGTTTGGTGTGTTTTCATCGCACCTTCGTTATCATGGAACTTCAAAACGCGAGCCATACGAATACCCTGCTGTTTCGGGTATTGTGCGTAAATGGTTGAAGTTGCGCTATGCCCTGATTCCATATATTGTAGAACAGAGTAAAAAATCTACTCAAACAGGGTACCCGGTTTTGCGTGCCTTGCTCATGCACTATCCCGGTGATAAAATGTGTTGGCACATCGATGATCAGTATATGTTTGGCGATGATATTTTGGTAGCACCGGTAATGAACAGCGAAAACCAACGCGATGTTTATCTCCCCGAGGGTCAGTGGATAAATTTCTTCACAGGCGAAAAGCAAAAAGGTGGAAAATGGATGAAAAACGTTGAAGTTCCACTTGACGAAATGCCTGTTTGGGTTAAAGCCGAAGCTGAAATTTCGGTTTACCCGTTACCTGTTCAAAGTACCGACGATATGGATTGGAATAGAATTGAAAAAATGAAATTTAATGATTCGTACCATGGCTTAAACAACAGTGTGCTGGGTGAGCTGCTTGGTGAAAAAAAATAGGAGTTTGATATGGATACCTGGAAATTGAATTGGGAAGAATCGAAGAAAAATTACATCGATTGGTGGAATAATAAAGGCATGGTGTTGAGCATGTGGGAACATCTTTATAAAAAAGGTGACCCACACGCTGGTGTAAAAGCACCAGCCGAAGCTAAAAGCCTTGAACAACAGTGGTTCGATCCGGTATGGCGTGTAAAATATTTGCACTATCAAATGTCGCTTTATTCGTATAAAGCCGATATTCCGCCGGTTGCCAACACGCAATTAGGTCCCGGGTCGCTTTCGGCTATTTTAGGCTCTGAGTTGGGTGCCGGCGAGGATACCATCTGGATTAAGCATATTGAAGAAGCGGGCCATGAATTGAAACTCGATCCCGACAACAAGTGGTGGAAATTGCATGTCGATTTGCTTACCGAGTGCAAAAAGTTGTCGAATGGCAACTACTACGTTGGCATGCCCGACCTGATCGAAGGGCTCGATACCCTGGGCGGGCTGTATGGATCTGATAATGTTTTGCTCAAAACCATGATGGATCCTGACGGCTTAAAACAACAGCTTCAAACCATCAACGATATCTATTTTGAGGTGTTCGATACCCTTTACGACATAATTCGAGAAGGCGATGAAATGGCTTTTTGTTACTTTTCACTTTGGGGACCGGGCAAAACCTCAAAGTTGCAAAGCGATATCTCGGTCATGGTTTCCGAAGAAGATTATAGAGAGTATGCCTTGCCCTACCTGCGTGAGCAAGCTCAAAAAATCGATTATACCTTGTATCATCTCGACGGGGTTGATGCCATTCGTCACCTCGATGCCATTCTCGAAATTGAAGAGCTGAATGCCATTCAGTGGACTCCGGGGTATGGCGAGCCTCAGGGCGGCGACCCTAAATGGTACGATTTGTACAAACGCATTCTGGCTTCCGGTAAATCAATCATGGCCAACTGGGTAACACTCGACGAATTGAAGCCTTTGCTCGACAACGTAGGCAATCAGGGTTTACATATCAATGTTGATTTCAAAACAGAAGATGACATTGAAAAAGCATTGAAGATAGTTGAAGCGTATCGATAAACGAATATGAAAATAGGAATTTTAGGTTTAGGAGAAGGACGCAGCACCATGTCGGCTGTCCTGGCGAGCGACAAGCTGGAATTGCAAAGAGTTTGTGATTTGAACGAAGATTTGTGCCGTAAACGTGCCAAAGAATTCGATTTTCATCATTACACCACACGTTACGAAGATTTACTCGAAGATGCAGCCATCGACATCATTGCGATTTATACCCCCGACCATTTGCATGCGCAACACATCAAAATGGCGCTTGAGCATGGCAAACACGTGGTATGCACCAAACCGCTGATCGATGATTTATCAGTGGCCAACGAGCTGCTGCAACTCAGCAAAAAAAGTGGAAAGAAGGTCTTTGTCGGGCAGAGTTCACGTTTTTTTGAACCGGCAAAACGCCAACGCATCGATTATGAAAAGGGGATGATTGGCGAGCTGGTAAGCATCGAAACACATTACAATGCCGACCATCGCTGGTTTCTGGGAAAAGGTTGGTCCTTAAGTGCTTCGTTTAGCTGGTTATATGGCGGCTTAAGTCATCCGGTTGATTTTATCCGCTGGTATTTGCCCGATATTGAAGAAGTGATGGGCTATGGAATGCTAAGCCCCAATGGCAAAGCTGGCGGCTTGAAAAACCCCGACACCATGCATTTCATCTTTAAAGCAGCCGATGGGCGCATTGCCAGTACCAGTGGTACCTATAGCTGTCCCGTACAACCTACTCAGCGTGATAGCGAAATGACCTGTATCCTTCGAGGGACAGAAGGAGCCAGTCAGGCCGATTATCAGGAACTGCGCTATGCCATTACCGATAAAAGGGGTGAAGAACGCATCCACACCTTCGATCACCTGGAAAAATATTATTTCCGTTTTGAAGGGCGTACACATCATGCCGGTGAATACCAAAACTACCTGGAATATTTCGTTTCATGCATCGAAAAGGGAGAAACTGCTTTTCCCGATTTGCGCGAGGGAATAGGAACCATCGCCGTTTTGCATGCCATGAACGAAGCCCTCAAACTGGGTCGCCCTGTAAAAGTGAAGGACATACTTGGGAAATATGGATTGAAGGGATTGATAAAGATTGAAGAGGATTGATGACCTATGACTTTTTCCTTAATGACTATTTTTAATGACTAATGACTTTTTTCTAATGACTAACTAAATACTATGGAAAGCATACACAGTTTTTTACAACCTCTCGATTTTGCAGTAGTCGGACTCTATCTGATTGTACTGGTTGCAATTGGCTACTGGGTCAGTTTCATGAAAAAGAAGGACGAGAACGAAAACCTTTTTCTGGCCAGTCGTTCTCTTAAATGGCACAGCATCGGATTAACCATGTGGGGAACCAATGTGGGACCGTCGATGTTGATTGCATCGGCCAGTATTGGCTATACCACCGGTGTGGTGGCCGGTAATTTTGCCTGGTATGCCTTCCCTTTTATCTTTTTGCTGGCGGTGGTTTTTGCACCGCGCTATCTTAAGGCCAATGTACAAACGCTTCCCGAATTCATGGGAAAACGCTTTGGACAATCCACCCGGAATATTCTGGCCATGTACACCCTGGCAACCATCCTGATTTCATGGCTGGCACTAACCCTTTTTGCAGGAGGAATATTGGTGAGCCAGATTCTGGCACTTCCACTTTGGCTTTCAGTAATCATTTTGGTGACCATTGCTGCTTTCTTCACCATGGCCGGCGGATTAAAGGCCATTGCCTATACCAATGTTTTTCAAATGATTTTGCTGATCGTTGTTTCCTTTGCCTTAACCTGGGTGGGAGTGAGCAAGGCGGGTGGTATAATGGCCATTTATGAAAATACACCCGGAGAATATTGGAACCTGTTAAAACCAATGAGCGATCCCAACTATCCATGGCTGGCCATTGTGCTGGGCTATCCCATTATGGGCATTTGGTTTTGGTGTACCGATCAATCGATGGTGCAGTCGGTGTTGGGTGCAAAAAACCTGAAGCAGGGACAGCTCGGCGCCAACTTTACCGGATGGCTCAAAATATTCGATGTGGCTTTGTTCATTATTCCCGGCATCGTTTGCTTTATACTGTTCCCCGACTTGTCGAACCCCGATGAAGCCTACATGACCATGGTGACCCGTTTGTTTCCGGTGGGGATGACCGGCCTGGTAATGGCGGTGCTGATTGCGGCGCTGGTAAGTACCATCGATTCGGCTTTGAACTCCTTGAGTACCGTTTTTACCATGGACATTTATGTGAAGAAATTTAAGCCCGAAGCCAGTCAGAAGCAAATTGTGAAAATTGGACGTATCGTTACCGTTGTGGGGGCTTTGGTGGCCATTGTAATGGCTTTGGCCATCGATTCAATAAAAGGACTGAATTTATTCGATGTATTCCAGTCGGTACTGAGCTTTTTAGCTCCACCAATGGCAGTCGTTTTCCTGTTTGGAGTGCTGTGGAAGAAAACAAGCACCAAAGCAGCCAATTATGCTTTGTCGGTCGGTACCTTCATTAGTATCGGTACCGGTATTTTGTACCTCTGGGTATTCCCCTCCGAAGTGTACGACTTCTGGCCGCATTACTTGTTGCTCTCATTTTACCTCTTTGTGGTGATTGCCATAATGACATGGGCGGTTACACTTTACGACCGTAAAAAAGGAGGTGGCGATGAAAACACACTCGACTATGGAAACATTCCCAAACCCACGCGTAAGGTATGGATTGCCTGGATTGTGCTGATTGTGTTTATGATAGGAATGTACGTTCTGTTTAATGGGCACTGAAGAGATTGATGGAAGATTGATAGGAGATTGAAAAGATTGAATGAGATTGATGGTAAAATGGATTTATTTACAATATATGAGAACACTTATAAGCTTTGCTAACACTAGCCACCCCTTTAGGGGGCTGGGGGGTTTAACTTTTAACTATGAAAATGAACCATAAAGACAGATTTTTAGCAACGATACACCACGCACCGGTCGACAGGCCGGCATCGTGGCTGGGCTTGCCGGTTCCCGATGCCGAAAAAGCATTGTTCAGCCATTTTGGTGTCAACTCGGTCGACGCGCTGAAAACGCTGATCGACGATGATATATATCCCATTGAGGTGCCTTACAATTATCCGCCATCGAACCACATTGCCTGTGCTTTTAAGTTTGCCAAGGTAAGTCACGACGATAAACCCGATGAGCGAACATTAACAGCACCCGGCTTTTTCGAGGATTATTCCGATCCGCTTGATGTGGATCAATTCGAATGGCCCGACCCGGAAAAATACCTCGATCGAAAAGAATCGACGCGCAGGGCAAAAGCAGTTGACGACCGTTATGCTCGCATGGGCATACTCTGGAGCGCCCATTTTCAGGATGCCTGTTCGGCTTTTGGGATGGAGCATGCCCTCATTAACCTGATGATGAACCCTGAAATGTTCAAAGCCGTGATCGATAAAATCACCGCTTTTTACCTGCGGGCCAACGAGCTGTTTTATGAAGCAAGCAAAGGGCATCTCGATGTGGTGCTGATTGGCAACGATTTTGGTAGTCAGAATGGTTTAATGGTCGATCCTGAAAGCCTTCGTGAATACGTATTCCCGGGGACAAAATTGCTCATCGATCAGGCCAAAAGTTATGGTCTGAAAGTGATGCATCATTCCTGTGGCTCTATTTTCCCCATTGTTGATGATCTGATTGACCTGGGAGTCGATATTATTCACCCCATTCAGGCACTTGCTGCCGATATGGATGCCCCCAACCTGAAAAAGCATTTTGATGGCAAAGTGGCTTTTTGTGGCGGGGTCGATGCACAATACACCCTGGTGAAGGGCGCTCCAACCGATGTGAAAGGCAAAGTTGAAATGCTGAAAGAATTATTCCCAACCGGACTGATCATTTCACCCAGTCACGAAGCCGTTTTACCCGACATCCCTCCGGCCAACATCGAAGCCCTTTTCAAAGCAATAAATAAAGTTTAAGCAGTAACGTAACGCTTTTTACTTAATGACTAATGACTATTTTATTGACTTATGACTTTTTCCTTAATTCCTATTTATGAAACGATTTGGACAAACCATACAACTCAAACCCGAAGGGGCCGAAGCTTATAAAAAGCACCACGCAGCGGCCTGGCCGGGAGTGCTGAAAACCATCGCCGATTGTAACATTCAGAATTATTCGATTTGGTGCAGGGGACTAACACTGTTTGCTTATTTCGAATACGTGGGCCATAATTTTGAGGCCGACATGGCAAAAATGGCTGCCGACCCCGAAACACAGCGCTGGTGGGATACGGTAAAACCATTAATGGAACCTTATGACGATCGCCAACCCGGTGAATTCTGGAGCGATATGGAAGAGATTTTCTACTTCAACCCGCAAGAACTATGATAACACCAAATCCAATATTAGGAACCGGCTTGCATGCCATAGGCGGCATGGCCGCATCGGCATGTTATACGCCCGAGAAAAACGTAAAGCAATGGTCGTGGGGTACTTTTTGGCTCGTACAGGCCCTTTTTGCCTGGATTTTAGTGCCTTTGCTGGCAGGCTATTTTACAGTGCCCGGCTTTTTTAAAATACTTTCTCAGGCACCTTCGGAGGTTGTGTGGGGGGCTTTTGCACTCGGAGCTGTTTATGGTTTTGGCGGAATGTCGTTTGGCCTGGCCATTAAGCACATTGGTTACTCGTTAACATATACCATCGCCATTGGCTTATCGGCCGTAATAGGTACGCTTACACCCCTGCTTCTTAACGGACGACTGTCTGAGTATTTTTCGCAACAGGGTAGCGAAATCATCATTTTGGGTATGGTGCTTTCGGTAATTGGAGTGGCAATTTGTGGCTGGGCCGGTTTTAAAAAGGAAAAAGATTTAAAACTGCTCGCTAACGGAAATAAGGATTTCAAAATGGGAATCGGACTTTTTCTCGCCATTGTGGGCGGCGTCTTATCGGCCGTTTTCAATATTTCGCTGGAGCATGGTCAGCCCATTGCCGACATGGCAGCCCAAAATGGTGCCGGTCACTTCGAGCAAAACGCCAAAATGATCGTTTCCACGGCAGGGTGTTTTGTTACCAACCTCATCTGGTTTGTGGTGCTGGGTATCAAACAAAATACACTGAAAGAATTCACAAAACGTAGTGGCTTGCCTTTCAACTTACGAATCAGGAACTTTGCATGGTCGGCTTTGGCCGGCACCCTGTGGTTTGGCCAGTTCTTCTTCTACGGTCTGGGCCACGTTCGTATGGGCAACTTCCAGTTTATCAGCTGGGTGCTGCACATGTCGATGCTCATATTTTTCAGCTATGTGGTGGGTGTGCTCATGAAAGAGTGGCGAAATGTGAGAAGGGATACCTACATCGTGCTCATTGCCGGACTGGTAATTCTCATCGCTTCGTTTGTGATTATTACCTGGGGAAGTGTAATTGGAAATGCGTAAAAAAACCTGAATGATGAACCGGATCAACGATAGAAAGCAGATGACTGCCATAGGGATAAAGCAATTTAAAATGAAGGTGATGCAAAAAAGTAGTTTTTTAATGGTGATACTGTTAGGCTTCAGTTTTTGGAGTTTCGCACAAACGGTTACAGGCGAACCAGCCGGTATTCCGCGCCCTCCTCAGTTGTATCAAACCGAACCCTGGGAAGATCCGCTGGTAACATCGATCAACCGCGACCGTGCAAGGGCAACAGCCTATTCATTCAACAATATTGACGATGCGATTGAAGGCGATCGTGAAAAATCGGGCCGTTTTCTGAGCCTTGATGGCGAGTGGGATTTTCATTTTGCCATCAAACCGGCCGATGCCCCATCCGATTTTTATCAATCGAAGGTTACGGGCTGGGATCAAATTGAAGTTCCCTCGAACTGGGAACTGAAAGGTTACGACATTCCCATTTACAAAAGTGCGGTTTACCCATTCCGTCCGGTAAACCCACCTTACGTTCCGCGCGATTACAATGCGGTGGGATCTTATCAGCGTTCGTTCCATCTGCCTAAAAATTGGGACGGCATGAATGTCACCCTGCATTTTGGAGCCGTCAGCTCTGCTTTCAATGTATGGGTCAATGGTCAGTTTCTGGGTTATGGCGAAGACAGTTTTCTACCTTCTGAATTCAATGTTACTCCTTATTTAAAAGTAGGCGAAAACATTGTCTCGGTGCAGGTAATCCGCTGGAGCGACGGAGCTTACCTCGAAGATCAGGATCACTGGAGGGTGAGCGGTATTCAGCGTGAGGTTTTCCTGATGGCAGAACCCACACTTCGCATTGCCGATTTTCATGTTCAAACAAAATTGATTAACGATTATACCGATGCCATTCTGAGCATCCGCCCCCGCCTCGACAACTTTACAGGCGATATCGTGAAAGGTTATTTTGTAAAAGCACGTTTGTTCGATGCAAACAATCAGGCTGTTTTTGATGAACCTTTATCAATTACCGCCGAAGCAATTATTAACGAGAGCTATCCGCGACTGGATAATCCCAAATTCGGATTACTGGAAACCCGTGTTGAATCGCCAAAATTATGGAGCGATGAAAGTCCTTATTTGTACACGCTTACCTTATCGCTCGAAGACAGTCTGGGTAATATTTCAGAAGTAAAAAGCTGCAAAGTAGGCTTCCGTTCCATCGAATTTCGCGACAGCGACAACAAGCTGCTGATCAACGGAAAACTTACTTATTTGTATGGAGTGAACCGCCACGACCACCATCCTGTAAAAGGAAAAGCGCTTTCGCGCGAAGACATTGAAGCCGATGTGCGTCAGATCAAACAGTTTAATTTCAATTGCATACGAACCAGTCATTACCCCAACGACCCTTATTTCTACGACCTGTGCGACCAATATGGCATTCTGGTAATGGACGAAGCCAACCACGAGACGCATGGAATTGGCGGGGTTTTAAGTAACGATCCTTTGTGGACGCATGCATTTCTGGAAAGGATGACGCGCATGGTCGAGCGCGATAAAAACCATCCGTCGGTGATCATTTGGAGCCTGGGCAACGAAGCCGGCCGCGGGCCCAACCATGCGGCCATGGCTGCCTGGACCCACGACTTCGACATTACCCGTCCGGTTCATTACGAACCCGCGCAGGGAACTCCGCAGGCCGAAGGTTATACCGATATGAGCGCTTTGCCCAATGTGGGACGTTTGCCCAATCCCATCGATCAGCCTTGGGTTGATATGGTGAGCAGGTTCTATCCGTCACTTACTTTCATCGAGAACCTGCTGGAACATCCCGGAGACAAGCGCCCCATCATCTTTGTTGAATATTCACACTCCATGGGGAACTCAACAGGAAACATGAAAGAACTGTGGGATATTTTCCGTTCGAACGATCGCATTATTGGTGGCTGCATCTGGGATTACAAGGATCAGGGCTTGTTGAAGACCAATTCCGACGGAACTGAATTCTTTGCTTATGGTGGTGATTTTGGCGAAAAGTTGCACGATAATAATTTCTGCATCAACGGAATTGTGGCTCCCGACGGACGCCCCAAAGCGGCCATGTACGAATGCAAAAGGGTGTATCAGCCCATTGAATGTACCTGGAAGGATGAAGAAAACCTCATCATACAAATTGAAAACCGTCACAGTGTTAAAAACATCAATGAATACGAAGCAAGATTGGTTTTTCTTGAAAACGGGCTGTCGCTTGCATCACTTAGTCTGCCTGACTTCGATCTTGCGCCGTCGCAAACATTTGCCTTCGACCTGAAAAAATACCTGCCTAAAATGAAAAATGGTCGTGAATACCTGGTCAACATCAGTTTTCACCTAAAGGAAAATACAAGCTGGGCAGCCCGGGGCTTCGAAGTGGCATCGAATCAGTTTCAGCTTTCCAGCTGGAAGACGGATATTGCAATGAACGGAAAAGCAGGTGAACTCACAGTGAAGCAGAACGAGGACACTTTTGTGCTTTCAGGCGCTTCTTTTTCAGTGGCTTTTAACCGGGAGAACGGAGCCCTCAGTTCCTATCTGCTGAAAGGAGAGGAACAACTGTATGCCCCATTAATGCCCAACTTTACCCGCCCCTTAACCGATAACGATCGCAAAGGGTGGAAACCGCATCAGCAATTGAAAGAATGGTACGAAAACCAGCCTGTAAAAACCGGTTTTGAAGTGCTGCATTCCGATCAGGCATTGGTTGAGGTAATTGTTGATTATGCCCTCATCCCCGATGGGGCCGATGTAAAGGTGAAATACCAGATCGCAGCCAGTGGTTTGATCAAGGTAGATTTCTCCCTCGACGTACAGGGACAATTGTCCAACATCCCAAAGGTGGGAATGCAGTGCGGTATCAGGGCCGACTACAAGGTCATCAGCTGGTATGGCCGTGGTTTGTACGAAAACTACCTCGACCGGCGTTATGGCTTCGATGCGGGTATCTACACCCTGCCACTCAACGAGTTCATCGAATCTTATGTAATGCCACAGGAAAACGGTAACCGCACCGATGTACGATGGATGTTTCCCAACAACGGGGAAGAAGCTGGTTTACTGGTAATTGCTGATAGCTTGCTGAGCATGAGTGTTTGGCCCTACACCGAAGATAACCTGAATGAAGCCAAACACACCTACGATTTAAGGAATCCTGGTTTTCTTACAATGAATATCGATCTGGTACAAATGGGAGTAGGCGGGAACGACAGCTGGTCGGCGGTGGCAGCACCCCTCGAAATATACCAGGTGCCTGCCGGTGATTATCATTATTCCTTCTACCTGAAACCTGTTAATAATACCATTCATGAAATACCGTCAATAATAGAGAAAATGCGTAGAGACGCATTTTAATGCGTCTCATTTTAATGCGCGTCAATTGATTAAGAAAATACATCAATAAAACATACAATGAGAAAATTTAAAAGCACACATCTGATCATCCTTCTGGGATTCCTGTTCTTTTTACAGGGTACTGCCTTATTGGCCAACGAAAAAGAAACACAGATCGTTTATCTCTCGGGAACCGGCAGCGACGATGCCGTTGAATGGGATTTCTTCTGCACGGCCGGGCGCAACAGCGGCCACTGGACAAAGATTGAAGTTCCATCTTGTTGGGAACAGCAGGGTTTTGGAAACTATAACTATGGTGTGAATTTTTATGGCAAAGCCACGCATCCGCTCATCCCAACCGAACAGGGGATGTACAAGCATCGCTTCAATGTGCCTGACGAATGGAGGGGAAAAAGCATTCACCTTGTGTTTGAAGGTTCGATGACAGATACCCGCGTGGTAATCAATGGCAAAAGTGCCGGCGAGGTTCATCAGGGTGGTTTCTACCGTTTTCAGTACGACATCACCAACTACCTGAAGTATGGAGCCGAAAACCTGCTCGAAGTAACAGTAAAGAAAGAATCGGATGACGAAAGTGTCAATCTTGCCGAACGTCGTGCCGATTACTGGAACTTTGGCGGGATCTTTCGTCCTGTCTTCCTTGAAGTGATGCCGGCTACTTACATCGACCATACAGCCATCGATGCCAAAGCCAATGGAGCTTTCCTGGCCGAAGTGCACCTGGGCGTGGCCCCAACAGAGCCGCTTACCGTCTCTGCACAGTTGACGGATGCCGCAGGTAAAAAAATTGGAAATGCATTTTCTGCATCCACCCGCGCGGCAAGCGATAAAATTGTATTGCGCAATCATTTTGAAGGGATGAAAACATGGACACCCGAAACGCCCGAGTTGTACTTTGTGCAGTTCAAATTGGAAAAGAACGGCGAAATTCTCCACGAAGTGACAGAGCGTATTGGTTTCCGTACCATCGAAATTAAAGAGGGCGACGGAATTTATATCAACGGCGCCAGGGTGAACATGCGCGGAGTAAACAGGCACAGTTTCCGTCCCGAAACTGGTCGCACCTTAAGCAAAGCAGCCAATTATGAAGATGTGCGTCTGATCAAGGAAATGAATATGAACACGGTCCGGCTTTCGCATTATCCTGCCGATCCTGAATTTTTGGCTGCCTGCGACGAACTGGGGCTCTATGTGATGAACGAAGTGGCCGGATGGCACGGACGTTATAATACCGCTGTGGGACGTAAACTGGTTCGTGAAACGGTGCAGCGCGACGTAAACCATCCATCGGTGGTCTTCTGGGCCAACGGAAACGAAGGGGGCTGGAATGTTGAACTCGATGACGACTACCATCTTTACGACCCGCAAAAGCGTCCGGTGGTTCACCCGCAACAGGATATGAGCGGTTTGGAAACCATGCACTACCGTTCGTATGGTCAAACACAGGAGTACCTGCGTGGAGAAATGATTTTCTTCCCTACCGAATTTTTGCACGGTTTATACGATGGCGGCCATGGTGCCGGGCTTTACGATTACTGGAACATGATGTATGATCATCCGCGTTGTGCTGGTGGTTTGTTATGGGTTTTGGCCGACGAAGGGGTGATTCGCACCGACCTCGGTGGTAAAATCGACTGCGACGGCAACCATGGTGCCGACGGCATTGTAGGCCCGCACCACGAAAAGGAAGGCAGCTTCTTTACCATTAAAGAAATATGGTCGCCTGTTTATATCGATATGGAAACCCTTCCTGCCAATTTCGATGGAAACATTCCTGTAGAAAACCGCTATGACTTCACTAACCTCAATGAATGTACCTTTCAATGGAAATTGCTCCGCTTTGGTCAGGCCGACGAAGTAGAAACCAGGGAAGTAGTCGGTGAAGGTACTGCAAAAAGTCCCGACATCGCTCCACACGCCAAAGGCTTTGTAAAAGTCCCGGCCAGCTTTTCAGGTGCCGATGCGCTTCATCTTACAGCCCTTGGTCCCGATGGAAAAGAACTATTCACCTGGTCGTGGAATCTTGCACCACAGCAGGGAGTTATTGCCGAAAGAACAAGCGAAGGGGAGGCTTTTGTTGAATTTGCCGGTTATTATCTGAAGGCGCAGGCCGGTGATCTGGAATTGCGTTTCGATCGGGATAATGGCCTGCTCACCAGCGTGATCAAAGGCGGAAAAACCATTTCGTTTGGCAACGGCCCGCGCTTTGTTGCCCAACGTCGTGCCGACCGCTCACCCGACGGCTGGGTGGTGGAATACGAGACCAAAGGCATCGATCGCCTTTATGAAGATATTTCAGACCAAAGTAAACTCACCAACATTGAGTATCGCAACGAAAATGGTCTGGCTATTATTGAAACCGAATTCTTTGGCCCGCTGAAAAAAGTTACCTGGATCTTAAACGGCGATGGTCAGGTTCAGTTAGATTATACCTATGAATACGATGGTGTGGTCGAATTGATGGGAATTCAGTTTGATTATCCCGAAGAAAAAATGCAGGCGATCAGATGGCTGGGCGAAGGTCCTTACCGCGTATGGCAAAACCGTGTGCACGGCACGGTTCTCGATGTATGGGAAAACGATTACAACGACCCGATTCCAGGGGAAACATTCGAATATCCTGAATTCAAAGGCTTCTTTGGAAACTGGCGCTGGGCTTCGTTTAAAACCGACGAAGGAAATATCCGCATCGCCACTTCATCGTTTAATAACTACCTGGGCGTTTATACCCCGCGCGACGGACGTGACACCCCGCTTTACACTTTTCCCGAAACAGGAATTGCGGTACTCGATGTAATTCCGGCACTTCGCAACAAGGTGAATGCAACCGATTTGCTTGGACCTTCATCGAAAGCACACGATGTGAATGGCGAACAATCGGGTACCATTTGGCTGAATTTTGAATAAAATATAGAAAATGAGAGCATATCTGATAACACTGATCGCACTGGTTTTGATGGCTTCTTGCCAGCCTGAAACCGCTGTTTCCCCCAGAGAGGTATTCCAGTCGCCACCCGAATCGGCCAAACCATGGGTTTTTTGGTACTGGATGAAGGCTGCCGTTTCAGCCGAAGGCATTACGGCCGATCTCGAAGCCATGAAGGAAGCCGGAATTGGCGGTGCCTACCTGATGCCCATCAAAGGAGCCGATCAGACGCCGCTCATCGATCCACCGGTGGTTCAGCTCACCCCCGAATGGTGGGAAATGGTGAAACATGCTTTTGCCGAAGCCGACCGACTGGGACTCAAACTGGCCATGCATGCCAGCGATGGTTTTGCCCTTTCGGGTGGTCCATGGATCACACCCGAACTGTCGATGCAGCAGCTGGTGTGGTCTAAAACAAATGTTTCGGGCCGGCAGCAGCTAATAATGCAGTTGCCACAACCATCTTCCAGGGAGAATTATTACAAGGACATAGCCGTGTATGCTTATCCAACACCGGATGATGCAGCTTTTTCGACACATCAAATTAAACCGGTGGTTTCTGCCAGTAACGGCGAAAATGCATCTTTCCTTGTTGAAAATCAGTCTGATCAAAGTTTTCGCAGCGACGATCCCTGTTGGATTCAGTATGCCTTTGAAGAGCCATTTACCTGTCGCAATATTAAAATTGAAACCAATGGGAACAATTATCAGGCACAACGGCTGGAAGTACAGGTCAGTGATAACGGAAAGGATTTCCGTTCGCTGGGACGCCTGAATACCCCGCGTCATGGCTGGCAGGATACCGACGCCGCTTATACCTATGCCATTGAGGAGGTATCGGCCACTTATTTCCGTTTTGTGTTCGATCCCGAAGGAACCGAGCCGGGAGCCGAAGACCTGGATGCTGCAAAGTGGAAAGCCAGTCTTAAAGTGGCCGGAATACATTTGTCGGGCGAGCCGGTCATAGGCGGTATCGAAGGAAAGAATGCTACGGTTTGGCGCATTGCAGAAGCAACCCCCAAAACTGTAATTCCGGATGAAGCATGCATTAATCCTGATCAACTGATCAATATTTCGGAATACATGGACGAAACGGGAAATCTGAATTGGAATGCTCCCGAAGGAAACTGGACCATCATCCGTATGGGCCATACTTCAACCGGACATACCAACTATACTGGCGGAGGTGGTCTTGGTCTCGAAGTGGATAAATTCAATCCCGAAGCAGTAAAGTTTCAGTTCGACCAATGGTTTGGAAAAATAATTGACACCGTGGGTGAAGAGGAAGCTCAAAAGGTTCTGAAGATCTTTCATGTCGACAGCTGGGAGTGTGGCAGTCAGAACTGGTCACCGGTTTTTGCAGCCGAATTTGAAAAACGACGGGGATACAGCCTGCTTCCCATGCTTCCGGTAATGGCAGGAATTCCTGTAGAAAGTGCACAGGCTTCTGAACGTTTTCTGAAGGATGTACGTCAAACCATACTCGATTTAACACTTGCTTCTTTTTATGAAGTGTATGCTGTCGAAGCGCATCAGAAGGGATGTGAATTCAGCGCAGAATGTGTTTCGCCAACCATGACAAGCGACGGCATGTTGCACTACCAAAATGTAGATATTCCCATGGGGGAATTCTGGCTGCGTAGTCCAACCCACGATAAACCCAACGACATGCTCGATGCCATCTCGGGAGGACATATTTATGGAAAACAAATCATTAAGGCCGAGGGTTTTACTGAGCTGCGCATGGCTTGGGACGAACATCCCGGCATGCTGAAAACGCTTGGCGACCGCAGTTTTGCCCTTGGCTTCAATAAATTTTCAATTCATGTTTTTACCCATAATCCGTGGATGGATCGAAAACCGGGAATGACACTCGATCCCATAGGACTTTTCTTCCAGCGGAATCAAACATGGTGGAACCATGGAAGGGCATGGGTCGATTATCTTACTCGCTGCCAGAGCTTATTGCAATTGGGAAGACCGGTGGTTGATATTGCTGTTTTTACCGGCGAAGACATTCCCCGTCGTTCGGTGTTGCCCGATCGGCTGGTGCCCGTATTGCCCGGTATTTTTGGTGATGATGTGGTGGAAGCTGAAAAAATAAGGTTGAAGAACGAAGGACAGCCTCGTCGTGAGCTGCCCCGTTTTGTTCATGGTTCAGCCAACATGGCCGATCCGGAAGATTGGGTCGATCCGCTGAACGGATATGCTTATGACTCATTTAACCCCGATGCCTTATTGCGTTTGGCTAAAGTTGAAAATGGCCGTATCGTATTGCCTGGTGGTGCATCATACGCCATGCTGGTTATTCCCGGCAAACGCCGCATGAACCCTAACGGCGAATACATGTCGGGTGAAGTGGCCAGCAAAATTGAGCAGCTAATCAACGATGGTGCCACCGTTTTGTTTGCACAAAAACCCATTCCGGTGAAAGGAGATGCCGAAGCTGAAAAAGCACTCCAAAATATATTTAATAATGCAGATCAATCACGGGTATTGGTGGGTGCTTACAATAAAAGCACTTTTGAACCAGTTGGCATTGCGCCCGATTTGATGGCTTTTGATGAAACCGGGAAAAGGATCAAAGGACTTGCCTGGAACCACCGGTCAATGCCCAATGCTGAAATATATTTCATTGCAAACCAACAGGAGCATGAAAAGATCATCAATTGCTCATTCAGAACTGAAGGTAAACTTCCTGAAATCTATAATCCGGTAACAGGAGGAACAGAAACGGCTAAAAGCTGGGCGATGAAGGATGGCAGAACCACTTTGGCCTTAAAGTTTCCGGCAAATGGTTCTTACTTTGTTGTTTTCGAAAAGGATACAAAACAGCACAAGGCCGATGAAGGGAATAACTGGACAGATATTAAACAGGTAAAAGCAATAACCGGCAACTGGGAATTGAATTTTGATCCTGTGTTGGGGGGCCCGGCTGAAGTGGTGAAAACCGATCAACTTAAAAGTTGGACTGGTTTCGACACCTTTGGAATTAAGCACTACTCAGGTACTGTGGCTTACAACAACCGCTTTGAGTGGGAGAAGAAAACAGACGGGCGCGTCTTCATCAACCTGGGAGAGGTGGCTAACATTGCCGAAGTATTTGTCAACGACAAGCCCTGCGGCATTGCATGGACAGCTCCTTACCGTGTTGAAATCAGCGAAGCGCTGCGTCTGGGCAATAATAAGTTGCGCATCGAGGTGACCAATACCTGGGCCAACCGGATGATTGGAGATCATGGTGTTCCTGAAGAAGAGCGAATCACATGGACCACTGCTCCTTATGTGCTCGAAGGAAAGCCCCTGCTCGATGCAGGTTTGTTGAGCGAGGTGAATATAGAAGTTGAATAAACCCTTTGTGTCCTTAGTGTCTTTGTGGGATAAAATTACCTCCCACAAAGCCACGAAGGTCACCAAGGAAAAAAATAACCTTTTGTGTACTTTGTGCCTTTGCGGGAAAAAAATTAAATTCACTTGTAAACTCTAATGGTATGACAGAAAATGAATTAGCCAAAATTGCAGTGGATGTATCTTTTAAAATCCATACGACCTTGGGCCCTGGGCTATTGGAAAGTGTATATGAATCAGCGTTTGCATATGAATTGGAAAAACGTAATATTCTTTATACACGCCAACAGGGTATTATCGCAAGATATGAAGACGTTGTGCTGGATGTTGGTTTCAGGGCCGACATCATTATGGAGAACAAGTTAATTGTTGAACTTAAATCAGTTGAACACATTGAAAAAGTTCATCATAAAACCTTATTGACCTATATGAGATTAACTAACATTAAACTTGGACTTTTAGTGAATTTTAATGTCAACCTGATTAAGGAAGGTATTCATCGAAAGATTTTAGGTGAGTTATCGGAATAAAAAACAGCTCTCACGAAGCCACAAAGTTCACTAAGAAAAAAATAACACTTTGTGTACTTTGTGTCTTTGTGGGAAAAAGTATCCCACTAAGCCACAAAGATCACTAAGAAAAATAACCCTTTGTGTAATTTGTGTCTTTGCGGGAAAAAATTACCTCCCACTAAGCCACAAAGATCACAAAGATCACAAAGAAAGTAATAACTAACTCAATAGAAATGAATAACCGCTTATTATTGACAATTGTAATTGTACTTACATCATTTTTAAGTAGCCATGCTACCATAAAACTACCTTCTATTTTTACCGATAACATGGTATTGCAACAGCAATCGAACCCTGCAATTTGGGGCTGGGCCGATGCTAAAACAACGGTTAAGGTTACCACATCGTGGAACAACGAAACCTACGAAACAACGTCGGATAACGATGGAAAATGGAAGATTGAAGTAAATACCCCCGAAGCCGGTGGCCCTTATGCCATCGCCATAAGCGACGGCGAAATGCTGACCCTGAATAATGTGATGCTGGGTGAGGTGTGGCTTTGCTCCGGTCAGTCGAACATGGAAATGCCCATGAAAGGGTTTACCGGTCAGCTGGTAACGGGGTCAAACATGGACATACTGAAGTCGAAGAATCCCACCATTCGGATGATTTCAGTACCCCGCAAAGCCGATGTTGTACCTCAAACCGATTTTGAAGGAAGCTGGAAAGAGGCTTCGCCCGAAACTGTGGCGAACTTTAGTGCCA
Source organism: Roseimarinus sediminis (assembly GCF_050433125.1). NCBI lineage: Bacteria > Pseudomonadati > Bacteroidota > Bacteroidia > Marinilabiliales > Prolixibacteraceae > Roseimarinus > Roseimarinus sediminis. Next base: position 28,885 of record NZ_JBNPXV010000011.1, on the reverse strand, counting down.
CCGGGTATTATTTTGGTCGCCTGGTTAACGAAATGATGGATGTACCCGTTGGGCTGATCGATGTAAGTTATGGCGGTTCATGCATACAGGCATGGATGAGCCGTGAATCTTCTGTGCCATTTGAAGATAAGGGGCTGCCCGAAACCAACGACGATTTTAAAAAGGAACGCAATCGTACACCTGTTGGGCTTTTTAATGGCATGTTGAACCCTGTTATAGGATACGGCATCAAAGGTTGCATTTGGTACCAGGGCGAAACCAACTACCGCGAACCCGATTTGTATGAAGAATTGTTTACCACCATGGTGGAAGAATGGCGTAACTTGTGGGGTGTGGGAGAATTTCCGTTTTATTACTGCCAGATTGCCCCGTTCAACTACGCTCAGTTTACCCCACACGACTTAAAAGAAAAAGACAATTCGGCGTATTTGCGCGATGCACAGCGTAAATGTGCTTTAACTATTCCTAATGTGGCCATGGCCGTATTAATGGATTGTGCCGATTGCGAAAATATTCATCCGGCTGATAAGCATCTGGCAGGCGAGCGGCTGGCCTTGCTGGCTCTGGCTAAAACTTATGGTTTGAAAGGTTTTGGATATGCCAGCCCTGAACTCAACGACATACAAATTGAAGGCAGTACGGTTACGGTATCGTTCAACAATGTGCCCAACGGCATTACCAGTTTTGGCGAAGAAATTACCACTTTCGAAATAGCCGGCGCCGACAAGCGTTTTTATCCGGCAACGGTTTTTAAACGCAACAAGTCGGTGGTGTTATCGTCGCCACAAGTGAAAGAACCGGTAGCCGTGCGCTATGCATTTCACGATTGTGTGAAAGGGCAGTTGTTTGGAACCGAGGGCTTGCCCTTGTCATCGTTCCGTACCGATGATTGGTAAATAGACTTTGCAAGAAAACTCCGATAACTGCGTTACGCTCACCTTTCTTTTCAGTCATCCCGAAAGCATTCGGGACTCCTGAAAAGAAAGGATCGCAAGCCTTGTTCTCGAAGTTTTCTTATCAAAGTCTTAAGAAACGAGCATAGCTTGCCATTACAACCCCAATTTGATCGGGGGATTTGGATTGCTTCGTTTTTGTTTCAAGACAAAAATGAAGAGCCCAGCCGGCTTGAGGCGAGCTAGTAGTAAAGTAGTCAGGATGCTTATTGATAATGCTTTATAGGTATTTAATGAAAATAAAATTTAATAACGGGTAGTGAATGTTATAATGAATAGATATGAGTAAAACAAAAATACTTACAGTCATTATTCTACTGTTGGCTTTTCAGCTTTCAGCAGCGGAACATTATATACACAAATATAATCCGGTGTGGAAATCGTCCAGCCAAAATTCATCGGAGTCGATGCCATGCGGGGGTGGCGATATTGGCTTGAATGTATGGAGCGAAAAGGGCGACATCCTGTTCTACATGCAGCAAAGCGGCGCCTTCGACGAGAACAATTCTTTTTTGAAAGCAGGTCGTGTTCGCTTGCAGCTTACGCCCAATCCTTTCGATGAGGGTACTTTTCATCAGGAGTTGGTGCTTGAAGAGGGGCATGTGTTGTTTAAAGCCGAAAAAGATGGGATTGCAGCTGAAGTAAACATTTGGGTCGATGTTTTTAACCCCGTGATTCATGTCGAAATTGAGAGCAATAAGGCGATGAAAGCCACAGCTACCTACGAAAGCTGGCGCTATGCCGACCGCGAAATGGAAAAGAACGAAAGTTTCCAGAATAGCTACAAATGGGCTCCTCCCGAAGGATTGATGATGAAAAAGGACGAAGTTGGTTTTGATGATGAGCGGATTCTGTTTTATCATCAAAATAAAGGTGAAACCGTATTCGATGTTACTGTTAAGCAGCAGGGCATGAGTGCCGTAAAAGATAGTCTGTTCAATCCCCTGGAAAATTTGATTTCGGGTGGATGCATGTTGGGCGAAAACTTTAAACCGGCCGGAACGACCCATGGTAAATATGTAAATGCCGATTTTAAAGGCTGGAAGCTGCAATCGGTAAAAGCAGCTAAAAAACAGTCGTTTGCAGTGGTTTTGAATTTGCAAAAAGCTTCGTCGGCTCAGGAATGGAAAAGTGTGTTGGCTCAAAAAGCCGATGGAGCGTTGAAAAATGCCAGAAGCACTAAAAAAGCTACGCAGGAATGGTGGAACGCCTATTGGAACCGCAGTTTTATTCAGTTTGATTCCGCGCTAACCGACACCTTGCTTAGCGGTGATGTAGCCCGCAATTATCAGCTGTTTCGGTACATGCTTGGCTGCAATGCTTATGGTAGCTATCCAACCCGTTTTAACGGCGGCCTTTTTACATTCGATCCGGTTTTTACCAACGAGAGCCGTGCCTTTACGCCCGATTTTCGCAACTGGGGTGGTGGTACTTTTACCGCTCAAAATCAGCGATTGGTTTATTTTCCGATGTTCAAAAGCGGCGATACCGATATGTTGAAGCCCCAGCTCGATTTTTATAAGAATTTGCTGGGCAACGCCGAAATGCGCAGCCGCTTTTACTGGGGGCACGATGGTGCTAGTTTTACCGAGCAAATTGAAAACTTTGGATTGCCCAACCCCAGTGAATACGGCTGGAAACGCCCCGACTGGTACGATAAGGGAATGCAGTACAATGCCTGGCTCGAATACCAGTGGGACACCTCGCTCGAGTTTTGTTACATGGCCATATTGTGGCATCAATATACCGGGAAAGACATTGCAGAATACATACCGATGATACAAAGCTGCCTTACCTTTTTTGATGAGCACTATCAATACCTTGCCCGTAATAGGGGGCGGAAAGTGCTTGATGATGAGGGAAAGTTGGTGCTGTACCCGGGCTCGTCGTGCGAAACCTATAAGATGGCCACCAATGCGGTTACCACTGTAGCGGCGCTTAAAGTGCTTACCCGTGAATTGCTTGCATTATCGGAAAGCTATTTGAGTGATGAAGCGGTTGAAAAGTGGAATAATTTTGTAAATCGCATCCCCGATATTGAATTTCGGGAAATTGACGGACATAAAATGATTGCACCCGCCCGAATGTGGGAGCGCATAAACAATACCGAAACACCGCAATTGTACCCCGTTTTCCCGTGGGGAATGTATGGTGTGGGAAAACCCGGTTTGGAGCTTGCTGTAAATACGTACAAGTACGATCCTGACGCACAAAAATTCAGGGGGCATGAAAGCTGGAAGCAGGATGCGATTTGGGCTGCCCGTTTGGGCTTGACCGATGAAGCTGCTCGTTTGGTACAGTTGAAGTTGGGTGATTCGGGGCGACGCTTTCCGGCATTTTGGGGACCCGGGTTCGACTGGGTACCTGATCATAATTGGGGCGGATCGGGAATGATTGCCCTGCAGGAAATGTTGCTCCAAACAGCCGGCGATTCGATTATTCTGTTTCCGGCATGGCCTAAAGGGCATGATGTGCATTTTAAATTACATGCACCGCAAAACACGGTAGTTGAAGCCGGGATGAAAGACGGGAAGCTTGTTAAGTTGGAGGTAAGCCCGGCAGAGCGAAAGGAAGATATTATTATTTGGGAATAATGAGCGAAGTTTCGGGCCGGGCGGAGGTGGAAAGCCTGCCGTTGTAGCGCCCGACGTGGAGCAGGAGGGCAGGGGCGATTTTATGAGCCCCCTGCACGACAGGCGGAACGCGGGAGGTACAATGGCAGCTTGGAGCCGAAGACCGATCAGCCCGCCAAAAAATTAAAAATTGTAAAAAAATAGCTATGATGCGATGGATTTCGAAAATGGCCTTTTTGTTGGCAGTGATGGTGTTAGCGGCGTGCTCGTCGCCTGAGTTGGAAGTGCTTAGTACTTCGTGCGAGTTGAAAGCCGAACCGGTAGGAATGCCGCTAAGCGGGTTCAGGTTGGGGTGGAAACTGGGATCGAAACAGCGGGGTGTGGTGCAAACGGCTTATCAGGTGCTATTGGCTGACGATGCCGGGAAGTTGACCGAAGATGCAGCTTTGTGGGATTCGGGACAGGTAGCATCGGATGCGAGTATTTTGGTGAAATATGACGGAACAGCGCTTGAGCCGGGGGAACGCTACTTTTGGAAAGTGAAGGTTTGGGATAATCATGGAAATGAATCGGCATGGAGCAAAGTGGCGTCGTTTGTGACAAAGCTGGATACTCCGGATTGGGAAAAAGCCGAATGGATTGCCTACGACGAACTGGAACAGGAGCGGCGCATAGTGCCTGGAGTACATTTACCCGGGAGCGATAAAAAATGGCGCGATGTTAAGAGTGGCGACCATGTTTTGCCTCTTTTGCGGAAGGATTTTTCGACGGATAAAAAGGTTGAACAGGCTTTGGTGTTTGTGTCGGGGCTTGGCCATTACGAGCTTTTTTTAAACGGGAGCAAGGTGGGCAACAGCTTTTTGGCCCCGGGATGGACGCACTACGACGATTTCGCATTGTACAACACCTACGATATTACCGATGCCTTGCAAAAGGGGAGTAACGCCTTTGGTGTGATGCTTGGAAATGGTTTTTATAACATCCCGAACGAGCGTTATCGTAAACTGATGACAGCCTATGGCAAGCCCATGTTGCGCATGGTAGTGAAACTGACCTACAGCGATGGGGAGGTAGAAGAACTGGTGACCGACGAAAGCTGGAAAGTGGCACCGGGACCGCTTACTTTTAGCAGTATTTATGCAGGCGAAACCTATAACGCGATGCTGGAGCAAGATGGATGGAACCGCCCTGGATTTGACGATTCGGGTTGGCAAAAGGCAATGGTGGTAAAATCGAATGTTGCAGCGCTGCGTCCCGAACTGGATTATCCGCTTGAAATTACCCGCGAAATAGCGTTTGATTCGATCATGACGATTGATGAAAAGGACGGTATTTACTTATACGATTTCGGTCAGAATGCTTCGGGGGTACCATCCATCAAGGTGCAGGGGCAAAAAGGCGATACCATTTATTTTTATCCTGCAGAGTTGAAAACCGATGACATGAGGGCCAATCAGCGGGCTACCGGTCGCTGGCATTATTACACCTACATTTGTAAAGGCGATGGCGTTGAAACCTGGACACCACAGTTTACCTATTATGGTTTCCGGTACGTTGAAGTGAGAGGTGCCCATCCGGAATCAATGCCCGGAAACCGGGAATTACCCGTGGTGCTCGACATGGTTCACAAACACACCCACGTGAATGCACCCAGGCAGGGAAGCTTTGAAACTTCGTTTGAGCTGTTTAATGATGTCTACTCGTTAATCGACTGGGCAATACGCAGCAATTATGCAAGCGTGATGACCGACTGTCCGCACCGCGAAAAACTGGGCTGGCTGGAACAGCTTTACCTGATGGGCGGCGGTATTCATTACAACTACGATATTTACCATACCTACCGCAAGCAGGTGGAAGATATGATGGCAGCTCAAACCCCCGAAGGGCTTGTGCCCGATATAGCACCTGAGTATGTCGAATTTTGGGAGTGGTTCCGCGATTCGCCCGAGTGGGGCAGTGCCTCAATACAAGTGCCGTGGTTGTTGTATAAGTGGTATGGCGATACCGAAATTATTGAGCAATCGTGGGACATGATGGGTCGCTATGCCGAATACCTGCGAGATACATCGGTGAATCATATTCTCGACCATGGTTTGGGCGATTGGTACGACCTGGGGCCCGAGCGACCGGGAATTGCACAACTAACACCCCGAACGATAACCGGAACAGCAATTTATTACTCCGATATAAAACTGATGTCGGAAATGGCAGGTATTATTGGTAAATCGGATGAGCAAACCAGGTATGCCAACTGGGCTGCCGATATTAAAAAGTCGTTTAACGAAACTTTTCTCGACCCCGAAACAGGAATTTATTCAACCGGCAGTCAAACTGCTATAGCCATGCCACTGGTGGTAGGCCTGGTAGATGATGAAGACAAACCGGCTGTATTTAAAATCCTGGTCGAATCCATTGAAAAAGATAACAAAGCGCTCACGGCCGGCGATGTGGGTTTCCATTACCTGGTAAAAGCCTTGCAGGAAAATGGTGGTGGACAATTGCTGTTCGAAATGAATGCCCGTGACGATGTGCCCGGGTATGGCTACCAGCTTAAAAAAGGAGCTACGGCTTTAACCGAATCGTGGGCTGCACTTAAAGAAGTATCGAACAACCACCTGATGCTGGGCCACATTATGGAATGGTTTTACGGCGGATTGGGTGGAATTGACCAAACACAGCAATCGCTTGCTTACAAGCAGCTTAAAATAGCACCGCAAATGGTGGGCGACATCAAACAAGCCCGTGCAACCTTCGATTCGCCGTATGGTAAGGTGGTATCGGAATGGGAGCGCAGTGACGGAACAGTAAAACTGCATATTGAGGTGCCTGTAAACAGTTCGGCCCTTGTTGAAATACCTTATGCCGAAGGGCAGCACCTGCTCGAAAAGGGCAAGGCTGTAAATGAGGCCGAAGGTGTTGATGGTTTGGCTGTAATCGAAAATAAATGGGTGCTGACCATTGGATCGGGCAGCTACACTTTTGAAGTTCAATAAAACAATTGTACCATGTTGATACGAAAAACCAATAGCATTGATGCTTTTGCAGCAGGTGACGAAACCTTGCTGAAAGAAATCATCAACCCGGCAACTGCGGGGGCAAAGGTTCGTTACAGTCTGGCGCACGCCTTAGTAAAGCCGGGGCAAACAACTTTGCCACATCGTTTAAAGTCGTCGGAAAGCTACTATGTGTTGCAAGGCGAAGGCGAGGTGAGCATTAACAACGAAATAGCCATGCTCGGAGTGGGCGATCTGGTGTATATTCCGCCCCGGGCACTTCAGTGTATTCGCAACACTGGTACTACCGATCTGGTTTTTCTTTGCATTTGTGATCCCTCCTGGCGAAAAGAAGATGAAGTGATAGAATGATACGATGAACAAATTATAGGATTATTTATAAATCAAATCAATTGTTTAACATAAACCTAACAACGTATGGAAAATTTATCGAAAGCAAGAGATTTGCTCAGCAGAGCAATCCGATTAAAGTTATTTGTAGTTGCAAAACTAACGGTCTTTATGCTTCTTATTACCGTTTTTTCGTCGTTTGCAGCAAAAAATACTGCTGTAAAGCCGAAAAAGGAATCGATAACCAGTAACGATGTGCGCAAGGAAATTGTTATTTCTTCCCGGTCTGAGTTTACGAACTCTGTAAGTCAGCAAGCCCATCGTATTTCAGGAAAGGTAAGCGATTCAAAAGGTATTCCGTTGCCGGGCGTAACCATTGTGGTAGTGGGTACTACCAATGGAACAATTACCGATGCCAATGGATTTTTCTCACTGTCGGGTGTCTCAGACGACGATGTACTGAAAGTCTCCTTTATAGGCTATGCTTCTCTTGAAGTGGCAGTAGCAGGAAAAGACGAGTTACAAATTACCCTCAGCGAATCATTGATCGATGTGGATGAAGTGGTGGTGGTAGGATATGGAAGCATTAAAAAACGTGATCTTACCGGAGCGGTTTCGTCAGTAAGCAGCGACGAACTGGTCGCAGTTGGTACCTCCAGTGCCATGGCAGCCATGCAGGGCCAGGTGGCAGGTGTTAACATTACTGCCCGTAGTGGTTTGGTGGGCAGTGAATACGACATCCAGATCAGGGGGGTGAACTCCCTTTCGGGTGGCCAGCCACTTTATGTGGTCGATGGTGTAATGATGGACAATATCAACTTTCTTAATCCAAATGATATTCAGCGCATTGATGTTTTGAAAGATGCCTCTTCAACAGCCATTTATGGTTCGCGTGGTTCCAATGGCGTTGTGATCGTTACTACCAAAAAGAGTGAAATGTCGGGTGCATCAAGAGCTTCAGTGAGTTATTCCGGTTCTGTGGGGCTGCGCGCCATCGCCAACATGCCCGACTTTTTAACTTACGAAGAAGGAATTTTGTACACAACGAATCGTGACATTACCAAAAAGTTGTATCGTGGCGATGAACTGGTTTCACCCGACGATATGTTTGGCTTCCCTGCTGAGGGCGATGCCCACGCATACTGGAAAGAAGTACTTGCCAGTGGCCGGCATACCGACTGGATTGACCTGATGACCAAACCCGCTGTTAATACCAATCACTTTGTAAGCGCCAGTGGTGGAGCCGAAGGGGTGAGCTACATGATTGGTGCCGGCATCCTTTCCGACAATGGTAATGTGAGTGGTCAGTATTACAACAAATACAACTTCAAGGCCAACATCGATTTCTTTGCGCTCGAACAATGGAAAATGGGAGCCAATATCAACCTGGCTTATACTGACCTGGAACTGGGGAGCAAGAACATTATGAAACAACTTTTCAGAATGCCGCCATGGACGCCGGCCTACAACCGTGATGGAGAAATGATTCAGGTTCCCATGGTGGGAATATCGGGCAATGTGAGTCCGCTGGCTGTTATGAAATATGATAAATACAACAAGCAGGACTACTACGTTATTTCTAATTTCTATCTTGAATATTTGCCTGTGAAGTGGTTAAGCCTGAAAACAACCTTCTCACCCAACATGACTTTTAACCGGCTGGGTGAATACTGGGATCCACTTTCTACAAAGAGTTCGGGTGGAGCTTATATGAGCATGTCGAACAATTTGTCCTATATATGGGATAACCAGTTACATGCCGATCGGGAATTTGGTTTGAATACAGTGAATTTCGATTTTATTCATTCGATCCAGATGAATCGTTATGAGTACCTATATGGTTATGGATGGGGCCTTCCGTTTAACTCCGAATTTTACAATGTGGGAAGTGCCTCCAGTCTTTCGGCATCAAGCGCTTTCCAGAAAAGTACACTGATGTCGTATACCGGCAGGGTGAATTATGATTATGCCGATAAATACATGTTTACCGGATCGGTACGCTGGGATGGTTCGTCGAAACTGGCCGAAGGACACAAATGGGCTTTTTTCCCCTCGGCAGCTGTGGCATGGCGCCTTAGTGAAGAGGACTTTATGAAGGGACTTGAAGCGGTCGATAACATGAAGCTGCGCTTGAGCTATGGTTATACCGGTAATAACAACATCAATGCTTACGAAACGCAGTTCGCTGTAAGTACTCAAACTTATTACGACTGGGATGGTGAGATAGCAAACGGTTTTCGTCCAAGTGCCATTGCCAATAAGGAATTAACCTGGGAACGTACCCGCGAGTGGAACCTGGGGCTTGATTTTGGTTTCTGGGACAATCGGGTTTCAGGAGAGCTGAACCTTTATGATAAGCTATCGCTGAACCTACTGATGGAGCGCAAACTGGCCATTCCAACTGGTTGGGCCAGCATGATGGACAATGTGGGATCGCTTAAGAACCAGGGGATCGAATTACAATTGCGTACCATTAATATTCAACGTAAGGATTTCTGGTGGGAAACCAATTTCACCTTTGCGAAAAATAACAATGAAATTATCGAATTATACGGAAAAAAAGAAGATGACGTAGCCAATCGATGGTTCATTGGTCAACCCGTCGATGTGGTGTATGCCATGGAATTTGATGGTGTATGGCAAAAGGATGAACTGGCAGCCGATCAATTGCAGGAAATGGAAGGCACTGCCAAAGTAAAAGACCAGAACAACGATGGTAAAATCGATATCGATCATGATATGAAGATTCTGGGTTCTCCTATTCCCGACTGGACAGGTAGCTTGTCGACCCGCTTTAAATACAAGGGTTGGGATTTGTCGGCCACTATTTACACCAAGCAAGGTGTGTTTATCTACAGTCCTTTCCATCGTGAGTTTACCGATTTTAACAGCAAGCAAATTCTCGACGTTCCCTATTATATGCGCGAGAATCCGTATACCGAAGCCCGTTACACCAACGAATATCCCCAACCAACCTATCAGGGCGATTACTGGGGCGAAGATGCCGAAGATTATGGTTATCCCGGTTTCAACAAGGATGCCTCGTTTGTTCGACTGCAAAACATCGCATTGGGTTATACACTGCCTTCCGAATGGATTAAAAAGGCTGGTATCAACCGTTGTCGCTTTTATGTGAATGTTGTTAATCCGTATGTTTGGACCAAATATGAAGGATTTGACCCGGAATGGGCCGGAGCTTCCATTTCGGGAGAGAACCAAAATTCTAACTCTTTTACCGTTTATCAATTTGGTGTTAACTTAACTTTCTAAGAATTATGAAGAAACTGATTTATATCTCAATCGCTTTTTTTCTCCTCCTGAACAGTTGTGCCGACTTTCTGGTTGAAGAAAATAAGAGCAGTGCAACTGCCGAGAACTTCTATGTTACAAAGAATGGCTATGAAGCCCTTGTGAATTCTGCTTATGCTACGCTTCGTGATGTTTATGGAGGTACACCCTATATGTATTGTGCCGGCACCGACCTGTTTTTCGGTGCTCATCAGGATGCCCCACTGGCATTAACTACTTATTTGTCATTAACCCCCGGATCTCCTCATGTATCGTCTTTCTTTGAAAAGCTTTACCAGAGTATTCAGGTGTGTAATACAGCAGTTTATTATAACGGCGTGACCGAAGAAAGTGTAAGTCTTGAGTCCCGGTTGGGCGAGGTCAAGTTCCTGAGGGCCTATTATTATTTCTTATTGGTTCAGACCTTTGGCGACGTAACCCTGGTAGAGAATATGGTATCGGAACCCATTACACATTTTGAGCGGAATGCTGCTTCCGAAGTGTATGACTTCATTATTGCTGAACTCGAAGAGGCAGCATTATTGGTTCCTGAAAGCCAGGAAGATTTTGGAAGAGTAACACTCGATGCGCTTAACCATATCCTGTCGAAAGTTTACCTTACCCGTGCCTATGAAGAATATGGACAGGAGAATGATTTTCAAATGGCAGCTGATGCGGCCGAGAAAGTGTTGGCACGTCGCAACTTATATCCAAATTATGCCGACATCTTCAAGTACATGAACGACAATAACAGCGAAGTTTTGTTCTCTATTCAGTACGACGAAGTATCGTTAATGAATGGCGGGGCTCATAACTGGGACTATCCCTGGGGACCACTCATTCAGGGAGCAGGCGAAGGCGTGTCGAAGAAAAATTTACTGCATCCTACCGAGTATCTCTACCGAGTTTACGACGACTATGATTCCCGTTTTGAGGGTACTTTCTGGAACATTCTCACCAATCCTTTTTACAATGCGGTACTGGCGACCTATACTTCCGACATTGCCTACTATTTCCCGCGAACGGATGAGGAAATTGCCAATGTTGACAACTGGGTAAAGGAGCGCCGGCGTTTTCGTGAAAATGCTGTGATTGTTCCCATGGGCGAGAGCTGGTGGGATGGCAATAACCAGGCGAGCTTTCCTCCACTGAAGAAATTTGACCGTTTACAGACCGATGACAAACGGTATACACACGATTTGTTTTTATGTCGAGTGGGTGAAACTTACCTGAATGCAGCTGAGGCATATTGGCAATTGGGTAATGTGAACCGGGCCCTGGAACTGGTGAATGCGGTGCGTCGCAGGGCTGCAATGGACGGTCATCAGACCGACATGGAGATTGAAGCTGCGGCTTTGGATCTCGATTTTCTGCTTGACGAAAGAGCCCGTGAGCTGGCAGGTGAAGGTCACCGCTGGTTTGACCTGAAACGTACTGGAAAACTCATGGAACGTACGAAAATACACAACCCCGATATCCGTTCGCTGTACAATTCAGGTACCGATCCTTTTCTTGGGAATAACGGAACCTATAAAATATTGAGACCTATTCCGCTGGGAGCCATTGCACTCGACTCGGGCGAATATCCTCAAAATCCGGCTTATGCCGACTAAATGCACCTTTTGTGGAATTCAATATGAAAAAAAGTTGGAAGGGGCTGCCGGGAGCAGCCCTTTTCTTATTGCAATAACGGAAGAGTAGGTAGCTTAGCTTTTCCCTTTTCTTAAGCTGACAGTTCTTTCTGCCAGTTCTTTTAATTCCCTTGGGGTGAAGCCGCCAAATACAATCAATTCATTGGGGCCGGGTGCGACTTCAATTTCCTTCATTTCAATATTTTCAAAAACACTTTGCGCCGATACGGTTTCTCCTGTTGTCAGGTGAAAAATGCCCTTGGCGCGGATACTTTGTGCTGCTATTTCCTGAAAAAGTATTTCCAGTTCCGGCATCGAAAAGCGGACATTGTTTCTCAGTACACTTACCTGCAAGGGTGGCCTGCCTCCCGAAGCTTGTCCAATGGAAACATATTTCCTGACGGGTTGACTTTCGGGCTCAAAATCGAAGATGCCAAAACGGGTCTGAACAATCTTTGCAAAGGGATTTTTGGATGAAATGGCTTCCTCGATGGCAGCCATGTTCTGCGGCGTAACCAGGTCGCTTTTGTTAATGATCACTGTATCGGCAATCATCAGCTGATGCTGAAAGCGGGTAATCAGTTTTAATCCCTTGAAATAATTTTCGCCATCGGCAAGGCAGAAAATATGCCGCAATTGCATTTGCGAAACAAGTGAAGGACTTTGCAAAATTTCGGCCATGTTAATCGGGTCGGCCAGGCCCGAAGCCTCCAGAAAGACCAATTCGGGTCGGTAGTGTTCAAGCAGCCTGAGCAGTGTTGCTTCGAAATTGCTGAGCTGGCAGGCACAAAAAACCGAGCCGTTATTTATTTCAACAAGCTGAAAGTCGGGAGAATTTTCTTGTAGCAGCTTCCCGTCAATGCCCGTCGGGGCAAATTCATTCTGGATGATGGCAATACGGTGCCGCTCTCCAAGCGTACTCAGGAGGTGTTTCAGAAAAGTAGTTTTTCCACTTCCCAGGAAGCCGGTAATGAGATAAAAGGGAATCATATTCGTCCCGTGTTAATAGAAGGCCGGCAGACCTGTGCCGGCCTTCATTGTTTAATTTTTCTTTTTGCTCAGATAATGCTCAATTCGTTCCTCAATGGTATGAATAGGAGGGATTTGTGAGATGAACTCGATGTTTCCGTCCATCACAATGGTCGGCAGATTTCGCACTCCCAGGGTGAACATCATCTGCACTCCTTCGGCATCTTTAATACGGTGTTCTTTAAACTGAACCTTTCCGTTGAACCTTCGGGCGGCACGTTCAACGGCATCGACCATGTACTGACAGGGCGCGCATGATGATGAGTCGAGGGTAATCACGTCAACAATCACCTGCTCATCGGACCAGTGGGAGCTCAGGTCAAGTTGTTCCACTTCGTGGATGGTGGCTGTGCTGGCTCTTAATTCACCTTGAAGTAGCTCATCGTGATTTAACCGGCTTACGGCTTTCAGGTTCTCAGAGGGTGTGGCCATGGGAAGGTCGCAGCCAGGCGCCAGAACAAAGCCTTCTTTTCCGCCAAGGTCCATACATTCGAGTGCTTCCCGCTGAGCATCTTCGGTACTTCCCATCAACAATACCACTGTCAGGCGCATGTTACCGCCAAAACTGAGCTGGTATTTTTCAGCCATCTCTTTTACATAAGTGAGATCGATATTTTCATCAATCGATATATTGTCGGGCTTGCACTGGCACATCACCTCGATATTCTGGGTGGCATTGCCGCACACAAAATAAGAACTCAGCGCTCCGGCTTCACGGATGTGTTTGAATACGCGGGTACTGGGCTCCTGTATAAAGGTGGAAAACGAATCAGGATCGATCTGGCTGATCATGGGATCGACTACGGCAATAACATCGCAGCCCGATTCGATGTATTGTTCGGCCATTTTAGCAGCAACATCGCTGGTGAAGTTCATTAGCTGATGCACATAGTCGGGGTCTTCAAACATTTTCATGAATATATCGGTTCCCAGCAAATGGAGCGCCAGTGTAAACGGTCCGGTTATCAGACCGTAAAGGGCCAGTTCGGGATGCTTTTCACGCAGCAGTCGGGCGGTTTCAAGTACGACCGGAATGCGGCCATCGTTGGCATCAGGAAGCTTTAGCTCACTCAGTGCAATGCCTTCCGAAAGTGGATGCGATATAACCGAGGGCGGATTGTCATCGGCCCAGTGCAGCCGGCAACCCATGGCTTCGGCTTCAATTTGCAGGTCGAAAGCCACCGGTATGCCATCGGGCTGATATAATTCAACGGCTTTGTTGACTCCCTTGAGCATCAGCGTTGCCGATTGAAGATATTCACCGGCCTTTTTACCGGTGAGCTGCGCAGCGTGGCAACCTACAAAGGGTACCCAGGGGATGCGTTCGACATGCTGACGTTGAAATGCTTTATTTATTAACTCTTTTCCTTGCATCGTTGATTTTATTTAATGTTTCAGGTTTTTCTGATGATTAATTCAGGTTGAATGATGTGTTGTTCTGTGATTTGATTTTTCTGAATCTTCACTGTGAGTGCTGCGGCCCTGGCTGCCAGTTGTTCGTATTTACAGTCGATGGCGGTTATGGCCGGTGTAAAATAGCGGGTGAGTGAAGTATTTCCGTAATTGATTAGCGACAGTTCACCGGGAAGGACCATTCCTTCGGAAGCGAGCTTACCAACCAGTGTTGCCGCATGATGATCGTTGTTACAAATAATGGCATCAATACCATGTTCTCGGCAATAAGCAGCATCGATTTCCATTACAGTGGCCGTACTGATGTTCTGAAACTGCCTGTTTGTTGCATGAACATACAAGCTGTTTTCGATGTATTCATGCAAGAGGTTCCTGCCTTTCCACTGTTCGTTTTTTACCAGCAGAATGTTGCTCTTTCCCTGCTGCTGGAAGTATTCGAGCGCCCTTTTGATGCCCAGTTCGTAGCTTTGTATTACACAGTTAAAAGTGCTTTGCGTCATCGTGTTGTCGAGCAGGATTAAGCGGGTTCGGCCGGTAATCAGGCGGGAATAAAAGCCGGTGGTGAGCGTTTCGTCGTAATTGGGAACCACCATAATGCTTTCATAGCCTTCGTGAATCAGTTGCCTGACGAGCCGTTGTTCTTCTTCGGGCTGATTGTAATGCAGGTAATAACTGAAGTCGCGCTGTACTGCAAGTGCTTCGCTGTGCAGGTTGCTCAGCAATTGCTCCATGTTCGACGAATACAGCGGAATGATTACTGCCCAGGCTTTTTTAATTTCCCGTTGAGGTGTGGCAAAAGTTCCCCGACCGGCAATGGTGGTGGCCCAGCCTTCGCGGTTAAGCTGCTGCAATACCAGTTTGGCCGTGTCGCGCGATACTCCATGCCGTGATACAATCCGGTTGATGGAATCGATCTGTTCGCCCGGCTGGTAATGCCCGCCAGCAATACGTTCCTGATAGTATGCTGCCAGTTGCAGGTACAGGTGCTCAAATTGTTTGCTCATCATGGTGCTTTAAAAATCTAAAAATAATCAATTCAAACCACACACAGCATCACACTTAATGAGCCAGCATCACAGCTATTTTTAAAATGAAGCGGAAAAGCAGAAAGAATGCAATGAAAATGTGACGGTCAAACCAGTGAATTTCTTAAAACAATTTTAAGAAAGAAGGAGGTATGGGTGTTTGAAATCGGAGCAATTTGCCTGTCAGCGGATGTTTTATTGAAAGTACACGGGCATGAAGTCCAAGTCGCCCGATTGGGTTGGTTTGTGCACCGTACTTCTTGTCGTTGATGATACTGTGCCCGGCATCCTGCATGTGAACCCTGATCTGATTTTTACGCCCCGTTTCGAGATGCAGTTCGATCAGGGTATGCGTTGATGAACGTTTGATTACCTTAAAATGAGTAATGGCCAGTTTTCCGTCTTTGGCTTTCTGGCCTGAATAAACCTTCATCGACTTGTTCTCGTGCAGGTACGAGCGGATGCTTCCGTGTTCTTTTTCAAACACACCTTCAACTACAGCGATATAGCTCCGTTCAGCAAGCACCTGGTTCCAGTTTTCCTGAAGCAGTTGCTTTACTTTCTGGCTTTTGGCAAACACCATAACTCCCGATGTTTCGCGGTCGAGCCGATGTACGATGAATATTTTATTTGCCCGGTTCTGCTGTTTTACATGCTGGCTTAGCTGAAAGTAAACGGTATGTTCCCTTTCTCCTTGTGTGCCCATACTCAGAATGCCGGCTTGTTTATCTACAATGATCAGGTGTTCGTCTTCAAAAATTATTGAAAATTGTTTAGAAGCACGTGGCAGTTCCTGCGTCCGTTGATTGGAGATGGTGATTTGATCGCCAGCTTTAAGGTGATGATTAAACTGGCTGATCTGTTGCTTGTTAACTAAAATCTGCTGATGCGACAAAAGGCTTTTTATGTTGTTACGCGATTTTCCTTTCAGGCTGATGAGCAAATACTTCATAAGCTCCTCGTCGCGATCAACATTCAGAATGGTTGTATTAGCCGGTTTAAACGAAGCTGGTTTATCGTGCTTCATTCGATTATTTTTTTTACCCGGCCAACTTGTCCGTCCTCCAGTCGTACCTTAATGCCATGCGGGTGTTGGGGCGAGTTGGTCAGAATATCTTTCACGATGCCTTCAGTGAGTTGTCCACTGCGCTGATCGGCTTTAAGTACGATCAGCACCCTGCTGCCCGAACTGATATTTTTACGGATGTTACCTTCCATGTTCGTTTCTGGTGTGCACGCCAGTTTTTTTTTTGTAAAATTGTATGGCGCTAAAAGTAAGAAAAACGATGACAAAGGTGAAAGAAAATCCTTCAAGAAATCCTCTCATGAAATCGGCAATGATGCCGGGTAAGAAATGTTCGATAATTCTCACCAGTACGAAAATGAAAATTCCGCTAAAACCAAGATTTCTAAAAAAGTTATTCATGCCATTCAGTTTTAATGTTTTAAGTCGTTAAGCATTTTAAGTGCCGCGTCGCGTAAGGGCTTCTGCCTTTTTCTCCAGATCATGCTCCCGATGAAAAAGCCAATGCCGGCCGATGGAAGTATCAGTGCCTGGGTAATCAGGGTGATTCTCAGCAGATGTCCCGGAATTTCGGGTTTGTACAATATGAGTATCATCGCCAGTTCAAGGATCAACATAGGTGGAATAACCAGTAAGATTTTCCGCTGAAATAACTTGTAACGCCTGGCAACCTGGTTAAGCATCTGTACGGTGGGAAGTCCATAGTCGACCATGCGGTATTCCTTATTGAGCCATTTCATAATGAAGCCAAACAGGGTAAACGATACAGCATAGGCGAGGCCTCCGGCTTTTTCATACAGGGTATTATTCTGTGGAAGTGCAAAAAGGAGAAGATAGACAGGTGCCAGTACCCACATTACCCACTGTAAATTACGGGTCATTTTGCGGTTGCGTTCATCTTCTTTTCTAAGGCTGTTGATAAAGCCTGGCATATTGGTCGATGGATCGATATTTCTATATTCTTTAGTCATTCTGGATTTGTTTAACAGGTTCATCAATCTTATTTTTCGTCCTGGTTTCAGAAAGCTTTTCGCGTAGTTCTTCTTTAATCCGGTGAATTTTAACCCTTACATTGCTTTCGGTCAATCCGATTACATTGGCAATTTCGCGGGTCGATAATCCTTCGAGTACCAGCGATATCAGGGCTTTGTCGATTACCGACAACAAGTTTAGCTGTGTTTGCAGTGCTTCGAGATCGTTTTCGAGTTGTTGTTTCAGCAGCAGCTCATCTTCCAGGAGTACATGCAGGTTTTCAAGTTCACGACTGACGGTCATTTTCATCTGACGGAATACCTTTCCTGTGTAGCTCAACGAAGTATTTACCGCCACACGGTACACCCAGGTGCTTATTTTCGAGTCGCCTCTGAAATGATCGAGGCTTTTCCATATGTTGATCAGAATTTCCTGATACATGTCCTTCTGATCTTCACTGTTGGGATTGTAGTAACGGCAAATACGCATGATCCGGTCGCCGTTATCTTCAATGATTTGTTTGAACTGTTCTTCCTTGTTCACTTTCATTGTACTACTTTTGTCATTTAGTAGGGTTAAAGTTGATTTGTTACATTTTGCAGGTATTTTTTTCGCAATGTTTTTACTTGAATGTTTGATTTTCGATCGTGTAGTAGACACCGATAGAAAGGAAATACTAACTTTGCACCTGCTTTTAACACACTACCTGACTGTATTTCTTTGTGTCTCCAGGCTTTTAGTTTGCATCCGACCCTGGCGCTTGCTTTTTATATAGAAACAATGGATCAAAAAAATTCAACCCTTGCTTTGGGTACCGACAATGTGTGGAAGCTCTTGTTGCAATATGCCATTCCTTCGGTGATTGCCATGACGGCCGCTTCGCTTTACAATATTACCGACAGTATTTTTATCGGTCAGGGCGTTGGTGCACTGGCCATTTCCGGTCTGGCCATTACTTTTCCGCTGATTAACCTGGCAGCCGCCATTGGCTCGCTCATTGGTGTGGGAGCTGCTACCCTGATGTCGTTGAGACTGGGGCAAAAAGATTATACAACTGCCAATCATATTTTGGGTAACGTTTTTGTGCTGAATCTTTTAATGGGCACTGTGTACTCCATTCTGATTCTCCTTTTTCTCGATCCCATTCTGTATTTTTTTGGTGCAAGCAGCGTTACCATAGGATATGCACGCGATTACATGGTAATTATTACGCTGGGGAATGTAATTACCCACATGTATCTGGGATTGAATGCCATGTTGCGTGCAATTGGAAAACCCCGTTTCTCGATGTATACGACCCTGGCTTCGGTGGTAATCAATATTCTTCTCACCTGGTTGTTTATTTTCGTTTTCGATTGGGGAATCAAAGGCTCAGCATTTGCGACTGTAATCGCCCAGGCACTAATGCTGGTGTGGCAGATTAAAATGTTTAGCAAGCGCGACAGTTTTATCCACATCCAATGGAGTGCCATGCGGCTGAAGACCAGAATTGTAAAAGATTCGCTTTCAATTGGGATGGCTCCCTTTTTGATGAACACAGCCATGTCGGCCATTGTCATCATCGTGAATCAGCAACTGGTCAAATACGGAGGCGATCTGACTGTGGGGGCTTATGGAATTATCAACCGGGTGGTTATTTTCTTCCCAATGATTGTGTTGGGCTTAACCCAGGGAATGCAGCCCATTGCAGGCTATAATTACGGAGCACGGAATTTCGAACGGGTGAACAGGGTGCTTAAATTCACCATTATTTTGGGCACAGGAACTGTTTTACTTGGTTTCACCATTGGTGAGTTGTTTCCACATACAGTGGCATCGATTTTTACAAGCGATCAGCAGTTGATCGATATTGCCGTGCCTGGCTTGCGCATTGTGATGATGTTCTTCCCGATTATTGGTTTTCAGATGGTCACTTCGAGTTTCTTTCAAAGTATTGGTATGCCGCGAAAAGCCATCTTTATGTCACTTTCGAGACAGGTACTTTTCCTTTTGCCCGCTTTGTTATTTCTGCCTTTGTTCTTCGGGGTAAAAGGGGTGTGGTACAGTATGCCTGTGTCCGATCTGCTTTCAGCGATAATTTCGGCCGTGATGCTTTATCGCTATTATCAGCAAACAAAAAATAAACAGTAAATTTGAAGCAATTCAGTTACTTATGAAATATCATCCTATCATTACACTGGGCAGAATGCCCGGAAGTGGCGGCCATCTTACCGGTCAACTTGTTGCACAGAAGCTGGGCATGGCTTTCTTCGACAAGGAGTTGATCCAACTGGCCTCGATGCAAAGCGGTTTGGGAAGGGACGTGTTTGAAAAGGCCGATGAAAAGTCGGGGCACAGCATTTTTGGAGGTATGTTCGGAATGCGTAATTCCCTCTTCAACGAAGTGTACTCGGGTTATTTGCTGAGCAACGAAGGACTGTTTCAGATTCAAAGCGATGTAATCAGGGAACAAGCAAGGCTGGAAGCCTCGCTCTTTGTTGGCCGTTGTGCCGATTATGTATTGAAAGATCAGCCCTTGTGTCTCAATGTTTTTGTTACAGCCAATAAGAATGATCGTATTGCACGCATTGTAGCCTTGCATCAGCTCAGTGACAAAGAAGCTTTGGCCTACATTGAAAAAGAAGACAAACGACGTTCATCCTATTATAATTATTTCAGTAACAAGCAATGGGGTGCTGCTGCCTCGTACCATCTGTGTGTCAATACCTCTGTTGTGGGAATTGAAAATGCGGCTGAGCTGATCGTTGCTTTCTCTGAAACCTGGATGAAAAAGGCAGCCTTGTAAAATGCACATATGCAATTAAGGGAAAGAAGAAGTCGTAATTTGCCAAACACAGGAGCTTGTTGCGAAATTGCTGCATAGTGAACTAACAATAAAAATATCAGTAAGGGTAAAAATCGTTTCATCAGCGGTTTATGTTCATTGTTTTCAACGTTCGAGCCATTCGTCGGGTACATGAATGATGCAAATGTTCATCGATCTGTCGTCGTCCGACAACATGGCCGACTGAATTTGTATGCGTGTTCCATCGGGGCTGAACGTGGGGTGCGGATGGTCGGCAGCAGTGCGCTTATGACCAGTCGAAAGCAACATCATTTCGTTGTTGCGCCGGTCGATCAGGTAAATATCGCGCTTAAAGTTATCGCCGACCACAAAACGTTTGTCGGGCGAGCCGCTTACGTGCCAGAACCCGCTTCCGTAGGGTATCTGTCCGGCGATGTGCATTTCGCGGGTGTTGATGTTTACAATGCCCAGCCCTGTTGGTTTTTCGCGTGTGCCCGAAGGTCCCCAGGCAGCTTCCTGTCCGGGGTTCGCACCTTTCACCCCGGTGCCTTTGATGGTGTCGGCTTCGGTTTCAGGAATGGGGCGATGCCCCATAATGGCAAAGGCTACTTCATCGTTGCTGATAACAGCCTCGTGGGTTACCCATTCGTATTCGGCCTCGGGATACAAGGGGCGTAAGCCGGTTCCGTCAGCGTTCACGATCCAGGTTCGTTGAGGTGATTTTCCCCCGGTTTCCCAGCAAAATACAATTTGCCCGGGTATCCAGGGATTGCTTTGGATATGGCCAACCTGAAAAGGTACCGAAACCACATATTTTATCTCTCCGGTATGGATGTTAATGCCGCCGATTCCTCCCGGGCCTGCACCCATGTTGCGTGGGCCAAAGTCTTTTTCAGGCTCAAGCCCTTCGGGCAGGTTCTTTATGGCCATATCGCGTCCGGTACGAAACCATGCCCATTCCTCTCCGCCGTCGAGCGCCAGGTCGCCCCCTGCACCCCATTCGGGCGGTATCGTGCCACAAATGCGTTCGTAGGCGTCTACTCCCTTTAATTTTCCGGCTTCGCTATCGGCAAAAAGTTTTTCGAGATTGACCTCTACAATTTGTATGGCATCTTTTTCATTTTCAACCCTGCGCATAAAGTACAGCATCATCGAATTTCGGGCTACGTTGAGCATGCCGGTGTAGCCCCCTTCGCTTACTTGCACCAATGTACCTGTTTTCTCATGTACCGCCATGGCTTCACCTTCCACCCGCTTCGACCGGAAAATAAGCCATTCGCCATCGGAGGTCCATTGGTTGTGGGTTTGATAAATTTTGTGATCGCCGGCCGGTGTACTGGTTAGAAATACCAGTTTGGCTCCGGTTACCGGGTCAGTAATAACTTTTCGCTCCGACGGGAAACGGGTTCCAATTTGTGAAAATGCAGCGAATCCGAACAGAACAAGAAGAGCGCTAAGAAGGATTAATCGTGGACTTATCATCGTAGTAAGTTTTAAAAGTGCATGAGAGCCCGTTGAGACCCAGGTACCGTATTTTATCCAAAGATGCATAATTTAATGCAAAATCCAGTGCAGCATCACGACTTCTAAAAGTAGATAAGCGCTTGGGAGCGAACGATCGTATTTTGTGCCAGCGTCAGATGTTAAACTGCTTTTTGACTGTTCAGTGTTTCATTTTACTCATTTGTTTCACAATTAGGTTGACTGCCATCTTAGGATGGAAACGGTACAGCCAATCGAGCATTCGGGCATCTTTTCCAACCATCACCCTGAATTTATTTTTTTCAATGGCATCGATCATGATGGAGGCTGCTTTGTCTGCTGCCAGGGTTTTATGGCTTGCGCTTTCTTTGGCATCTTTTTCAGCTTCGGGGCTTGTCAGTCCCGAATTCAACATAATATTGGTATTGATGGCCCCGGGGTGAATGATGGTCACACCAACATTGCTTTCTTTGAGTTCGGAATACAATCCTTCGGTTAAAATTTTCACAGCAGCCTTTGAGGCGCTGTACATTGTTTGTCCTGGAAAGGGAATAAATCCGCCCATGCTCGAAACATTCGCAATATGTGCTTCCGGTCGTTTGAGCAGGTGGGGCAGAAAGGCTTTTGTCATGTAAATGGTCCCATACAGGTTGACATTGATAATTCGTTCAATGATCTCATAGTCCAAATCGTTCATGTCGGTAAAAGGTTGGATGATGCCTGCGTTGTTGATGATTCCATCGACCGCACCATGGTGAGCAATTACAGCTTCGGGTAGTTGTTCAACAGCTTTCCGGTCGGCAATGTTAAGGGTATGAAGCGATACCTTGCCTGCTCCCGCCATTGTTTCGGTTTCCTTTAAACCCTTTTCATTGAGGTCTGCCATGGCGACTTTGGCACCTTTTAATACCAGCTGAATGACCAGTTCACGGCCCATTCCACTGCCAGCTCCACTTACAACGATTACTTTTTTGTTTATTTTCATTGATATATGTTTAACTATATAAACAGGCTTTGTTTACCTTTGTTTGCCTGTTTGTTTACCTGCATGTTTTAAATTGCATGTTTTCGAAAAAAAATGCCATCTGGGTGCAACCTTTCTATTCTTCTGCATCCTTATGTTGGTTGACCAAGCAAAACCAGATTATTTTGAAGACGATAAATTGGGAAAAACTCTACCGGGAAAATGCTCCGGCCCTGAAAGGCTTATGCCGAAGGTATGTTGGAGATGAAAGTCTTGCCGAAGATTTGCTTCATGAAACGTTTATCACGGCAATTAACAAAGCCGATACTTTTCGTAACCATGGAAGTATTGAAGGATGGATCCGTAAGATTGCCCTTAACAAGGCTTTGCTTCACCTGCGTCAAAAGCAACATGTCATGTGGCTCGACGAAAAGCTTGATCAAACTGTACACGAAACAACAATGGAACAGGCGCGAAATAAGATAAGGGCTGCCATCGAGCAGGCATCGTTTACAGCGGGTGAACTTCTTTCGGTAATCGATCACCTTCCGCTGCATCATAAAACGGTGTTCAATCTTTATGTGATTGAAGGATACAAACACGAACAAATTGCTCAAATGCTGAGTATTAGCGTGGGTACATCAAAGTCGCATCTGAGCAGGGCCCGCAAGAAGGCACAGGAGCTGCTTTATGCCAGGGCGCTGGAGCAGCAGTCGCTGATTCAGCGACGCAATATAGCGTGGTTTTTGCTTTTGTTATTACCCGGCCGCCCCGTTGATCGCATTTTCAGACGAGGGCTTAAAGGTTTCGAAATGAGTACCGCAATCCCTGCCTTTGTGCAAAATGCCACAACGCAAAATGCCATAAAATGGACAGCGACTCTTGGCGGCAAGGCAGTTCTTTACGGCTCGGCTGCCACACTGATGGCCGCAAGCTGTTGGCTGGCTTTCGGTAAGCGTGAGAACGAATCGGTGCAAACTAGTCCACAGCCAGCCGTTTTTTCCGCTCTTCCCGATACAGTAAAAACCAATGAACCCGACACCCTTTCAGGCGGAGTGCTTGAGCTACTTGTCGAAGAGGCAACTCAGGAAGAAAAGAAAGAAGAGCGAAAGCCGGCCAATGCAGAAGCAGTAATTATCAAAAAAACTATTGTAATCCATGATACCATCCGAATTGAAAAACCTGCAAACTAAAATTCTTTTGCTGCTCTTATTGACTTTAAATCTGCAATTGCCGGCACAATCCGACACACTGGTGGTGTATGAATACCAGTATGTTACCGATACGGTGTGGCTTGAACCAGAGATGGAACAGCTCATGGCCAATGCCCAAAGTAGTTTGAAGTTGGTCGCTTCAGAACATGCAATGAAGCCGGGAATTTCTGTATCGGTGAAGAACGAAAACCGGAGCACAGACAACCTTGCCCCGAATGTGCTTCCTGCAGAAGAAGAGGTAGATGCAAAGAAAAGCCTGCTTTCAAAGCCCTTGGTCAGTCTCAGCATTGGCTATTCCTGGGCGGCTGTTAAACCTAACCCTTATGGGGTCACAGGCATGTCATTGCTTAACCGATATGGGATCGAACTTAGATTTCCGCTTCATTCAGACCATTGGTCGTTCTCGGCCGGAATTCAGTCAAGGGGGAAACCCTATTCAAGCACAAGTAGTTTTACCAGCAGTTCGCTTGTCGACCTCGACACCATGGATACAAGAATTGAATACAATGTATCCTTTCCGTTTTTGCTCCATTATCATAGCGGCAAATGGATTCTTTTTGGTGGCATTGAGTTTAAAAGGGCGCTCCTGGAGGAAGATTATGAATTGATGCTCCCGGCCTACCAATGGAATGAAAGCGGTTGGACACTGGGCTTTGAATACCTGATTAAACCAAAGTTTTCCTTAACAGTAAAGGCCTATTCAGGCAGTTTTGCCGCAGCAAACAAGCGTTTAAGCACCAATTTGTATTCCTCGGCAAGCCATTCTCTTAGTTTAAGATTTTATTTAATGCCGCAAGGCGACCATGAATAATGATCCTTTTCTCTAAACCTGTCAAGCTAATCATTGCACTGCTCCTAACGGGCAGTGCATTTTCACAAACCCCCGATACGCTGGTGGTTTATGAATACATTCATGTTACAGACACGGTTTGGATAGAATCTCCATTGCCTGAAAACTTATCAGCAGAAAAAATAATTCTATCTGACACGATGTATTCGAAAACACCTCCTGAAATATTTTTTAATGAAGAAAGTGCCACCCTTTCCAAAATGAACATCATTAAGGAAAACAATCTCAAGAATGAAAAGATGAGCAAAACAGGATGGATTACTTTTTTATTACTCAGTATGAACACAACAATTTATGCTCAACAGAAATGGAACCTGAAGGCAGGCGCTGAGGGTATGTGGTTACAACACCATACAAGCACCATAGGCAACCCGATGTGGAGCGGGGCCTATTTGGGGGTTGAACGACAATTCAACTTTAGCAGAAGCCGGGTGAGTATTTCAACAGGACTTAAGGCAGCCTTCATGTCACCTCCTTCGGAGTACAAACAGCTGAAGGAAATCGATGAAACCCTGCCTGCTATTGAATACGATTATGCCAAAATATATACCCGCATATTGCTCGATGAATTGAATACCGGGCTCTTTACACTCAACTATCTTCAGGTTTCGCTGCCTTTAAAATTTAATGTGAAGCTGGGAAACTGGCAGCCCTTTGCCGGATTTGAGTTGAGTCATATGGAGTTTTTAAATAGCCATCGGGTAATAGGAACCAGTACCTGGCATCATCAGATAAAGACCCGATTTAATCTGATTGCCTTTCAGGGGGGGGTAACTTGCCGCATCAAGAGTCATTTAAGCGTAAGTGCGAAATTTGCAAAATCAGTCAACAGCATTTACAACAGCTTAAACATCCCCGAGGGGCTTGTGCTGGGCAATAACGATTATTATTTCAAAACCATTGGAGCATCTTTGGGAATTAATTATGTGTTTTAAAAGAAGTGGACATGAAGCAGATTCGAATAGGAACTTTAGCATTTACCGCTGTTTTATTGGGGCTTTTCATGCTGTCGTGCTCCAACGATGCGCTTGAACCCAGGCTTCGGGCCGGCGATGGAATCAACATCGTCATTGGTGATCACCTGTTGATAGCATCGGACGATATTGCCTGGTACGACAGTTCGTCACGACAGTTTTATCTGAATAAGTCGGTTGAGGCGGAACTGGAACAGATTAATTATACAAAGTATTGGATAGTATACAACGGAGCTATTATTTTTGAGGGCATGTTCAATGATTGTAAGCCCTGCGATGGTCCGTATACCGATTCCCTGCTGATTTACAACCGGCTCGACATGGCTGACTTTGTAGTCAAACTTGAACGATCGCAGTGTTGGTACATGGGCGACCCGCTTGTTCATGATCCGCGAAACAGCCCACAGCTCATTGATGCACTGAAGCAAAATGGCCAACTCAAAAAAGGACTGTCGCTTACCATCGAAAACCTTGTTCTGAAGAACGATTCGGTACTCAATGTCCGTTTTTTACTACACAACAACGACGACTGGAATTATTACGTTCTCAATCCCAATGTTTTAACCGACAATGGCCTGTACGACAACAAGTGGAGGATTACCTTGATTGACAGCAAGAAAGAAAGGTCATGGAATTCAATAAATGATCTTAGCCGGGTTTATAAGTACGATAGCTATTACGATATCGATAAGCTGTTGCTGTTAAAGGCTGGTGAAACCTACCAGTATGAGAAAGAATATACTTTCAGGGGATTCATTGAACCCGGTTCTTATTCAGTCTATTACAAATATCCCGGATTGGGAGTTGAATTTAAAACCATTGATGAAACCTTGCTCGACGATGGCCGCATATGGCTGGGCAACAATGAAAATTTGGTGGAAATTGAAATTGGTAAATAACACACTGACGAACTAATACCATGAGCTTTAAAAACCTATTATGTGTACTTTGGGTACTTGTTGTGTTTTCGGCCTGTAATAAAGAACCTGACGAAATCGAGCTGATCAGACCGCGAATTGATCTATCGCATGCAGATCTTCCTGCGCTTGAGAAAATGGGTGAAATCCAGTTTGATTATTTTGATGCCAGTATCATCGAGAACAGAGCATATTACGGGTATCGGTGGAGTAGTGATTCGGGTTATTGCCATGTACAAGTACGGGTATTTGAAAGCAGCAATGAAGCATACGATTTTTTTATCTCAAACAAGAATGGCTTTTCGAACGAAAGAAACAGCTATGACAGGCAAATCGACAACCCTGCAGTAGTGGGAAACTGCTCTTACAAGCAAGGGCAGGAATTTATCCGGAACAACCTGTATGTGCAAATTTATACCAACGATGAACTTGCCCATCTGGTAAATGAAATCGCACAAAGTGTCGACGAGAAAATACTCGAAACGGAAAGCTATCTGAATATCGATCACCTGAAAGTCCGCTTCGACAGTCTTTGTTTTAAAGAAAACCCCGCTCCAAAGAACAAGGAAATCCCAATCATTATCAGTTTCAAACCCAACATTGAGGTTTATGCCACGCATAGTACAATTCATTTTGAAGAGCTTGTTGTAAAAGGAGTAGATTTCGGTGAGCATTTTGGCATTATTTACGATTCTACACTGGCCGATCCCGATAAAACAAAAATAGGAATTGAAGTAAGTGTACTATCAAATTACGGCTTTTGCAGCGATTCGACCATTTACATCCAATTTGAATAATGAACCCTTTCATCAAACTAAATAGTTTACTATCGGCACTGCTCTTAACGGGCAGTGCTTTTTCACAAATACCCGACACAATTGTTGTATATGAATACATAATTGTTACCGACACTGTTTGGATGGAACCTGAAGTTTCTGAGATGGAAAGCATCGAAACCGCCATACTCCATCTCGACACCTTGAAGATGAAAGGAAACATTGAATTGATTTATCCCGAAAAAAGTGCCACCATTCCTATAAATCACATCATACTAGCAAACAACAATTATAAAATTGAAAGTATGAAACGGATCACCTTTTTAGGACTTACTTTTTTGGTGCTTAACGGGAGTATTTTGGCACAGCCAAACATCGAAAATGCAATTGGTTTGTACCTTAAAGGCAACAGCGGCTGGCAGACGGCCTACTATTATGAAATGGAGCAATACGGAAAAAGTGTTGCCAAACAGGAAGCAAGTATTGAAAACAATATTACCGGTGGAATAAAAGGAAATTTTCCAATTAGTTCTTCATTTTCATTTTCTCCCAGATTCAGTTTTACTCATTTGAAAGGGCTTCGAAATCAATATACATTTTATTTCTCCGAATCAAACAAGAGTTATGCTGGTTACACAAGTAATAATTTTGAATCAAAATTCTACTTCCTGTCAACCGACTTTCTTATCAATTATTATTTTCCCGTTGTACAAAAAGCCAACTACCGGGTGTATGGTGGTTTGCGGTTCGATTTTTTGGTATTGCAACGAAGTGAAATAGTTTTTGACGATCCACAATATTCCAATTTTGGCAAAGTAATGCTTAATTATGTTGGCGGCATAGGATTTGACTTTGCAAAGCGTTTTTTCTTTGAGCTTGAATATTCCAATCATATCAACAATTTCGTAAATACCAATTACATGCGTGTGCGAAACGGAGCATTTTCAATGAACATAGGGTGGTACTTCTGGTAATTGAAAGAAATAGAACTTCTTTCAATGGCTTACCCTTTATCTTTCTGGATTTTCAAAATTAAAGATCATACCACAACAGTTGCTGTAATCATTATCGAGAACAGGCTCCCGGCGCAAACAGAATCTTACCCGATCGGGCAGAATGAAATTATCCGTTCTGCTAAGGTAAAATTACTCGGAGGGGTAAGATAGAATTACTCGGAGGGGTAAGATTATTTATCACTGATTTTCTGAAACAAATGATGCTTGGTGGGAAAATGTTTCCTATAATTTCTGTTGTCGATATCCGATGTGAATCCGATATAGATGGATCAAGCCAAAAATTTGGGGAGTAACTTGATAAGTTTTTAATTTGTGGTATGAACTATGATGAAATTATAAGTTTAATGTTGCCCGATGGCATGTTGAACTACTTTACAGTTGTAAAGACCGAAAAGAACAAAGAATATTATACGATTTATCTCGAAGAAAATAATGTTCCTCCCGAAGAATACTCAAAACAACGTCTGATATCCAAGGGATTTTATGACGCAGTCACAGTGCAAGATTTTCCTCTGCGGGGCAAAGCATGTTATTTAAATGTGAAGCGACGAAGATGGACAAATATCGATACCGGCCAGATCGTTTGCAGGGATTGGACGATTGTAGCAAAAGGAACGCGAATGACACAGGAATTTGCGTCTTTTTTAAAAGCAAT
>NZ_JBNPXV010000010.1:0-185059 GCF_050433125.1 Roseimarinus sediminis | reverse complement strand
CAACGAGCAACGAGCAACCATTTCCTATCGCTTTCAACCCATTTCTATTGTGTTCTATTGTGTCTATTGTGGTTTTTTCTTGAGTGCCTGAGTGCATGAGTACCTTAGTGCATGAGTTTATAAGTACTAAGTCCTAAGCCCAAAATATCAAATTGTCTTGTGTCTTGTGTCTTTTTTTGTCTAATGTCTAATATCTAAAGTCTAATATCTAAAGTCTTAATGCCTGATTCCATTTCTTCCATCTTCCATCTTCCTTTTTCCTTTTGACCTTCTGACTTTTTTGTCTTGCTACTTTCATCATGCTTCCTTGCCTGCCCGGGCGAGTGCTTCGCTGATCTCCTCCGAAATGGCCAGACGGCCGTTCACCAGCGTAGTGGTGGTTACCAGCCCCTTCAGACAAAGCTTTTCGTCGGGCAAACGGAAAATGTCCTGATAGAAAAGATATTTGATGCCCTGTTGTTCGCTGCGCAAACGACACACAAAACGATCGCCACTGCGCAGGGGCGTTTTGTAGGCCAGTTCAATACGTGCCACCACGGCCATGATGCCACGGGCGTACAAATCGGCAAAGTCGAGACCTATCGACAGCAGAAATTCGTGCCGTGTATGCTCCAGATAATTCTGGTACACCGAATTGTTGACCACTCCCTGGAGATCACACTCGTAGTCGCGAACCTTGAATTCAAGTTCGAAATCGTAGTTTTTACTCATGGTTTTGTTATGCTAAGGTGAAGGTGCTAAGGCACGGTTTATTCTTCGTAAATCGAAACAATCTTATCCATTTTGGCAGCCAGCTCACTGGTGCTGATGTTGCGTACCTCGCGCAGGTAGTCGCGTCCTTCAACAAAGAACAGTACAGCCGGAATGCTGAAAATGGTGTAACGGCCACTTAACTCAGGGCAAAGCTCCGTTTTTACTTCCACAATTTTAACCGTGGGAAACTGTTGCTCGACCAGCATTTCAATCTTGGGTTTCAGCGATGCACAAACATTGCAGTTGGGCCCCGAAAAGTAGGCCAGCAACAGGGGATGTTCCTGCAAGGCGCTGTCGAATTGTTCACTGTTTTCGATGATAGTCATAATCGGTCGTTTGATATTTGATGCAGGCAATTCCGCTTTGTTGTACGGAATCATGCTGCAAAGTTACAATTCTTTCTCTTTTAATTTGAAATACCTGATTCCCGAAACGATGGTATAAAGAGCAAAAGCTCCGGCTGTGTAGGAAATCCATCCCGGCATGGTGGCTTTTTCAACCCCGGCATACGAGTGCAGTCCGGCCAGAAAATAGTTCACCCCGAAGAAGGTCATTAAAATGGAAGCAAAGGCCCAGAACGAAGCCATATTGAACCAGAATTCATCTTTCATCGATGGGATGAAGCGCATATGGGCTACAAAGGCGTACACGAAGATGCTGATCAGGGCCCATGTTTCCTTGGGATCCCAGCCCCAGTAGCGTCCCCACGATTCGTTGGCCCAAATGCCGCCCAGTATGGTTCCGATGGTGAGCAGGTACAGCCCGATGGTCATCATGACATTGATCAGGGCATTGAGTTGTCCGGTTTTTACCAGTAAGCGTTCAAAGCGCGAAGGACTGGCAAAAAGGTAGAGTGTAAGGTTCAGCAGTGCCAGCATCATCACCAGCGCAAACAGGGCATACGACGAAGTAATGACCGCCACATGGATGCTGAGCCAGTACGATTTGAGTACGGGCACCAGGTTCCCGATTTCGGGATTGCCGTTGTTCATGCTGGCCACAAACAAAAAGGCATAGGCCAGTATCAGCGACAAGGCCAGGGCTACCGGCTGTTTACGGCTCACCAGCAAACCAGCCAGCAATACCACCCCCGAGAGAAAAATCATCACTTCGAACGAGTTGCTGATGGGAATGTAGCCGCCAATGTACCAGCGCAAAGCAATGCCGACGATGGTAAACAAGAGCAGTACGATCGATAACACGAAGAAAATATTGAAGATCAGGTGCGGAAAGCCTTTCCCCCGGAGGATAAAAATAAAGAAGAGCAGCAGCATGATGAAACCGGTGAGGGCAAAGCTGTTTTCGAGCCGCTCGAACAGGTGGGAGCGGTTATAGAACAGTTCGGCTTTGATCTGCGAGGGCGACAAAACCACCTCCGATCCTTCCTTTTGCTGATAGTTTTTAATGGCTTCGAGGTAGCTGTCGGCCTGACTAAAGTCGCCGCTGCTTTTGCCTTGTTTTAAGGCGTCGATATATAGCGGTAGGATGTGGGTCAGAAAAAGCGAATCGTCGGAAGCCTTTGCCTGCAGTGCCGCATCGTGATGAGTGTACCACTTGTTGTTTTCAGCCCCTTCAATAGGGAACAGCGCCATGGCATCGCCCGTGAGGAAGGCATGCAGAATGTTGGCCTTGTCGTCGAGCTTCAGAAAGGATTGGTCGGTTTTACTGCGCTGGGCTTCGGGGGTCTGAAAAGCCTTGTCAACCGGTCCGGCCATGATGTATTTCCCGTCGCGGCTGAACAAGCCCGTAAACGACAGGTGTTTGCCATCGATCTGCAGCTCTCTGGCCACTTCCTTGTTTTTAACTTTTAAAAGGGGCACGGTGGCCCAGTATTCGGGCCAGGTAATCATCGACAGGATGACCTGGTCGCTGCTAAGCCCGTCGAGCTGCTCTGCTCCATATAACTTGCGCATGAATTCGCTCGAAAGGGTGTTCATGGTTTTCATGCGTCCTTTGTAATCCTGCACCACCACTTCACCAAATTCATGAGCCTGTGCCTTGTCAATCACCTTGCTCTCATCAATTGGCTTATTGCTGAAACCGAACAGGGGGATGAGCAGTAAAAGCACCAAGGTGCCCATGCTGCCGAGTTTTCGCAATTGTTTGCGGAAAAAAGTGCCTGGCATAAACAGCGATAAAAACAGGGTGGCAATGGTCAGAAAATAACCGGCATAGGTGAGGGGAGTGCCAATGGTATCGTGCGAGGCCGTAAGTACTGTGCCTTTCTCATCCTGATCGTAGGAAGTCTGAAAGAAGCGCCAGCCGCGGTAAATAAGAATGTGGTTCATGTAAATGTGGTATTGGAAAGCCTGTTCGAGCTCCTGGTCTTCTACCGTAACATAACTCGAATACGACGAAGGGGAGTTCGATCCCGGATAGCGTTCAAGTTCAAAATCGTCGAGATGGAGGTGAAACGGCAGTTCCAGCGCTCCGCCCTGATCGATGAGTTCCACCACATTGCTTTTTTCACCCTCGCGAATGTAAACACTTCCTTCAACACCTGTGTAGCGGGTGAACATGGCACCAATCATAACGAGTACGAAGGAAAGGTGAAAGAGGGGAACGGTGATTTTCTTCCACGAAAAGGCCCGGTGGTAAAACATACTGCCCGTAATGTTGATGGTGAGCAAGGCCAGCACCACCTCGAACCAGGTGGCATTGTAAACAAGCTGACGGGCATTGGCCGTACTGGTAGCGGCTTCGATAAAGGTGCCCAAAATAATGGCCACTGTTGTAATGATGAGTAAAACGAAGGTGAGGGGAAATCCAAAAAGCTTGTTCTTCATTGCTCGGTTTGTTTTGTTTTTG
This sequence comes from Roseimarinus sediminis, assembly GCF_050433125.1. Classification (NCBI taxonomy): domain Bacteria; kingdom Pseudomonadati; phylum Bacteroidota; class Bacteroidia; order Marinilabiliales; family Prolixibacteraceae; genus Roseimarinus; species Roseimarinus sediminis. The sequence goes on along the minus strand of NZ_JBNPXV010000010.1, from coordinate 181,498 downwards.
CCTGCATTAAAAGTTTGAATGCTGATAAAACAAAACAGTGCACTTTAGGTTCAACGCGGCAGCGAAACAGAACAAGCCTGCCTTCGTTTCGATGGTACCGGTACAACGGTTCCAGGCACTGATCACAACAATGAAGTTCCTGCCGGCACCTGGAAGCAAGCGACTCAGTCGATCAGCATTTCCGCTTCAATTTCAACCAGTATTTCCTTGCGGGGCAGGGTGGCCTGTACCATCAGGGTGGGGGCCTTGCCCATGAAAGCTTCGATAACGTGATACACCTGATCAAAATCAGCGGCTTTGGCTACATAAATTTTTAGCAGACTGAGCTTTGGTGCATCGGCTGCCGGTTTTAGCCCGGCAGCTTCGAGATTCTTTCGCTCAAGCAGTTTTTTAATGGTTTCGATGATGGTAACGGTTTGTTCAGCCACATCGCCACCGGCAGTCAGCCGTTCTCCAATAATCGACGAAGTGCCCGATATGAACAGCATACTGCGTTGGTCGATTGTTAGCGAGCGGGCCCGTTCGAGCTTGGGCGTGGTAGGCCCCGTCTTGTTGTAGGCTCCTTCGCCGGCCAGTACGTCGCTGCTGTATTCGTACGGTGCTTTTTGTATCGGGTTGTTAACGGTAAGCGAGCGCTCGTTTCTTCCCTTAACCGCCAGAAATTCGATGATGAGTCCGCCCGTAAGCATGCCTGTTTCGGTCGATGCCGGATAGCCCCTGCCTTCAAAGTCCTGGTCGTAGTAGCGGGTGCGCACATCGTTGAAAATCTGGTAACGCTGCACCGAGAAATCCTTTTCGAGCATGCGTTCAAGGTAATTCCACTGTTTCACCACATCGCCCATACTCAAACCACACTGGTCGAGCAGCTGTTCAATCTGTTCGAAAGCCTGTTCGGCACTGCTTTGCATGTCGTTGTTTCCATTGATCTGCACGCTGCCAATCACTACTTCGTTACTTCCTTTTTTAATCAGCTGGCAACTGCCGGCCTTGCTTTCCTTATACAAACAATTCCAGACATTCCCCCTGATGTAGGTCGATTCAAGCGCCAGATCACCTTCAGCCGGCGCCTGGGCAATGATGTTAATGAGCATGGGAAGCGGAAAACGCCGTTTAGATAATTGTGCCAGTTTGGGCTTAAGCTGCTTATAACTGGTCTGTTGATTGATGTTTACAAACAGGTTGTGACGAATGAAACTGCCGGGATAAATCTGCTGTTCATCCATGTATTCCTCCAGCTGCACCAGGCAGTCGTCTAACTGTTGTTCCAGGGTCCCTGCTTTCGACGGGTAAAATATGATTTGATTTCCTCCAAGTAGTTGCATACGATTCAAATTAAATTGCTGTTGACGCTGTGGCAAATTTACTCATTTGTGACGGGATGTTCATGCTGTTTGGCAAATTCATCGTTGTAAAGCCGGTAAACCGGATAGCGCAGGTAACATGCTTCGGCCCACTCGCTGTTGTTGTAGAGATAGGCCATTTGTTCATAATGATCGTTTTTAAGTTGCGGATCTGTCTTACAGGCGGCTTCCCATTGTGCTTTGAATTCAGGATGCTCATCGAGATAGCGTGCAGCATTTTCTTCAAAACCCCAGGGCGAAAAATACTCCCGCCGGTCGAGCATCGAATCGAAAAAATTCCAGCGGAAGAACGAATCGGAAGCTCCGGGTTCCAGGCATTCGATAATGTAAGCCATCCTTTCCTGATTAACTCTGATGAGATAATCGCCTTCGAAAACCTGTACCATGTCAGTGCGGTTTTCATATTCCACTTCACTGTGAAAATAATGTCCGTTGTAGGGCCGGTCGGGATGTGAAACCCGGGTGAAGAAGCTGGCTTCAACCTGAATCAGGGTGTCGTTTTTCACTGTGGTCATTTCCACCCCGTTCAGTTTTAAACGTTCTGCTGCTTCGTGCCAGGCCGAAGGAAGCAGATAATACGAGGGTTTTACAAGGCTTTTAACAGGCTGAAAAGTGTTGTAGTACCTGATGGTTTTTTCATAGGGCTGGTTCCGGTCGTAGCCGAAACGTTCCTGTTGGCTGAGCGCACTTACATAAGTACCCGCTTGATAGCCCTTAAACAACAGTGGTTCCCATTGCGTGGTATCAACTGCATAATCGAGGTGATAAAGCGGATTTTCAAGGGCCTGGGCAAGGGCTTCCTTGCGGCTGTTGATAATTTGATGGCTGTTGTTGGCCGTGAAAGCGGCCAGTTCAACAAGGAAGTGATATACCGATTCAACGCGGTCGGTATAGCTTTTATAAACATGATTTTCAGTCATAAAACCATAACTGTGATGCAGGCGGGAATAACCGGTCGAATAACGGGGGCTCTCGAAGGTCATTTGCATGCCCTGCGACGGATCGCGGTTGATCCAGGCCACGTAGGGAGTCATTTCGTAAGGACCTTCCTTCATGCTTTGGTACAACGATGGCAACATTTTTTCGCGCAGAAAGCTGCCCATGGCCGGTGGAAGGGCCGCCGGATTGGTAGGGATCAGGGTGATGCTGTACTGATGATCCGATCCGTTGGTGGTATGGGTATCGAGAAAAACGTCGGGCTGCCATTCGCTGAACAGACGATTGAAACTGCGTGCATTTTCCGAATCGCATTTGATGAAGTCGCGGTTCAGATCGAGCTTGCGGGCATTGCCCCTGAACCCTGTTTCGAGGGGTCCCGACTGGTTGGCCCGGTGATGGGCACTGCGGTTCAAATGACCGCCCACATTGTACACGGGCACGATGACGATGGTGGTTTGCTCCAGTATTTCATCCAGTTGCCTGACACCGCGCAACAACTCATCGGCAAACTTCAATGAGGCATCGATGCCACAGGGCTCACCGGGATGAATGCCGTTATTGATCAGCAGAATGCTTCGTCCCTTTTCCCTGATGGAAACAGGATCGGTGTCACCATCGTTTGAAATAATGAAAAGATGCAGGGGCTTTCCGGCATCGGTACTGCCCGCCTCAATCAGCCTGGCCTTTGCCGAAGCCTTGTCGAGCGTTCGGTACATGGCGATTACTTCGGCGTAAGTGGGCGTGTAATCTTCGGTATAACGAAGCTGAATGAGCGGCGTATCACGCTGGATGGACGCTTCACGGCATTGGCTGAACAGCACTGTCAGCAGCAAAATTAAAAAACTGTTTCGTATCATGTGTTTGAAAATAAACCTCGCTGAAAATACACTTTCTATTTGGAAAAATAAAAGTAAAAATGGGGGGTGATTTTTAGTGTGATAGAACATCTAGGTAGTTGTTTGTTGCCGATTGTACCTGTTTTTGATAAAAAAGGTTCGGGCTGTTGTAGAAATCGATATTTTTAGCTGACCAGAAATAAGCGCTTCATTCTGTAATGAACTGAAGCGGTAAAATTCAAAACATTCATCCGATGAAACATTTTTTACTATTGCTCCCCTTTCTGTTTTTGATACTCGCCTGTGATGAGAACAGGCAGCGTAAGCATTCCGAGAATTATAGCTGGAAAAATGTACACATTGGCGGAGGCGGCTTTGTCGACGGGATTGTATTTCATCCCCGCGAAAAGGGCCTGGTATATGCCCGTACCGACATGGGGGGTGCCTACCGTCGCGATGGGGCCTCGGGGCACTGGATTCCGCTGCTCGATTGGGTGTCGTACGAAGACAACAACCTGATGGGGGTCGAAAGCATGGCCCTCGATCCCAACGATCCCGATCGTCTTTATCTGGCTTGTGGCACTTACACTGCACCTCAGGTTCCCGATGGTGAAATTCTGGTTTCGCACGACCGGGGCGAAAGCTTTACCCGGGTGAAAGTACCCTTTAAAATGGGAGGCAATGAAAATGGTCGCGGCAACGGAGAACGCATGATGGTCGATCCTGTTAATGGCAACATCATCTATCTCGGAACCCGCAACAGGGGTTTATGGCGCAGCAACGATGCCGGCATGAGCTGGACCCGCGTTGAAGGTTTTCCCGATGTGAACGAAGTAATGCCCGATACACTCAGTGAACGAGCGCAACGAATGTGGAACTACAACCTAAAGGGCAGTGGCATCGTATGGGTGCAATACGATGAAGCTTCGGCCAATGCCGACGCTTGTCAGCACATTTATGTGGGCGTTTCACTGATGAAGCGCGCCAACCTTTTCCGCTCCACCGATGGAGGAAGCAGCTGGCACGAAGTACCCGGCCACCCACAAGCCTATCGGCCAACGCAGGGAGTGGCCACCTCCGACGGCATGCTGTACATCACCTATGGCGATACGCCCGGACCGTCGCGCATGCAAAACGGTGCTGTTTGGAAATACAATATGAAAAGCGGGGATTGGCTTAACATCACGCCCGATCAGCCCGATCCCGATGGCGGAAAAGCCTTTGGTTATGCATCGGTAGCGGTCGACGCACAAAACCCGCAACAATTGATCGTGAGCAGCTTTTACCGTCCCGGAAAGCTGGGTGGCGAAGAAATCTTTCGATCGCTCGACGGGGGAGCCAGCTGGACAGGCGTATTTGCCAACGGAACCAGCTTCGACTACACCGACGCTCCTTATGTTGAGCATACGCCTATTCACTGGATGTTCGACATCGAAATCAATCCCTTCAATCCCGATCATGCACTTTTTACCACCGGCTTTGGAGGTTTTGAAACCTATAACCTGCGGGCAGCCGACCGGGGTGACACCACCCGCTGGCAGGTACATGCGCGCGGCATCGAAGAAACCGTTCCTCTCGAATTATGCAGTCCGCCCGAGGGAGCACACGTGATTAGCGGCATTGGCGACTATGCCGGCTTTGTGCACTGGAATCTCGATCAGAACCTTCCGGAAGCTTACTTTACCAATCCCTATTTTGGCAATTGTGACGGCATCAGCTGTGCATGGAAAAAGCCGGAAGTGCTGGTTCGTGTGGGCATTGCTTCGGGCCATCATCCGGGCAGTAACATTGGCTATTCAACCGACTACGGAAAAACATGGCAAGCCACTGCCATGCCTGCCAGGGACAGCCGGCACGGGCACATTGCCGTAGCAGCCGACGGGGAGGCATGGATATGGACGCCACAAGGCCAAAAGCCCTGGCTCACTACCGACCAGGGTAAAAGCTGGACCGAACTTCAACACTTGAAACCCAACCTGCGTGTGGTGGCCGACAAGGTGAATCCCATGAAATTTTACGCTGCCGATTTGTACGAAGGACTATTATTTACCAGCAACGATGGCGGAAACAGCTTTAGCACAAGTGAACTGCAACTTGAAAAGGGGCTGGTGGTCGCCCGTAGTTTCAGGGGAGACCGCCGGGGAGGGCAGGATCGTATTTATGCCACTCCGGCTTACGAGAATGACCTTTGGATTGCAGCCTACGACGGACTTTATCATTCGCCCAAAGCAGGAAGTCCATTTCAACTTCAGGCCGGGGTGGACGAAATTCACGGTTTTGGTTTTGGAAAAGCAGCGCCTCGCAGCAAATATCCGGCTTTGTACCTGATTGGAGTGGTCGAAGGAGTGCGGGGTATTTTCCGCAGCGATGATCAGGCCGGCAGCTGGGTACGTATTAACGATGAGGAACATCAGTGGGGACTATTGCTGCACATTACCGGCGACCCCAAAAAGTACGGCCGCGTATATGTTGGCACCCATGGCAGGGGACTGCTGTATGGCGACAGGAAGTAAGTGTAAGAATTAAGATGCAAGACGCAAGATGCAAGATAAGAGACATAAGACAAAAGATGCACTTAGGTACTCAGGTACTCAGGCACTCAGGCACTCAGGTACTCAAGAAAAAACCACAATAGACACAATAGAACACAATAGAAATGGGTTGAAAGCGATAGGAAATGGTTGCTCGTTACTGGTTGCTGGTTGCTGGTTCTGGTTGCTCGTTGCTGGTTGGTGCGCAGATAGTGGACTGCTAACTTGCTTCGAAAAGGCTATCTTATGAACTTATGCACTCAGGTACTCAGGCACTCAGGTACTCAGGTACTCAAGAAAAAACCACAATAGACACAATAGAACACAATAGAAATGGGTTGAAAGCGATAGGAAATGGTTGCTCGTTACTGGTTGCTGGTTGCTGGTTCTGGTTGCTCGTTGCTGGTTGGTGCGCGGATAGTGGACTGCTAACTTGCTTCGAAAAGGCTATCTTATGAACTTATGCACTCAGGTACTCAGGCACTCAGGCACTCAGGTACTCAAGAAAAAACCACAATAGACACAATAGAACACAATAGAAATGGGTTGAAAGCGATAGGAAATGGTTGCTCGTTACTGGTTGCTCGTTACTGGTTGCTGGTTGCTGGTTCTGGTTGCTCGTTGCTGGTTGGTGCGCGGATAGTGGACTGCTAACTTGCTTCGAAAAGGCTATCTTATGAACTTATGCACTCAGGTACTCAGGCACTCATTCACTTTTCCTTTGTGATCTTTGTGTGCGTACTTTGTGTGCTTTGTGGTTAAGAAGACAGTCATTGGTCATTAAGGAAAAAGGAAGATGGAAGCAAGACACAAGATTCTAGATATTAGACATTAGACTTTTGATGCTTGTGTCTTTTGTCTAATGCCTTTTAGCTCATTTTGCAGCATCGTAAGTAACAACAAAATCCCACATGTATTGTGCTGTTGGCGGGCATTCGATGTCCATCTGATCGATGCCGCAATCCCACTGCCCGTTTTTATTCACATCGTATAAATAGTTGGTGCAGGGGCTTGTTTCTCCGGCTCCCAGTCGCCAGGTCACGATGGCGGTTTTTTCTTCTTCGATGGTAAATCCGCTCAATTTTTCACCCGGTGCAACCAGCTCGAAGCGGTTTTCATCGTTCAGTATGTGGTTCCCGGCGGTCGAGAAATAGTTGGTATTGGCCCACGACTGGTCGTTTTCATCACACGGATCGGTGCTGCTTCCCATGGTTTCGAGGAGTTCGTATTTCACATCGGGATCATCGGCCAGCACAACATGGCGGTAACAGATGTTACGAAGGCTCATTTTAATACTACGGTATTGGCCAACCGGTAGTGAAACAGCCGGAAAGGAATAATCTTCAAAAAGCTTAATCTCGTTGTTGGTCGAAGTGGTGAGTTTGATCCAGTCAAGGTCGTCGGCCGCTCCTGCCTTCACTTCGTCCTGCGAAACCCATACATCGCCAATGCCCAGTTTAAAACTGGTCATGAGGGTAACGGTGGTATCTCCCCGGAGTGATGGATTTTCAAATAGCACGGTACTGAAACTTTTGGCCTGTGCCATCGGATTCTCGGTTTTAAACAGCATGCTGCTGGTGGCATCCTGATCTTTGCTGCAGGCTGACAGTGCGAGTACACCCGCTGTCAGAAATAAATGGAATTTGTTCATGGTGCTTCCCCTTTTAGTTGTTAATTGCTTGTTGGTTGATATGATTAATGGTTCTAACGCTTAGCAATTTACAATAAAAAATGTTTCGGTATTACGATTCGGCCTGTAGTATTTTGCTGCTTTTATTCTTTTCCACTGTTACAGTAAGCTAACAATCCAACACAAAATTGTTAAAATATGTTTAAAAGTGAGGGGGGGGGGAGGGTGTAGTTTACAATAAGAATATTATATTAGCAGCATTGTTTACATCATTTCTCTATTATTATGAACTTAAAAGGTATGGGCTTGCCTTGCAGTTGAAGCAATTACAGAATATTTTATATAAAAACAACAATAGGACATACAGAAAGGTGGAGGCTTATTTAAGAATTAGGATTGATGTTGATGTACCAACTTCATGCTGTGTTATTTATCAACAAACTGTGGATATGGAGATAGTTGGAAAGAGGAAGAATATATGGGGGCAAACATACACCTACGAAACAATACACGACTGGTCGGATTTAGAGGTGGGTTTTGAGCGCATATACAAGGATGGAACCTACCAATGTACTAATATTCGGGGCTGCACCAGTTCGACCTGTGATCGTATATTACGGGAGTCGTATGTATGGAATAGTGTTCCCAGTGGATCATCTCCGGAGCAAACGGTGTACAACCTTAGGTTATACACAGGGCCAGAGTTATTCAATGACCCGATAAGCACAAGTACCAAATTCAATAAGGCCAGGCTTAAGGCCTGGACCAGGGGCACAGGACCTGATGTTTATGCTGCTATTTGCTGCAGTTATAGTAACTGTGGGTTTTAACAAACACTGAATGTCTGACCGGGTAATATGATGGAACAGATCATCTAAGAACTGATGGTAATTGCCAATCTTTGCCCGGTTAATTTTACCTCATAGGAAATTAACTTTTATAATTAATAAGTGTATGTCAAGCTTACGTAATACATTTCTATTAATTTCTTTTTCGCTGTTGCTTATTGTCGACACCTATTCGCAAACAAGCTTTTACGGCAAGGTTGGAATTGGAAAATCTGAGATCAAAAAGTTCGAAACAGGGGACTTCCATTTTGGAACGTCTTTCAATCCAGGGTTATTCGAGCAGTATGAACTTGGCGTAATACACGAATTTTCGAAAGGATTTTCTGTTAAGTTGGGTGGGGGCTTGTCAAATTATTCCTGCATTATTTCATCTCCAAATAATGTCAGGCAGATTACTCCTGACTATAGCGATACCTATGTGGATTTCTTCTAAATTTCAGTGCCTATGGGGATACGTTACAATCCACTTTTAAATTTGAGAGTGGAACTTGGTTTGTTAAATAATTTCTTTAGCACTTATTCACAAGAGGGTACTCATGCTCACTTTGTGGATGTCAAAGAGTATGACAAGTTCAAAAAGTATAGTACCATACCTTATTGGGGGTTCAATTACACTTTCTTCGACAGGGTGGAAGTTGGTTTTACCGATCACCTGTACCTGTCGAATTTCGCTGATTATACTAACTGGTATGAGCAAACGAATGGAATTGAACCTAGTGTATTCTTCAAGTACAACGTTTGGAACGTGTATGTTTCCTATAAAATAAGGTTGACAAAACGTGAGGATTAGTGATTGCAAATAAATAATATATCTATGACAAACTTACGTAAAGCCTTTCTATTAATAGTTTTTTCGGTGCTGCTTTTTGCCGGGGCATATGCCCAAACATACCTTTATGGTACAGTTGGTATAGGAAGAAGCGAGGTTAAAAAATTTAAGCTTCATTATGGTGGACTGGCTAATACTTTTATCCCAAATTTATACCATGTTTATGAACTAGGTATAAGTCATAATCTTACAAGTAAATTCTCAGTAAGAGCTAGTGGCGGGTTTTCTGCATACTCATGCACGGTAGGTTTGCCTGAAGGGTATGTGCCTTCTTCTAATGATTACTATGATAAATTAAACAAGTTCAACTACTTGTCCTTCCCTGTGGGTGTAAGGTACAATCCCAAATGGGGCTTGAACATAGAAGCAGGCATTGTGAATAATTATTTTCTGAAACATACCTATCAAGATGTACAATTTTTCTACAACATTAAAAAGTACACTGCCATCCCTTATTGGGGTTTTAGCTACACGTTCTTCGATAGATTGGAAGTAGGTTTTATCGATCACCTGTACCTGTCGAATTTCGCTACTTACACTAACTGGTATGAGCAAACGAATGGAATTGAACCAAGCGTATTCTTCAAGTACGACGTATGGAACGTTTACGTTTCCTATAAAATAAGGCTTTCAAAACATAATGAATAGATGAATAGTTTAAATCGTTTAGCTTTTTTTTCAATCTTTAGCAGTCTTTTGGTGCTTGGTGTTGGCTTAAAAGCGCAAAGCTATAATGTGTATGGATATGTGAAGTACGAAGGTTCATCTGAGAGTATCCCTTATGCCTATTGTATTAATCTCAACGACCAACGCATTTTTTATACCAACAATGAGGGCTTTTTTAGCATGAAAAGCGATGGCCCGGCTACCCTTGTATTCAGCTTTGTAGGTTGTCGTCCCGATACCATCTCTATTCAAGGTTTAACCGATACCCTGCTAATGGTTTACCTGCATCCACATGAACTGGACGAGGTGCTTATAACGAGGGAGAAACTACACAAGCAGACCATACTTGGAAAAATCAATGTGCCGCTAAGCAAAATTGTGTCGTTACCAACATTTGCAGGCGTGCCCGATATACTGAAAAGTCTTACCTACCTGCCCGGTATTACCAATGGGAAAGAGGGTTTTTCGCGGCTTTATGTGAGGGGAGGTACTGCGGGGCAGAATCTTTTTCTTATTGATGATGCGCCACTGTTTACCACCAACCATGCACTGGGTTTGGTATCGAGCATCAACCCAGGTGCAATTGGAAACATCGATCTTTATAAAGGCGGTTTCCCGGCTCGCTATGGCAACTGCTCCTCGTCTATTCTCGATATCCGCATGAAAGAAGGGAGCCGCTTAGAACATGATTATAAAGTTGAAGTTGGAACACTAAGCGCTGGCGCCTCAATTGGTGGACCAATTGCTGAAGGCAAAACATCATACATGGTAGCTGCAAGGGCCACCTATTTTGATTTAATCAACCTGCCCAAGCGTATAAAGTATCTTGATGAATTAGAATACCAGGCCGATCTCCAAAACGGGATCAGCATGGTAAGCCTCAATGCTTTCGACATTAACGCGAAGCTTAGCCACCAACGATCCGCAAGTTCAAAGCAATATCTCAACGTATTTACATCTAGCGATTTTTATTCGGTAGACAACACCGATTGGTCCGGTGCCGACAATTCCGGCTTTAACCATCATAACTTTTTGGTTTCAGCGGGGAGCATGAAAAACTATTCAGCAAAACTGTTCCTTTCAACATCAGTTGCCTATTCCTTGTATACCAATACATTCTTCAATGATATCATCCGAAAAGATGATGAGAAAGACGAACACTACAAATCGTCAGACTATTCAAAAATATCGTACCTCTCGGTAAAGAGTATGGCCGATTACAATTTTTCGAACAAAATACATTGCAAGTTTGGGATCGAGGGCTCTGCATATTCCTCAAAACCAAACATTCAAAGGGAGTTTTTTAAACAAGCATCAGAAATACTAAGAGACACCACCTATGGACAAGGTTTTGTTTATCGGGGAACAAATTTGTCGGCTTTCCTTGAGCTGGAGTATCAACCATTTCATAACACTTCAATTAATGTAGGGTTAAGAACAAGTGGTTTTGCCTCAGAAGGCACCAATTATTTCAGGTTGGATCCCCGTATTTCATACAAGGCCATGCTTGGCAACAACTACTCCGTCAAAGCCAGCTATACACTTAACCATCAGTTTACCCATTTGCTGCTTAGCAATTTCAGGGGAAACCCAATGGAAGTTTGGATACTTTCCAATAACAAAGTTCAACCCCAGGAAGTGCATCAGCTTGCAGCAGGTTTTTTTGGCACAAGCCCCCATATCGACTACGGAATAGAAGGGTTTTACAAAAAAATGTACAAGCTTGTGGAATATCGGTTTTCGGGCATTGAACAGAGTACTGGCAATGTTTACGACAGGATATCGTCAGATGGGCAGGGCGAGGCGTATGGCCTGGAGTTTTTTGGTGAGAAGAATACCGGTAAAGTAAAGGGGACAATTTCTTATACGCTTTCGTGGAGCAACAGGACTTTTAGCGACATTAACCAGGGAGAACCATTCCCGTTTACCTATGATTACAGGCATGTGCTATCTTTAACTAATTCTATTGCAATTCAAAAAGGATGGGAGCTTGCATCGTCGTTTAGGTTGATGTCGGGGCAGGCATTTACATTAACCGATGGTTATTTTGCAGGCAATGATATTTCGGAACCGCACAACCTTTATTCTTCAATGAATGGATACAGGTTGCCAACGTACCACCGTTTGGATGTAATGCTGACCCATGAGTGGGAATCAGAGAAGGGTAATTTAGAGCATCTTCGTTTTAGTATATACAATGTTTATAACCAGCGTAATGCATCATTTGCCCATGTCAATCGTTCGAGCGGGAAATTAGTGTTAACATCTATTTTTGGAATAATACCAACCATAAGCTATGGAATCAGTTTTTAGATTTATAATTTATCTGTTGATCGTATTGACAACTCTTTCGTGCAATGTCGCCGAAATAGAAACAGAATTGGATATTCCGTACAAGGGAGACCTTTTCGTACTTCATGGGTATATTGATCAGGGTGAAGGTGTGGGGCTATTTGTGCAAAAAACCATACCGCATTCGTGCACCAATTGCAACGATAGTGTAAGTAATGCGGTGGTCTCGCTTTATGAGAATGGGGCTTACCTGTTCGACTTGAACACCGATGATGGTTATTGGTACTATTCCCAATCGTCCTTTCTTCCTGTCATAGGCAACGAATACCAAATAAAAACCCAGGCCGATAAAATGCCAACCGCAATTTCTTCGTCGGTTGGCCTGATTCAAAATGTCGCCATCGATACTGCTTATATTGAAACTAGCGATAACCCATACCGTGTTAAAATCAATTATCGTTTTGACGATATTCCGAATGAACGGAATCATTACCTGGCACGAGTTGTTGCCGAAGATGCGGAAAGATATATGTTGAACAATCATTCCACGTTTAATCTTCTTATAGGTGATGAGGTTGCTAAAAATGGAACAATTGAGGGTGAATTGATTTATTATCTGAATGACGAACACGATGAAGTAACGGTTATTTTATACCATCTGTCACCATCTTTGGTTCAATACATTTATAGCCGGGAGGAAAATTTCTTTACAGAGGATGATCCTTTTAGCGAGTATCCGGTTCCGGTTTTTAGCAATATTAGCAACGGATACGGCTATTGGGGGGCATTTGCAACTGATAGGTACACTATTCGTTTTTAATTTCTCAATTCACTGTTGTCAGGTTAATTTAAAATTATTTGAACAGATTTTCTAATGAAGTTCCACATCGTTTTGGCTTCGCTTTTCTACTTATGACATACTTTTGTATTAACCTAAGCCATAACAACCTACATGTTTTTCACTCTTTTGTTAAATTCGATATTCCGGCCAAGGAGCAGTTGTTCTTTTATTGAACATGTAACCGTGGCCGGCTTTGTATCAATCATTTGAATTCCGTCAGCTGAAGCTGACGGCAATTCATAAAAATTTTGAATGCATCTCACATTGAACTGTTTCACACCCAAATGCATGAAACCGCCGTCGTTGTATGTAAGCTGATGAGGAACAGTTTGCCCCGCAAGCAGAGGGGATATCGGGAGAGGGAATAAAAATTCAAACCGGACAACACACATGAAAAATTTAGATAAAAATCGTCAGTTGTAACATAAGTGACAAATCAACCATGCTCCTGAACATACTTTTGCCGCCGTTAAACGAGAAAAACAATTAAAAACAGAGATATGAACAACGAAGTTTTAAGCGCGAAAGAAGTACTTACCGACAACATGTTTTGTTTTCAGTGCCAGGAAGCAGCCAAAGGAGTGGGATGCTCCATTCAGGGGGTTTGTGGAAAGACCGACGAAGTTTCCAACCTGCAGGATCTTTTAATTTTTGTAAGCAAGGGCGTTGCCATTCTGAATACGCTTGCCAATGAAAACGAACTTAGCATAGTTCAAGCCGATCGTTATCTTTACGAGGCTTTGTTCATGACCATTACCAATGCCAATTTCGACGAAGCAAAAATCGTGGCCAAAATCAACCAGGGCTTTGAGGTGCGACGCTCCATCACGCAGAAACTGGCTGCTGCCGGAGTGGAACTTCCTGCAAATATGCACAGCTCGGTGAGCTGGGAAAGTGACAATATGGCTGAAATTGAGCGCAAGGCCAAACTGGTGGGCATCAAAGCCGAGGCCAATGAAGACCTGCGTTCACTGAAAGAACTCGTAGTGTACGGACTGAAAGGAATGGCAGCCTATGCCGAGCATGCAGCCAATCTGGGTTACGACAATCAGGAGGTATTTCGTTTCATGAGCCGTGCCCTGGCGGCAACTACCCGCACCGACATCGGAATGGACGAACTGGTTCCACTGGTAATGGAAACCGGGAAATATGGTGTCGATGTAATGGCGCTGCTCGACAAAGCCAATACCGAAAGCTATGGTCATCCCGAAATCACCGAGGTAAACATTGGTACCCGCAACAAGCCGGCCATTCTGATCAGCGGTCACGACCTGAAAGACATGGAAGAGCTGCTTGCCCAAACCGAAGGCAGCGGAGTGGATGTGTACACCCACAGCGAAATGTTGCCTGCCAACTATTATCCGAAGTTCAAAAAATACGAACATTTTGTAGGAAACTATGGAAACGCATGGTGGAAGCAAAAAGAGGAAATTGAAGCCTTTAACGGTCCGGTACTTTTTACTACCAACTGTCTGGTACCACCTTCGGAGAGCTACAAAGACCGTGTTTACACCACCGGAGCCTCTGGTTTCGACGGGGTAAAACACATAGCCGATCGTGAGCCCGGAAAGCAGAAAGATTTCAGTGCCATCATCGAACACGCCAAAAAGTGTGCAGCCCCGATCCAGATTGAAGAAGGAAGCATCGTGGGCGGTTTTGCTCACAACCAGGTGCTGCAACTGGCCGATAAAGTGGTTGATGCAGTTAAAACAGGGGCCATTAAGAAATTCTTTGTGATGGCCGGTTGCGATGGTCGTATGAAGTCGCGCGAGTACTATACCGAATTTGCTGAAAAACTTCCACAGGACACGGTAATCCTTACAGCCGGTTGCGCCAAATACCGCTACAACAAACTGCCACTGGGCGACATCGGCGGTATCCCGCGTGTACTCGATGCCGGACAATGCAACGACTCCTATTCACTGGCAGTTACTGCCCTGAAGCTGAAAGAAGTTTTCGAGCTGAACGACATCAACGAACTGCCCATTGTTTACAACATTGCATGGTACGAGCAAAAAGCAGTGATTGTATTATTGGCTTTGCTTTATCTGGGAGTTAAAAACATTCACCTCGGACCAACACTTCCTGCTTTCCTTTCGCCTGCAGTGGCCGATTTTCTGGTAAAGGAATTCGGTATAAATGTTAAAGCTGAAGTAGAGGCGGATATTGCAAAATTCATGGCATAGCAAACTGTCAGTATATCAAAGAAAAAAGCAGGAGAAGTCCTGCTTTTTTTGTTAACGTAACGTGTTTTCCTTAAATCTTATCTGATTAAGGTGCTTGTATTCAATGTGATGTATTTTGTTGAATGTTTTTTTGCTGAATTGATAATCTTCTTTAAAAATGAGTTGCAAAGATAATGAAATGTATTTAATAACTTTATGTTCATTGCCTAACCCTGCATGTAAATCGCTTCCCCAGGCATTCTTTTAACGTTTTGTATCTGCCGATGGAAAGAGCGTACGCTGTTTGCTTGTGATTTATGGAATATTAAAAAAGTATTAAATCGTATAAATGTCATTTAAAACAAAAAAATGATTGAACGACACATTTATTTTGTCAATAGCCTTTATCTTTGAAGGAACTAAAAATTAAAATTATGTTCTCAGTCCGATCAGCCAATCCCAATCGTTTGCTCTTCAGAGGGCTTATTTCAATGCTAATAGCTATTGCTGTGGTGGCAATTCCCGACTTGTCCCTTATCATGGTAATGCGTGGTCTGGGCGTATTTCTGCTACTCGACGGTCTAATTGCAATGCTCATCACTTATTATCGTAGAAAAAAACAGCCTCAAAGTGCATTTGCCATTGTCCCCCGTGGAGCAGCCAGTCTGATTCTTGGTGCTATTTTACTTGTATTTCCTACTTTGCTGGTGAATATTTTTGTTTTTGTAATTGGACTGATTCTGTTGCTTGCCGGGCTTTCACAACTTAGTACCCAAATAAGCGGCAGGAGTATTATGGGCTTTTCGTGGTTGCTTACCCTTATCGCAATCGTGGCACTCATTTCAGGTATTGTAATGTTAACCAGGCCCTTCGAAAGTGCGCAGGCCATTCTGGTTTTCTTTGGAGTAATTATAGGCATCTATGGCATTGGCGAAATTATCTGGTCGGTGAAACTCCGAAAATACCAGAAAAGTCAGCCACCGCAGCCGGGCGAAGTAGTCGATACCGAATACGAAGAGCTACCGTAGATTTCCGTATACTACATCAGCCCTTTCAACAAATAGGCGATGGATATTCCAAGATAGTTGCCAATGGCATAGCCAATCACGCCAATTGTGATTCCCATTACAATGACGTCCTTGTTTTTCAGCGCACCTGCCACAACCGGCACAAAAGGCGGCGACATCGACAGGGCGGTTATGGTAATGATGGTTGAATCGGTATCAATTTTGAATAGCATCGAAAGTACTACGTGGATCAGCACCGATCCAAAGACTGCAATGACCACGTAAAGAAACAGATTCAGAAATTCAATCTGAAAAATGGTGTGTAGGTTGGCCATCGATGCCACGGTGATACAAAATACCAGAATGAAATACATGCCCAGTTCGAAGGTCTTTCCAATTTTATTGATAGCCGGAATCAGGCTGACCAGAATTCCCAGGGTGGTGATGGTGAGTATGACCGTTACCATTTGAAACTCGCCGGGAACCAAAAAGCTGAGTCCTCCGCCGATTCCGAAAATGAGGATGGTGATTCCCAGGGCAGAAAGTAAAGGAAGCACTGTTTTTTTGTTCAGCAGGTCGATCAGATTATCGGGCGCTTCACTCTCTCTGATAATTTCACCGGGAGTTTTGTGCTTTCCTCTTCCGTTAAAATGAGGGAGTATCTTGTTGAAAAGCTGTTGCGCAATGGTAATGAAAAAGAAAAGCAGAATTACTCCGGCAATTAAGTCATATGTATGCGTCAGAACAAAAAGATTGGGCTGAACATCGAGTGCGGTGGCCAGTGCCGCCAGATTGGGGGTGCCACCGGTGTAAAGTCCCACCATCATGCCTGATATTTTCCACGATTCGGGAATGCTGTCATGAAAAAGCAAATGACCAATGGTGATGCTTATCAGCAATGAAAACACGGCCACAACAAACGAAAGCATCCCCGAGCGTAAAAGTTTGAATGAACTGCGAAGGTTGAGAGAAAATAACAAAAGCGGAATGGATATGGGAATGGCAATGGTCATCACCAAATCCTGGGTAGCATGAATTTGATTGAGCAGGAAGTCGCTTTGGCTTATCATACCCTGTTCGAGGTAGCTCAATGCCTCGTCGCCGGGTAGAAAGCTTTTGCTCCCCGTCAGCGCTTTAAATGCAGCTCCCGCTCGCGGAAAAATTCCGATGTTCCCCGCCAGAATTCCAATGATGTAGGCAATAACAACAGCCCCGATTTTCTTCATGGTTTTTGAAACATGACACAGATACAAAATGAGCAGGGGGGTAAGAAAATAGAAAAGCAAGAGGTACACTTTGGTCATGACGAAACGTTTTGTGTGAAAACAAAAATAACA
Source organism: Roseimarinus sediminis (assembly GCF_050433125.1). Taxonomy (NCBI): domain Bacteria; kingdom Pseudomonadati; phylum Bacteroidota; class Bacteroidia; order Marinilabiliales; family Prolixibacteraceae; genus Roseimarinus; species Roseimarinus sediminis. The sequence continues at coordinate 164,216 of NZ_JBNPXV010000010.1, read as the reverse complement.
TTTTGCTTCAATTTATTATTCGTGCAAAATCATTTTGCAAAAGTGAAGACCTTATTTGTCAGTAATTTTGTTTTTTGCTTCTGCTTTTCCTTTTTTTAAGGTGATGGCAATAATCAGCAGCAGTGATGATGCAATGGCCAAAGCGCTGATGTAGAGGTATTGCTCATTGCTAAGGGTGGAAATCGCATGTTCGGCCAGTTGGTCTTCAAAAGTGATGCTTAGTAAAACCAGCAGGTTGTTCAGTGCATGAACCAAAATGGCCAGTGGCAACGAACGGGTGCGCACCATGATCCAGCCCAGCAAAAGGCCGAGAAAGAAAGTGTAGGTCATTTGCCAGGGATTCAGGTGGAAAACCGAAAAGAGAATGCCCGAGAGCAGCACGGCATACCAGCTGCGGTAGTTTCTCATCAAACCATGCATGATGATGCCCCTGAACAGTACTTCTTCGATGATGGGAGCAATGACCACCACCTTGAGTGCGGCGCCCCAAAATCCAAAGCGGTTGTCAAAAATCCGTTCAAAGAGTTCCCAAAACCAGGGTGGAGCAGGGAGCAGCTCATCGACCCGGGCATTGAGCAGTCCCACCAGGTACTGCATGGCTGGCAACATCAAAATGACCGGAATAATGATGAGGGGGTTGAATAGTTTCAGTGCAAAAACTTCCCTGAAGGTGTTCTGTGCTTTTCTGAATCCATAAATAAATATGAAGCCGGTAATCAGCACCGTTGAGCCAAAACTGATCCAGGGATGCGAAAGCCAGTTGCTGTCGTGGTGGTAATCGTACATGGCCAGCGGAAAGTCGACCAGCGTTTGTAACACGATGTACAAAACCAGCAGATGGATGGACTCCAGTGCAGTAGGGTAATATTTTGACCGTCCTTTAAGCATGGGGCTAAAATTAGTGATTCCTGCGTAAAGCAACGGTTTTTTGCTTCTTTTGTTTATAGTTTTCATGCTGCCAGCGGGAAGCATGCTTGCTTGTATTTAAACAGCGATGATAGAAAAAAAAAAAAGTCGCCGGAAAATTCCAGCGACCTTTTAAACCAAAAATTTGATCTGTGTCAACGCTCTTAAACAAAAAAAAAATCAAAAGCCTATCAATTAGATGAACAATAGCCCAACTCTTGGTTCCCAATTCATCGTCTAATGTTACTATCATTATTATTCTTACTAAACAGATACAAAACAAACAAGGAGCTTAATTGATCATTTTAGCGCATTTTTTTTCTCTTTTTTGCATTATTTTTGGCCATCAAACATTTTGCTTCTTTCAGCAAATAAAAAAGCTTGATTTAAGTGCTCAAATATTGAAGGTTTTATTTGTAAGTTCAATTTAAAAGTGTTTATTTTGCGGACTGTTTGAAAAAAGTGTTCGGAGTAAAAATATTAAGACATGTCAAAAGTTTGTCAAATAACCGGGAAAAAAGTTATGGTGGGAAATAATGTTTCTCACTCTAAAAGGAGAACAAAACGGAAGTTTTATCCCAACCTGTTCGCCAAAAAGTTTTATCTCCCCGAAGAAGATCGTTGGATTACGCTGAAGGTTTCAGCTGCCGGTATTCGCACCATCAATAAAGTTGGTTTAGCAGCAGCGTTAAAAGGAGCCCGTGAAAAAGGTTTAGTTGCTAATGTTTAAAATTTGTAAGTGCAATGGCTAAAAAAGCAAAAGGAAACAGAATACAGGTAATCATGGAGTGCACTGAGCACAAAGACAGTGGTATGCCTGGTACATCACGTTATATTACAACGAAGAATCGTAAGAATACACCCGATCGTCTGGAGTTGAAAAAATACAACCCCATTCTGAAGAAGGTGACAGTTCATAAAGAAATAAAATAATTGAGTTATGGCTAAGAAAGCAGTAGCATCACTTCAAAAAGGAGCTGGTAAAGGTCACGCTAAAGTGATCAAAATGGTAAAATCAGAAAAGACCGGATCATACACTTTCGAAGAAAGTGTGATAGCCAACGAAGAAGTACAGAATTACTTTAAAAAGTAAGATTGTAATACATGATTTAAAAAAAGAGCTTTTACCACTGGTGAAGGCTCTTTTTTGTTCGTGGGCTGCACGATCATCCTGACTTGCTTTGCTCGTATAATCGCTTGAATACAAATTGTTTGTCTTTTGTCGGCGCTTTCCTGTAAAAATGCTGTCCGGCGATAATGAGCTGTGATTGGCTCATTTTAGGTGAACTTGACTTATATTGCAGAAAATTTTTTCACATGGGTATTTTCGGAAGTTTTACATCAAAGAAAAAAGAAAGTCTCGATCAGGGGCTGAGTAAAACCAGAGAGAGTTTTTTTGGAAAACTCTCAAGGGCAGTGGTCGGTAAATCGAAAGTAGATGATGATGTGCTCGATCATCTCGAGGAAATATTAATTACCTCCGATGTGGGAGTCGATACCACCATTAAAATTATACGAAGGATAGAAGAACGGGTTGCCCGCGACAAATATGTTGGCATTAATGAGTTAAATAGCATTTTGCAGGAAGAAATTGCTGCACTGCTCGAAGAAAATCATTCATCCGACAGTGCCGAATTCGACCTGCCCGAAACCGAATCACCTTATGTGATCATGGTGGTTGGTGTTAACGGTGTTGGCAAAACTACCACCATCGGTAAACTGGCGCATCAGTTTAAAATGGCCGGTAAGAAAGTCGTAATAGGTGCTGCCGATACTTTTAGAGCAGCTGCCATCGACCAGCTCGAAATATGGGCCCAAAGGGTTGATGTGCCTTTGGTGAAGCAAAAAATGGGTTCCGACCCGGCCTCGGTAGCCTACGATACGGTGGCTTCGGCTAAAGCCACGGGAGCCGATGTGGTAATTATTGATACAGCCGGTCGCCTGCATAACAAAGTCAACCTCATGAATGAGCTGACCAAGATCAAGCGTGTCATGCAAAAGGTGGTTCCCAATGCCCCGCACGAAGTCTTGCTCGTTCTCGACGGATCGACCGGACAGAATGCATTTGAACAGGCCAAACAGTTTACGCTGGCCACCGAGGTAACTGCACTCGCACTTACCAAACTCGATGGGACTGCCAAAGGAGGCGTGGTGATCGGCATCTCCGACCAGTTTAAAATACCGGTAAAATACATTGGCATTGGCGAGAAAATGGAAGATTTACAGGTTTTCCGCCGTAAGGAATTTGTCGAAACTTTTTTTAGTAAATAATTAATGAAGAGTTGCCAGATGGGCACCTGCCTGCTTGTTAACGGCTAATGGGCTGTTATAAAGCCTGTAGTTGTTATGCGATCAGACAACAGTCCTTAGCCTGAAACGACCAAACAATCCATTTTTTTTAAACTCCTCTTCGTTAGGATTGTTTCCTCTTACTGTAGTTCTAAACATTGAAAATCTATCAGAATGCTTAAAACCATGTCACTTAAAACAGTGAACATCATAACCCTGGGATGTTCAAAGAATCTGGTCGATTCGGAACATCTCATGCGCCAGTTTGAAGCCAACGGTTTTGTTGTAAAACACGACAACAACGACCCGGCCGACATCATCATTATCAATACCTGCGGATTTATTCTCGATGCCAAGGAGGAGTCGATCGGCATGGTAATGGATTATGTGAATGCAAAAAACAACGGCGACATCAGCAAGCTTTATGTCATGGGCTGTTTGTCGGCACGTTATCGCGAAGAGCTCACTGCCGAAATACCCGAAGTAGACCGCTTTTTTGGCAAGTTCGATTTTGATGCCATCATCGATGAGCTGGGCATCCAGAAACGTAAGGATTTGCTCTTCGACCGGCAGTTAACCACTCCTTCGCACTTTGCCTACCTTAAGATAGCCGAAGGCTGTGACCGCACCTGTGCCTTTTGCGCCATCCCGCAGTTTACAGGTAAACACAAGTCGGTACCCATCGAAAACCTGCTTATCGAAGCCGAATTACTTGCCCGAAAAGGTGTGAAGGAACTTTTGCTTATTTCGCAGGAATTGACCTATTATGGCATCGATTTGTACAAAGAACGAAAACTGCCCGAACTAATCGAACGGCTTTCCAAAATTAAGGGTATTGAATGGATCAGGCTACACTATGCCTATCCTACCAATTTTCCTTATGAATTGCTCGAGGTGATCAAAAACAATCCAAAGGTGTGTAAATATCTCGACATGCCTTTGCAGCATATCTCAACGAATGTGTTGAAGAACATGCGACGCAACATCAGTGAAAAACAAACACGCGACCTGGTGGCCAAAATCAGAAAGGAACTTCCCGGCATGGCCCTGCGTACCACCATGCTCGTTGGTCACCCCGGTGAAACAGAGGCCGATTTTGAAGCTTTGCTCGACTTTATTCGTACGGTCCGCTTCGACCGACTGGGTGTTTTTCCTTATTCTCACGAAGATGACACCTACGGATTCCGCAGCTTTGAGGATGAAATTCCTCAGGAAGTGAAAGAAGAACGGGCGGCCAGGGTGATGGAAGTACAGCAGGCCATTTCGGAAGAGATTGCTGCTCAAAAAGTGGGGCAGACCCTGAAAGTGCTCATCGACCGGAAAGAAGGGGAATACTTTGTCGGACGTACCGAATTTGATTCGCCTGAGGTGGATGGTGAAGTGCTTATCAGGGAAGAAGAAATCGAAGTAGGACAATTTTATCAGGTTCGCATTACAGGATCCGATCAGTTCGACCTTTATGGAGTGACGGTAGCTTAAAACATTTTTCAGTGCCGGCTGTTTTACAATATGATGTTTAACCCCGTCACGATTAAATGGAGCTATTCAAAGCAAATCAGAAGCAGTATGCGCTTTACCGAAGCCAACTGGTAGATCTTTATGTTGAGGCCTTTATGCTGGGCGATGCCTTTCAGTACATCGACAGGAATGAAGCGTACGACTATTTTGATCGTATAGCCGGCATGGGCGAAATCGTCCTGGCCACCGCATCGACCTCACTGAAAGGTGCACTGCTGGCTGTTCCACTCTCGTTTGATGAATTAGTACCCGAAAGCATTTCAAAGCATTTCCTGGTAGAAAGGTCGGTTTATATTGCCGAATTGATGGTGAAAGCCGACACACGCGGTCAGGGAACCGGAAGTCAGTTGCTTCACTTCTTTCTTGAGAATACCCAAAGCCACATTTACCACGATGCCTTCATCAGAGTTTGGACAGAAAATGAGGCCGCAATGCGCCTTTATCGCAAGGCAGGTTTTGTGCCACTTGCCAGCATTGTACAAGCTAAATGGAAAGCCGATCGGAGTGGAATGTTCGATTTTCACAAAACCTATTTGCACCGGAAGCTCTGAAGAACGTTTAGCATGTTTAAAAAGGCTATTTATGGGGGTAAACAGTAAAATTGATATTTAAGTAATTTGAGAATGAAAACAACTTGTAAGAAGTAATGTTTCACTTATTAATCAATTGTAAAACAGCTTTAGCCTAAATGATGAATCTCATGGAAGAACTGATTACTGCAACGCCCGATCTGCTCAATGGTGAGCCCATTGAAAAGAAGAAGATCATTAAGGCCGGTTTCGAAAAAACCTATGCCCTCGATGAAAAACTATACGGCTTGTTAAAGAATGATGAAGCTTTTTATCAGCGGGCCGATCCCTTGCGTCATCCGCTGATCTTTTATCTGGGGCATACTGCGGTTTTCTATATCAACAAACTGATACTTGCCGGTTTGATCGATCAGCGCATCAATCCGCATTTTGAGTCGATCTTCGCGATCGGTGTCGACGAAATGAGCTGGGACGATTTGAATGAACAGCACTATAACTGGCCTGCGGTGCATGAAGTGTGGGAATACCGGAAGCAAGTGAAGGATTTGCTCCTTTCGGTCATTGAGCATACGCCACTTCACTTGCCGGTTGACTGGAATAATCCATTCTGGATCATCATGATGGGGATTGAACACGAACGTATTCACATTGAAACCTCGTCGGTATTGATCAGGCAATTGCCGCTTTCGATGGTCAACCAGGGGGCTTTTGGTTCAGTTTGTGAAGCGGCCGGTATGGCTCCCGAAAATGAATTCCTACCGCTTGAGGGCGGGGTGGTGAAACTCGGAAAAGCCTACAATCACCGCTTTTATGGCTGGGACAATGAATATGGATCGTTCGAAGAAAAAGTACCTCCTTTTAAAGCCGGCAAAATGCTGGTTTCAAATGGCGAATTTCTTCAATTTATAGAACACAAAGGCTACCAGCAACAGAAATACTGGACCGACGAAGGTTGGGCCTGGTGCACTTATGAAAAGGCAACGATGCCCCGTTTCTGGCGAAAAAATGAAACGACCTATGCTTTGCGTCTGGTCGATCGGGAAATTGATATGCCCTGGAACTGGCCGGCTGAGGTAAACTATCTCGAGGCAAAGGCATTTGCCAACTGGAAAAGCGAACAAAGTGGAGCCACATTCCGTTTGCCCACCGAAGCGGAATGGCAGTTGATGGCACAACAAAATAAGGTGTCCGATAAAGAAGTGATGGTCGATGAAGGAAATATTGGTCTGCTCGATTTCGCATCACCTTGTCCGGTAGACCGGCACCGGCATGGCGATTTTTACGATCTGGCCGGTAATGTCTGGCAGTGGACCGAAACGCCCATTACCGGTTTTCCCGGCTTCAAAGTACATCCCATGTACGACGATTTTTCAACGCCAACCTTCGATGGGAAGCACAATCTGATCAAGGGAGGGTCCTGGATTTCGACCGGCAATGAGGCCACCTTCCATGCGCGTTACGCGTTCAGGAGGCATTTTTATCAGCATGCTGGTTTCCGGCTGGTGCAATCCGATTTTCCGCTTGTAATAAGAGAAGATGTTTACGAAAGCGACGAGGAAGTGGCCCGGGCCTGCGTCTTCGACTTTGCTGAACCACCTTCGCCTTTTGTCAATCATCCAAAGGAAATGGCTCAACTGCTCATCGCTTTGCTGAAAGACAAAAAGGATGCAAAGGTCCTCGACCTGAACAGCAATACCGGACGTTGCGTTTTTGAGCTGGCAGCCCATGTTCAAAGTGTGACAGGCCTTGACTTCTCGGCTCGCTTCGTTAAAATGGCTACTGCCATGAAGGAGCGGGGCTTTGTGCGTTTTATCAGCCGCGATGAGAATGAACTGGTACATTATAACGACATCAGCCTTGTTGATCTTGGTTTACAACCAACCGACAACATCCGTTTTATGCAGGCCGATGCCAATAATCTGAAAAGCTTTTATAGGGCGTACGATCTGATTCTGGCCGATCAGCTGCTCGAAGAACTTTACGACCCCTTGAAGTTTCTCGAGGGCATTCACGAGCGGCTGAATAGTAAAGGAATACTTGTATTGTCGTCGAATTACGACTGGCTTGGAGCCGGATTAAAAAGGGAACTGTGGCCTGGTGGTTTTAAAAAAGATGGTGAACCTGTTACTTCGTTCGACGGCATTGCCCGGGTGTTGGGCCGTCATTTCGAACTGCAGGGCGAGGCGATCGATCATCGGGTGATCAAACCCTTGTCGTCGCGCACTTATACTTTCTCCGTAAATCAAACCACCGTTTGGAAAAAGAAAGCATAAAGCTGCGATTTGGTGGCAGAGGCAGGCTTTATGTTGAAGCTTTGCCTTCTGCTTCTTTTTTTATGTTGAAGAAAAAGGTGGTTTTAATATCGGGCTCCGATTCAATGCGAATGCTTCCACCCATGTTGTTGACAATGCGTTTGACGACCGAAAGTCCAATGCCGGTCGATTCCATTCCAAACTGATCTTTTTTAACAGCTGTGTTAAACAGCTCAAATACCATCTCGAGTTTGTCGGCGGGGATGCCTGTTCCATTATCGCTAATACTGAAATGATAAAAAGAACGATCTTCCCGTAAATCAATTTCGATTACCGGTATGCTTTTGTTGTTGTAACGCAGGCTGTTGCCAAGTAGGTTCATGAAAATCTGAGTGAGTGCGCTGCGGTTGGTATGGATGGTATGATGGAGTGGATAAGTGATTTTTGCGTGCGTTGGAAAGTTGATGAGCTGCAGCAGGGATTCAAAAAAATCGGGCAGGAAAATGGCTTCGGTTTTTAACTGACTTAAAGACTCACTGCGATAATAATCGAGGATGCCTTCTATTATGCGTTTTAGCTTGTACGAGGTGTTGTTGATCGTATCGAGCAGTTTAGCTCCTTTATCGTCAACGCGATCACCATAGTTCATTCTAAACAGCTCGATGTAGGAAATGATGGTCGACAGGGGAGATCGCAGGTCGTGGCTGACAATGGATGCAAATTTATCGAGATTACTATTTCTTTCTTCAAGTTGACTGCGAATGCTTCTGAGCTGTAAATTGCTTCGACGTAATTCAAAAAGTTTGCCGGCTTGTTTTGCCAGTATTATCAAAGCATCAATCTGCCCTCTTGTTAATTGCCGGGGGCGCTGATCAACGATGCAGAGTGTACCCAGTGCAAATCCTTCGGGATTGATCAGTGGTATACCCGCATAAAAAACCACATGGGGCGAACCGGTTACCAGCGGATTGTCGTGAAAGCGTTCATCTTTACGTGAATCGCGCACTATAAGTGGTTCCCCCTGCGAATGAATGGTATGGGCACAAAAGGCTACATCGCGGGGAGTTTCACTTTGCTCCAGACCTACTTTCGACTTGAACCACTGGCGCTTTTCATCGATAAGACTGATGTACGAAACCGGCGTTTGGCATATTTCAGATGCCAGCCTGGTTATGTTGTCCAATTCTTCTTCGGGCAGTGTATCCAGAATTTCGTATTCCTTAAGCGCCTGCAGTCGTTCTTTTTCGTTATATGGTAGCTTGGACTCTTGCATTTCTTTTTTGATTAAACATTGCTAAACAAGCTTTCGGTGCAATATGGCTGTTCGCTTTTCTATTCTGTCTTTGTCGCCTTCAGTGCATAAACCATCGGAATTTTTCCGGCCAGGTGCTGAATTTGAAATTGTCCGGGCTGCACTTCGATGGTTTGATTAAAACAATTGTATGGTGAATAATCAAACTCATTGAAAACAGTGAGCTTTAGCTGGTGGTTCATGAGTTGCTGAAGTACATCGCTTAACGGATGGTTCCACGAAACCGACAGGTTTTTTAGCTGGCTGCCACCATCGGTATAGGTTCCGCTTTGTTCTTCAACTATTATTTCGCGGTTAAAGTAACTGTACGCTATTTTACTGAACTGATCATCGTACATCCAAACAAAAGGATGGAATTCTGCCATCACAAAAGTACCACCAGGCATTAAAAAGTGACTGACAATTTCGGCCCATTTCTCCAGATCGGGCAACCAGCCAATGGTGCCGTACGATGTAAATACCATGTCGAATTGCTGATCGAGATGTTTTTTAAGCTCATATACATCACAACAAACGAAAGTGCATTGCTGTTCGGTTTGAAGGGCCAGTTCACGGGCAGTTTCAATGGCTTTATCTGAAAAATCGACCCCTGTAACCTTTGCACCCATTCGGCTGAGTGAAATACTGTCCTGCCCGAAATGACATTGTAAATGCAGGATGCGTTTGCCCGAAACATTGCCAAGCAGTTGTTTCTCAATAGCGTTGAGTGAGTTTCGCCCCTTTAAAAATGATTGGTTATCATAAAATTCGGATGCCAGGTGGATGGGTGTTTTATTGTTCCAGAGCTTACGGTTAATCGAAAGATAGTTGTTTTCTGCGTCTTTATTTTTCTCCATAGTTTCTAAAGATAACTTTAATTTTTAATTCGAAGTAAATTCTTAATACAAGCGATGTTATACTGGCAGTAAAGGTTTAAAAAACCGTAATGCTGCTGTTGTTTCAGGCGTGATAAAATACTAGCTGTTGCATCTTATCGTTTCTATAATAATTCAATTATCTTTGTTGCGTCAGGGTGCATTTGAGATTATGTTTATCAATACACTGAAAATGAGAGTAGTAATTTTGTTTTTCTGGGTGAGTTTCATGGCGTTGGGTATCGCCCGGGCGCAAAGGGCCCCTGTAATAAATTCTGGTTTTAATCTTCAAAACGATAGCATTCAGCTAAGCATTGCCTCCGACAGTTCACGCAATTCAATCAATGGGACCTGGAGCGCTTTGTCGGTCCAGGCTGATCAACGAATCAACGATTTGCTTGAAATAAGCAAGGAAGAAAGCATACGAAAGGGAGGAATGGACGGTTTTCGTGTTCAGATTTATCAGGGCAATAAAGAACGTTCCTATCAGTTAAAGTCAAGTTTCCTCTCAAAATATCCCGATTACGAGGTGTATATAATTTTCCAGACTCCTGACTTCAGAGTGAGGATCGGTGATTTTCGTAGTCGCAGTGAAGCATTAAAATTAAAACAAAAAATAGAAAAGGATTTTCCCAATCCCTTCATCGTTAACGATGTGGTTAATTTTCCGGATGCCATACAGGAAGTGGAAAAAGGGGATTGAAATGAACAACAGCTTTATTTATGAGTGAGCAAATTAAGCACGAGTGTGGAGTCGCAATGATCAGGCTGCTGAAGCCGCTATCGTATTATAAGGAAAAGTATGGAAGCTGGATGTATGGCCTGAATAAGCTGTACCTGTTAATGGAAAAGCAGCACAACCGGGGGCAGGATGGTGCAGGTCTGGTTTCTCTGAAAATAGACAATACGCCTGGAGAAGAATACCTCGACCGACTACGTTCAGTGAAATCGAATCCGATTATCGATTTGTACGATCAAATATTCAAGCATTATAAAAAGGTTGAAAAGAAGAAGTTGGATAAGTTCAACGATCCGGAATGGGCCAAAGAGCACCTTCCTTTTGCAGCCGAAGCTTACCTGGGACATCTTCGCTACGGTACCTTCGGTCGTAATTCGGTTGAGTTTGTCCATCCGGTGATGCGACAGAACAACTGGCGTTCGCGAAACCTGGTACTTGCCGGCAATTTTAACCTGACCAATACCGACGAACTGTTTGACCGCCTGGTTGAACTGGGGCAGCACCCCAGTGCCTATACCGATACGGTAACTGTACTGGAGAAAGTGGGGCATTTTCTCGATATGGAAAATGAATTGAAATTCAGGCAGTACAAAAACGAAGGGTTTTCGAACCGGGAAATCTCCCCCTTGATTGAGCAAAACCTCGACATCCAGAATATTCTTGAGAATGCATCGCGCGACTGGGACGGCGGTTATGCAATAGCCGGCATGGTAGGACATGGCGATCTGTTTGTAACTCGCGATCCATGGGGTATTCGTCCGGCTTTCTATTATCACGACGATGAAATAGTGGTGGTGGCTTCAGAGCGGCCGGTTATTCAAACGGTGATGAACGTGAAATACCATCAGGTACAGGAAGTGAATCCTGGTGAAGTTTTGATTGTTAAAAAAGATGGGCGCATTGAAAATAAAATGGTGCGCGTACCGCATCAGCGAAAGGCCTGTTCGTTTGAGCGGATTTATTTCTCGAGGGGCAGCGATCGCGATATTTACATCGAACGCAAAAACCTGGGACGTTATCTTGCGCCAATTATTCTTGAAAAGGTCAACTACAATTTTCCCGATACTGTTTTTTCCTACATTCCCAATACGGCCGAAACCTCGTTTTACGGGATGATGGAAGGAGTTCGTGAGCATTTGCTCGACTGGAAGAAAAAGCAGATCAAAGCGTTGAACGGTAATATGACCGAAGAAAAAATAGCAGAGATCATTTCAGTTGAACCCCGAATGGAGAAGATTGCCATTAAGGATGCAAAACTGCGAACATTTATTGCCGGCGAAAGCGGACGCAACGATCTGGTAGCGCACGTTTACGATGTAACTTATGGCGTTGTAAAAAACAATGAAGATACCCTGGTGGTAATCGACGATTCGATTGTGCGTGGTACCACGCTCAAACAAAGTATTCTGCGGATACTCGACCGCCTGAATCCTAAAAAAATCATCATTGTGTCGTCGGCACCGCAAATACGTTACCCCGACTGTTATGGAATCGACATGGCACAGCTGGGCAAGTTTGCTGCCTTTAACGCAGCCATCGAACTGCTTAAAGATACAGGACAGGAAGCCGTTATTGAAGCGGTTTATAAAAAATGTTACGAGCAGCGCAATCTGCCCAAAGAGGAGATTGTTAACTATGTGAAGGAAATTTATAAGCCGTTTACTCCCGAACAGGTCTCAGATAAAATAGCTGAGATGCTGAAGCCCGACGATTGTGTTGCTGAGGTGGAACTGGTTTATCAAACTGTTGAAAACCTGCACCGTGCCTCACCAGAGCATACCGGCGACTGGTATTTTACCGGCGATTATCCAACGCCGGGAGGAAACAAGGTGGTGAATACTTCATTCATACTTTATTACGAAGGGAAAGATGGCCGGGCCTATTAAAACCGGTAGAAAGCAAACATAAAAAAACAGGGCAATCGATTTTTCGATTGCCCTGTTTCTTTATGTATTGTTTCGTTTCTAATGGTTTACGACCATCGAAGTGTTTCCTTTCGACGAAAGATAGGTTTCGATGTGTCTGTCTTTCTTGGCTTCGTAAATGTCGTCGATGGTAAGAATGATCCCGGTTTCTTCAACATTGCCAAAATGATCGTTCACCGAGGTGCCAAAGGTTTTCATCGTGGGCGAAAGGTTCATGTAGGCATTGACCAGTGGTGGAATGTTCTCGCCTAATTCACGCACGTTTTTCGACAGAATTTTATAGTCTTCCTTGAAGTCGGCACCATTGTAGGCTGCTTCTATAGAAGTGAAATCAAAATCGAGCCGGAATTCTTTTTTGGGAAATACCAATTCTTCGTGATCATTAAAATGCTTACGCAGGAAATAAAGAATGTGGTTGCGGGCTTCGATATTGAAATGGGTATACATGGTTACTTTGCCAAAGAAATACTTCATCTCGGGATGGTCGACCGTAAGTGCTCCCAGTCCGTCCCACAAGTTGTCGAGTGCAAAGAGTGCCTTTGCTCCCGCTTTACTGCTCTGGTATTCGGGTTGTACAAACGAACGTCCCAGCTCGATGGTAAGTGGCAAGTATTCCGATTTAAATTTCTCGGTGAAGTGAAACATGCGTGCAGTAGCCAGATTGGGTTCGCCACTGGCATTGTACGAAAGCTGATCACACAATATATAACGGTAACCTCCAAGGATCTCCTTCGCATCAGGATCCCAAACAATCAATTGCTTATAGGGAACTTCAGCAGTGTCGTAACTGTCAATATCGCTCGCTTTTCCGGTGCCACCACCAGCTTGTCTGAATGTAATCTCTCTTAATCTGCCAATTTCTTCCATAATATTGGGAGAATCGTTGGCCGTGATAATGAAAATCTTATTGCCCCCTTTGTTCGTATCTCTCATGAACTTATCTGAAGTAAGTTCTGCTTCAATAAGATCGGTTGGTACTTTGGAAATGATTTCCTTCATGATATTTAATTTTCAGAATTTACAAATATATGCAGATTAATCGACCTCGGAAAATCTCCCTTCCTTTGTGGTGGGAAGACGGTAAACAAACCTTTTAACCCGGTCGGCCCATTCGATCGGACGTACCGTGCGATTGAAAGTCTTGTATGAAATCGCTTGTCCAAAATGTATTTTAAAAGCCTTGTTTTGATGCTTGTACAACTCATCAACAAGGTACATCATTTCAATGTTGAATTTTATGTTTAGTATTTTTCTGATTTTAGCCAGATTGTAAAATTTGTTGGTATTTCGGCCTTCAAAGTAAATGGGGACGATGTCCAGCTGGTGTTTTACCGCCTTCTGAATAAAATGTTTTTGCCACTGCAAATCAACAATTTTACCATCGATTTTGCGTGAACATAAACCTGCCGGGAATATCAACACATGATCATCCGATTGATACAATTCTTCAACCGCCCCAATGGAATCACGGGCCTGACCGCCTACTTTGTTTACCGGAACAAACCAGTCGGCAAGGGGCGTGATGGCCATTAAAAAATCATTGATGATGACCCGTGTAGGGCCGCCTTTCTCATTCAGCAACTTAAGCAATATCACCCCGTCGAGCCCTCCCAGCGGATGATTTGATACAAACATATAACGTCCTTCACGCGGAATATTCTCCTCGCCATGAATTTCAAACTTTATGTTTAAGTTGTTGATTACCTCATTGATAAAGGGGATGCCTTTAAGATGACCCGCTTCCCGAAGAAAGTCGTTGATCTGATTTATGTGTAGTATTTTACCCAGCCAACGGTACATGAAGCCCGGAAGGCGTTTCGCCAATTGTTTGTTTTTGCTGCCAACCACTTCCCTCAAATCAATGGGTTGAAATGCCTGACGATTGTTTTCCCCTTCCATTCGCAAAAATTTAGCGCCGAAAAATAATAATTTTTTTAGGATATGCACCCGATTCGGCCAATAAGCTTTTATTGACTGCCGTATTTGTCAGGTCTTAGTTTATTGTTCAACAGCATCAAGCAGCTCATGCAGTGTTTTTTGTGCTTGTTTAATGTGGTTATAAACAGAATGTTGATAAGTTTTTGTGGAAATTGGGTGGAATGGGGTGTAATAAAGTGGATTAAAATTGTAATAAAGTGGAATATGTCTTATTTTTGAATTGGATAAAAACTCAACAAAGATGTCTGAATTTTCCGGTCAATACAATGCAACAGTCGACGACAAGGGACGTGTCGTGCTTCCTGCTGCGTACAAGCGTGAGCTGGGAATGGTTGCCGATCGAAGCATTGCAGTTGAGCATGATCCTTATGAGCAATGTCTTAATCTGTATCCTTTGCCGGCATGGCAGGAACGGGTGGCCATGGTGAAGTCGCGCTTAAATCCCAACGATCCGCGGCAGAGTCGTGTGCTGGATCAGTTTTATCAGCGCTTTGTTAAGATATCAGTGGCTGAAAATGGTCGCTTGAATATTCCCAATGCATTTCTGCGCAAGGTTGGAATTGTTAAAGATGTTGTATTTACCGGACAGGGCGACCGTATCAGGTTGTGGGAAGCAGTGGCTTATCAGGCTACGCTGTTGCCCGACGAAGATTATACTTCAATGTTTGAAGAATTTATGGGTGGGTCATTAAATGGAGGAGCGCATGAATAGTGAATATCACATACCGGTTTTATTGGAAGAGTCGGTTGCCGGCCTGTCCATACAGCCCGGCGGGGTTTATGTTGATGTGACCTACGGGGGTGGCGGCCATTCAAAAAGGATCTTGGAGTGTTTGAAGGATGGTCGGCTGATTGCTTTCGATCAGGATGTGGATGCAGCAGCCAATGTTCCCGATGACGAGCGGCTTATTTTTGTGCAGCACAATTTCAGGTACCTGAAAAACTTTCTACATTATTATGGTATTGAAAAAGTCGACGGAGTGTTAGCCGATCTGGGTGTTTCGTCGCACGATTTCGATGAGGCTGAACGTGGCTTTTCTTTCCGTTTCGATGCAGCACTCGATATGCGTATGAATCAAAGTAGTGAGTTGACTGCCGCCAGGGTTGTGAACGAATACAGTGAGGCTGAGCTGGTAAAAATACTGGGGCAGTACGGTGAGTTGAAGAATGCACGCAAAACGGCTGCTGTGATTGTTGCGGCCCGTGAGCAGGCGCCCGTTGATACAACGGCCCGTTTGCGCGATGTGCTGGCAGCGCTGGTGCCTCAAAAAGCAGCATCGAAATACCTGGCAAAGGTTTTTCAGGCTTTGCGGATTGAAGTGAACCAGGAGCTTGAGGTACTCAGAACCTTGCTTGCCGATGTGCACGATGTGCTCAGGCCCGGTGGACGCCTGGTGGTAATCAGCTACCATTCGCTCGAGGATCGGCTGGTGAAAAACTACATTAACAATGGCAGTTTCGGAAAGGAAGTGGAAAAGGATTTTTACGGAAACAGGCAGACCCTGTTTACGCCCGTTGGAAAAAAACTGGTGGTCCCCGATGAAGATGAAATTTTAAGAAACCCCAGGGCACGCAGCGCAAAACTGCGTATCGCTGAAAAAAATAAGCAGTAATGGCCAACAGTAGCAACAAACGCTCGAAGATAGGAGTCAGGCAGGTTTTGCTTGGCAGTATCTTTCTGAACAAGGAGGTGTTGCGCTGGTTGCCGGTGGTTGGAATGCTTGCGCTGATGGGTTTGTTAATGATTTCGAACCGCTTTAGGGGAGAAAAAATCTTGCGCGAAATGGTGGTCATTCAGGAGGAAGTGAAAGACTTGCGCTCCGAAGCAGCCACGGTTGAAGCAGAACTGATGAATAGGAGTCGCTATTCGAAAGTATTGGAAGAAGTAAATGAACGGGGTTTGGGGCTTGTTCGTCCCGAGAAACCTCCGGTTAAAATAAAAGTAAAACGATAAATGGATTTGCGCCGCATCATATTGGCCCGTTATGCATTGCTTTTGGCAGTTGTGTTGCTATTCTCGGTAGCCATTGCCGGACGCATTATATATATACAACTTACCACAGCCGATAAATGGGAAGGACGTTTGCAAACCCTCGAAAATAAAACAGAAATAGTTCAGGGAAATCGCGGAAACATTTGCAGTACCACTGGCAGGGTGTTGGCTACTTCGGTTCCTTTTTATGAAATCAGATTCGATTTGGCTGCCCCGGGGGTAAAGAAAATTTTCAATGCCGAAATTGACGCCCTTTCCACCGAATTGGCAAAGGTATTCCCCGATCGTTCGCGCTGGCAGTTTAAAAGTCAGCTGAGTGAGGCCTACCGAAAAGGTTCCAGGTATCACCTGGTTCATCCCCGCAAGGTGAATTACGATGAATTGAAACGAATTGAGCAATTCCCGATTTTTAAACACGGACCCTACGGTGGTGGCTTTATTGTTGAACAGGAATACATTCGGTTTACACCTCACGGATCGCTGGCTTACCGCACCATTGGACTGATGAATAAAGGCGCTTATGGCGGTGAACATGGCAGCATGGGAATTTCGGGAATCGAAGCCCAGTACGAAGGCTATTTAAGGGGAGAAGACGGGCTGATGCTTCGCCAGAATCTGTCAGGGCGTTGGGTGAACATTAGTGCGATTGAGCCTCAAAACGGTAAGGATGTAATTACCACCATCGACATTTATTTACAGGATGTTGTTGAGTCGGCTTTGCACAGGCAATTGGTTAAAAGCAAGGCTGAATATGGAAGTGCCGTACTCATGGAGGTTGAAACCGGAAAAATAAGGGCCATCGCGAACCTCGGTCTTCAGGGGGACCAATACACCGAAATATACAATTATGCCATTGGTCACGAAGGCAGCACCGAGCCCGGTTCTACCTTTAAGCTGATTTCGCTGATGATTGCCATGGATGAAGCCCGTGTTGATACTTCCGATATTTATGATGTGGAAGATGGTAAGTGGAAGATTTACGATAAAACCATTTACGATAGCGACTACGGTTATGGTGAGCATGGAAAAATGACCGTGAAAGAAATTTTCGAGCATTCATCGAATGTGGGCATTGCAAAAATTGTTACTGAAAAATATGAGGGACGCGAACGTGAATTCATCGATCGACTTTATAATCTGGGACTGAATCAGCCACTGGGCACCGGATTTCGCGGCGAGGCTACTCCCTATTTGAAATACCCGAGCGATAAAAACTGGTGGGGAACTTCGCTGGCTTATATATCGCATGGTTACGAATTACAATTGTCGCCACTTCATGTTTTGACTTTCTACAATGCAGTTGCTAACGATGGGAAGATGATGAAACCCATGCTGGTTGAGGCGGTTCAGAGCAATGGGCGTCGCATCAGGGAGTTTAAGCCCGAAGTAATGAAAAGTGCTATTTGCTCTGATGCAACCCTTGGAAAACTACAGGACCTGCTCGAAGGGGTTGTTGAAAATGGTACTGCCCGAAGTTTGAAAACGCCGCTGTATGCTTTTGCCGGTAAAACCGGAACGGCAAAAATACTGGACGTCGAGACCGGCTATACACACCGTAAATATCGTGCCTCATTTGCCGGATATTTTCCGGCCGATCATCCAAAATATTCATGCATCGTGGTGATTTCGGAACCCAAAGGTTCTTTCTATGGTGGATCGGTGGCTGGTCCGGTATTTCGCGAAATTGCCGATTGCGTTTATACCACCGATTTATCGCTCGACATTGCACAAAATAAAAGTGAAACGAAAAACAATGCTCCTCACTTGCTTAGCGGCTTAGTGAACGAAACCAAAATTGTATGCGAGGAGCTGAATATTCCGGTAGAAATGGTACAAAGCGATGCCGACTGGGTGCAAACCCGATCGGCAGGTGAAACCCTGTCGTTGCAGGCGAAGCGTTTGGTCAGTTTAAACATGCCCGATGTGGTGGGTATGGGGGCAAGCGACGCACTGTTTCTGATCGAAAAAGCCGGAATGAAAGTTAAGTTGAAAGGAGTGGGGAAGGTGCGCAAGCAATTTCCACTGCCGGGTGCTGCCTGCCGAAAGGGGCAACTGGTTTACCTCGATCTTGGCTAATTTGAATATTGCAACAGTAGAACAAAAATGATGATTTTAGAACAGCTAATCAGTGGTGTCGATGCCATTGAAATTGCCGGTACTTCCAGATTGGATATTTCCGGTTTGGCATTCGACTCAAGAGAGGTGAAAAACGGAACGCTGTTTTTTGCCATCAGGGGAAGTCATGTCGACGGGCATCAGTTTATCGATGCTGCCATCGCGAAGGGTGCTGTAGCCGTAGTAGCCGAAGAGCGGCCCGAAAGCCTGAAACAGGGGATTACCTTCATTCAGGTTAAAAGTAGTGCCCGTGCACTGGGACTGGTGGCTTCGGCTTTTTATGGAAACCCATCGCAACAGCTTAAATTGGTGGGTGTTACCGGCACCAATGGAAAAACGACCATCGTCTCCCTGCTGCATCGGCTGGTCATACAGTCAGGTTTTAGGGCAGGACTGATTTCCACCATCGATTACCGGATCAACGACGAGGTATTGCCATCGACGCACACAACCCCCGATCAGTTGACACTCAACCGCCTTATGCGCCAGATGGTCGATGCCGGATGTGACTACTGTTTTATGGAGGTCAGTTCGCATGCCATCGATCAGCATCGGATTGCAGGACTCGATTTCGACGGTGCCATCTTTACCAATATTACACACGATCACCTCGATTATCACCAAACTTTCAGTGCATACATCAAAGCAAAAAAGCAGTTTTTTGATGAGTTGAAACCCGAAGCGTTCGCATTAACCAATGTTGACGATAAAAACGGGCAGGTCATGTTGCAGAATACGAGGGCAAGAAAAAAAACCTATTCGCTGCGGACCATGGCCGATTATACCAATAAACTGTTAGAGCCTCATTTCGATGGCACGCTGATGAATATTGACGGAAGTGAAGTGTGGACTCATTTTGTAGGGCGTTTCAATGGCTACAATTTATTGGCGGTTTATGCCGCCGCGCGCCTGCTTCAATTTGAAAAGGAAGAGGTGCTGGTTGAAATGAGCAAGCTAAAGCCGGTGGCCGGGCGTTTTGAGGTGCTTCGTTCAGGTACCGGTGTTTATGCTGTGATTGATTATGCGCATACTCCCGATGCACTCGAAAATGTATTGTCAACCATCGACGAAATCAGAACCAACAACGAACAGTTGATTTGTGTGGTAGGTGCAGGTGGCGATCGTGACAAAACCAAGCGCCCCGAAATGGCGGCCATTGCCTGTAAGTACAGCAATAAAATCATTCTTACTTCCGACAACCCGCGTACCGAAGATCCTGAAGCAATTTTGAATGATATGCAACAAGGCGTTGACCCGGTCAATGCCAAAAATACGCTGGTGATTGTGAATCGCAGGGAGGCCATTAAAACGGCCGTGATGCTTGCTCATTCAGGCGACATTATTCTGGTAGCCGGTAAAGGCCACGAAGATTATCAGGAAGTGAATGGCGTGAAGCATCACTTTGATGATAAGGAAGAAATAGCAAACGCATTCGGTTTAATTTAAAAGAAAAGAAATGTTGTATCATCTATACGAATTGATTGATCATTGGGATATTCCAGGACTCGGAATTTTACAATACATCTCCTTTCGTGCAGCAGCTTCGGTGTTGCTCTCACTCATTATTACCATGATTTTTGGTAAGAAGATCATTCGTTTGCTTCAACGTAAACAAATTGGCGAGGTAGTACGCGACCTGGGGCTTGAAGGTCAGCTACAGAAAAAAGGAACTCCAACCATGGGGGGGCTGATCATTATCACTTCCATATTAATTCCTACCTTCCTATTTGCCCGGCTCGATAATATTTACATCTGGCTGATGGTAATCACCACCGTTTGGTTGGGCTTGATTGGTTTTATCGACGATTACATCAAGGTATTTCGCAAGGATAAGGAGGGACTGGCCGGTAAATTTAAAATACTGGGACAGGTTTCCCTCGGCCTTATTGTGGCAGGAACACTTTACCTGAGCGATGACGTGGTGGTTCGGGAGAAAATGAAGAACGACGAAGGAAATGTAATTACCGAAGTGCAGATCGATCACGAAACCGGGGAGCAGGTAGTGCGTTACCGTACCCGCGATGTAAAGTCGACCATCACCACCATCCCCTTTGTGAAAAACCAGGAATTTAATTACAAGCGGCTGGTGTCGTGGTTGCCCGAAACAATGCAAAATTGGGCTGTATGGCTGCTGTATGCCATCATCATCATTTTTATTATCACAGCAGTTTCCAACTCGACCAACCTCACTGACGGACTCGACGGGCTGGCAGCCGGTACCACTGCAATAAGCGGGGTAACTTTAGGAATTCTTGCTTATGTGAGCGGTCACATTGTGTTGTCCGACTACCTGAACATTATGTACATCCCCAATATTGGCGAACTGTCGGTGTTTGTAGCGGCCTTTATCGGAGCTACGGTGGGCTTTTTGTGGTACAATGCCTTTCCTGCCCAGGTTTTTATGGGCGATACCGGAAGCCTCGCACTTGGTGGAATTCTGGCAGTTTTTGCCATCATTATCCGGAAGGAAATTATGATTCCGATTTTTTGCGGCATCTTTTTCGTCGAAAGTGTTTCGGTGATTCTGCAGGTGAGCTGGTTCAAACATACGAAGCGAAAATACGGTGAAGGACGTCGTGTTTTACTCATGGCGCCCCTGCATCATCATTTTCAGAAGAAAGGCTACCACGAAGCAAAAATTGTAACGCGTTTCTGGATTGTGGCCATCTTGTTGGCCATCATCAGTATTGTAACGCTGAAAGTACGATAAATGAAAAAACGACTGGTCATACTGGGTGCCGGAGAAAGCGGCGTTGGAGCTGCTATTTTGGGCAAAGCCCGCGATTACGAGGTATGGGTTTCCGATAAGGGAAGCATTCGTCCCGATTATCGCAATGAGCTGTTAAAACACGAGCTGGCTTTTGAAGAAGGGTTGCATAGCCACGAAAAAATAATGAATGCCGACCTGATTGTGAAAAGTCCGGGCATCCCTGATAATATTCCGCTGATTCAACAAATCAAAGAGAAGCATATCAAGGTGATCTCCGAGATCGAATTTGCATCATGGTTTACATCGGCTGTTATCATCGGGATTACCGGCAGCAATGGAAAAACCACCACCACACTGATGGTTTACGACCTGTTGAAACGGGCAGGCATCAAAGCCGGGCTGGCCGGGAATGTGGGAAGAAGCTTTGCACGCCAGGTGGCTCTTGAGAATTTTACCCATTATGTGATAGAACTGAGCAGCTTTCAACTCGATGGCATGTTTGATTTCAGGGCACACATTGCCGTTTTAATGAACATTACCCCCGACCACCTCGATCGCTACGATTACAACATGCAAAAGTACATTGATTCGAAATTTAGAATCATTCAGAATCAAACGGGCGACGATGTTTTCATTTATTTTCAGGATGATGAAAATATTTCAAGAGAGGTGAAGTCGCGTGTAATACCATCAAGGAAGATTCCATTCTCGCTCGGTCAACTGGATATCGAGGAAGGTGCATGGGCCCGTGATGGACAAATTAGCGTTAATTACAACGAAAACAAATTCGATATGTCGATTTACGATTTAGCCCTTCAGGGCAGGCACAATACCTGTAATTCAATGGCAGCAGCCATTGTTGGCAAGGTGGCAGGAATCAGAAATGCTTACATCCGTGATTGTCTGAGTGGATTTTCCGGGGTGGAACATCGCCTGGAGAAATACCTGACGGTACATGGTATCGAATTCATCAACGATTCAAAAGCAACCAATATCAATTCAAGCTGGTATGCACTTGAATCGATGACACGACCATGTATCTGGATTGTTGGCGGGATCGACAAGGGAAACAATTATGAGGAACTGGCCGATTTGGTGAAAAATAAGGTGAAAGCCATCGTTTGTCTTGGAAAAGATAATACACGTATTCTGGCTGCGTTTAAAAATATTGTTCCCGATATTTTTGAAACTGAAAGCATGGAACATGCTGTTAAGTCGGCCTACTTTGTGGCCGAAAAGGGTGATGTAGTGCTGTTGTCACCAGCATGTGCCAGTTTCGATCTTTTTGAAAACTATGAAGATCGTGGACGACAGTTTAAGGAGGCCGTACGTAATTTATAAGAAAAGAAAGGCTCAATATGAATAAAATTTTCAAATTATTAAAAGGAGACCGGGGAATATGGATGGTACTTATTCTGTTATCGCTGTTTTCGCTTTTGGTAGTTTACAGCTCAACCGGATCGCTGGCTTATCGCAAGATGGGAGGAGATACTTTTTTCTACCTGCTGAAACAGCTTTTAATGCTTGGAGTTGGTTTTGGAATCATTACAGGCGTTGTGAACTGGATGCCGGTAAAATACCTTTCAATTTTTTCGCCCATCCTGCTGGGGCTTTCTTTTATTCTCATTGTAACGGCGCTTGTGCTGAATGTTGGGGGAGAAGCTACGGGTCGTACATTCAGCCTGGGCCCTATCAGCTTCCAGCCTGCCGAGTTGGCGAAAATATCACTGGTGTTGTTTGTATCGCGCTTGCTGGCCAATCATCAGGACAAAGATCATCAACCTTCGCGAAAGACCTTTCTTGTCATAATTGGTGTTAGCGGGCTCATTTGTGCGGCAATTTCAATGGCTAACTTTTCAACGGCAGCATTGCTGTTTGTTACCATCATGGTGCTGATGTTTGTTGGACGCGTTCCGTTCAAATTTCTACTTGCAACAGTAGGTGCCGGCGTAGCCCTGGTGGCGCTCATATATTTTCTTGCCCCCCACGTTAATGTGGGTCGTTTCGACACCGTAAAAGGACGGATTGATCGTTTTGTTAAAGGCGATCCCAATTCAGAAATAGGAATGACCCAGGCTGATTATGCCGAAATGGCTATTTATCGGGGTGGCCAGCTGGGTTCAGGACCTGGAGGAAGTGAAGTGAGGAACCACATGGCCGCAGCATATAACGACTTTATTTTTGCCATTCTGGTTGAAGAATATGGATGGCTTAGTTTTCTGGTCGTTTTGGCCTACGTCATTTTTGCAAGTCGTGCAGCCATTATTATCAATCAAAGCAAACGCACCTTTCCTGCCTTCATGGTGGCCGGTTTATCTACCATGCTGGTTTTACAGGCAATGATTAATATGGGGGTTTCGGTAGGCTTGTTGCCCGTAACAGGCCAAACACTGCCATGGGTCAGTATGGGGGGAACATCAACCCTGTTTACTGCTTTTGCCATTGGTTGTATCCTTAGGGTGAGCTATCAAAACAAGCAGGAAGCAGCCGATACCAGGGCCGTGGACGATGTCGAAAGCGAATTGCCTGATGAAGATCAGGCTTTTGCCGAAGTGGGTGCAGTGAATTGATCTACTGATACAATTGAATAAAACAGAATCGCATTGAAATAAAATATTAAAAGTGACAAAATTAAAAATCATAATCAGCGGTGGTGGAACCGGAGGTCATATCTTCCCGGCCATTTCAATTGCAAACGAACTCAAAAACATAATGCCCGATTGTGAGATTCTTTTCGTGGGTGCTTTGGGGCGGATGGAAATGGAGCGGGTACCAGCTGCCGGCTATCGCATCGTTGGTTTACCGGTAATGGGATTTCCACGCAAACCGGGGATTAAAACCCTCCAGTTCTTTTTCAAACTGGCTGAAAGTTTGCGTAGTGCGCATCGCTTGATTAAGCAATTCAAACCCGATGTTGTGGTAGGTGTAGGCGGTTATGCCAGCGGACCCGTGTTGCGGGTGGCAACCCAAAGAAAGATTCCGGCGGTTATTCAGGAGCAAAATTCCTATGCCGGAATTACCAACCGTCTATTGGCGGCAAAAGTTGATAAAGTATGTGTAGCTTATGAGGGAATGGAACGTTTTTTTCCGGCCGGAAAAATCGTCTACACCGGAAATCCTGTACGACGAGATTTGCACGAAGCGTTAAGCGACAAGGCAGGCGCCTGTTCTCATTTTGGAATTGACCCGCAGCGCAGGGTGCTTTTGGTCGTTGGCGGCAGTCTGGGAGCCCGTACGCTTAACAACTGCATGCTCGATGCGCTTCCTTTGTTGGCGCAGAATGACGTGGAGGTAATATGGCAAACCGGTAGTTTCTATTATCAAAAAGTTATGGAACAAACGGCTTCGATGAAACTGCCCAATGTTCACATTCATCAATTTTTGTCACGAATGGATCTGGCCTATGCAGCCGCCGATTTGGTGATATCGCGGGCAGGTGCAGGAACCATATCCGAATTATGCCTGGTGAAGAAACCCACCATTCTGGTGCCTTCGCCCAATGTGGCCGAGGATCATCAAACACGCAACGCGCTGGCACTTGCCGAACGGAATGCAGCCGTGCTGATCAGTGATCATGAGGCAACAGACAGGCTCATTAAAGAGGCTTTGCAACTGATTGAGCAGCCTGAAGATTTGCAACAATTGTCCCAAAATATAGCTGAACTGGCTAAACCCAATGCAGCAAAAGATATAGCTCAAATTGTAATCGACAGCTCCAAACGAAGATGATTGACTTTAATAACATATCAAATCTGTATTTCCTTGGCATTGGCGGCATTGGCATGAGCGCCATGGCCCGCTATGCTGCTGCAACAGGTAAAAATGTGGCCGGATATGACCTGACGGCCACAAGTCTCACGCGGCAACTTGAAAGCGAAGGAATTGCTGTTCATTACGAAGACGATATCAATCAATTTCCAGATAATTTCAAATCAATCAATTCGCTGGTGGTTCGTACGCCTGCAGTTCCCGATTCGCTTAACGAACTACAGGTGCTGAAAAGCAGGAATTACCAGATCGTTAAGCGAAGTGAATTACTGGGGTTCCTCACCGGCTCCCGCTTTTGCATTGCCGTTGCAGGAACCCACGGTAAGACTTCTGTGTCGACCATGATTGCTTACCTCTTGCATGAAACCGGTTTCGATATGGGCGCCTTTCTTGGCGGCATATCGCGCAATTTCAACTCAAACATGGTTTTGCCACTTAATGAAGAAAGCATGGTGGTTACCGAAGCCGATGAATTCGATCGTTCTTTTCTTCATCTGCATCCTTCAATCAGCGTGCTTACTTCACTCGAAGCAGATCATCTCGACATTTATGGTTCACTCGAATCGCTAAGGGAGGCTTTTTCATTGTTCATCGCCAATACCCGCAGCGAGGGAATCGTGCTCCTTAACAAGAGAGTGAACATGATGCATTATCTCCCGCAGGGAGTGAAGGGCTATACCTATTCAATCGACGAAGAAGCAGATTTTTGTATCCGTAACCTGAACATCATCAATGGTCATTTTATTTTCGACTTACAAACACCTTATCTGCTCATACATGATGTTCGTACCGGTTATCCTGGCCGGGTGAACCTCGAAAACATGGTGGGTGCAGCGGCTGCTGCCATGCTGGCAGGTGCCGATCCCATGGAAGTGAAAAAAGCGGTGCTTGGATACAAAGGGGTTGTCCGGCGTTTTGATGTCCGCTTCAGGAACGACAAAGTGGTTTATATCGACGATTATGCTCACCATCCAGGTGAATTGGATGCGACCATTCAGTCGGTGCGCGAACTTTACGGGGGTAAAAAGATACTGGGTGTTTTCCAGCCTCATTTGTACAGCCGTACACGCGACTTCTACAAAGGCTTTGCAAAAAGTCTCGACCTGCTCGATGAAGCCATTTTGCTCGATATTTATCCGGCGCGTGAAACCCCGCTTGAAGGAGTTAGTTCAACGATGATCTTCAATGAGATGAAGCTGGAAAAAAGAAGACTTTGTTCAATGGATCAGCTGCTTAAAGTGCTCAGAAAAAGCCATTACGATGTGTTGCTTACCATGGGAGCCGGAAATATCGATCACATGGTTGAGCCCCTGGTTCAAATGTTAAATCACAAATTTGAAAAGAAATGAAGCGCAATCTGATCATAAAAGCAAGTATGCTTCTGCTTATACTGGCCATCATCGTGGTTTCGCTCAGCTTCACTTCGGCCGAGCGGAAACACCTTTATTATTCGGGCATTGAGGTCAGGTTTAAAGAGGATTACCACTATGTTTCGGATGCTGAAATTGTAAGGCTTGTGAACAAGCATTTCGGGATTACCGATTCAACACGGCTTGATACGCTCAACACCGAATTAATAGAGCAGAAGGTTGAAAGTATGGCCTGGGTAAAAAATGCGGAGGTTTTTAAAGGTTACGCAAGCCATGATTCGATGAATTACACTGGCGGGCTTAAAATTATGATCGAACAGGAACTTCCTGTATTACGTGTTGTTGATGGAGCCAATGGTTATTACGTAAATGAAACAGGCAAACAACTGCCACTGTCCGATTATCATACCGGCAATGTACTGGTATTTACCGGACACATTAGTCAGGAACTGCTTGCCAGTCAGCTTTTGCCACTGGTAAAGTACCTGCGCAATGATCCTTTTCTTTCGGCACTGATTCAACAGATTGATGTCCGTCGTAATGGAGAACTGATTATGATACCACGAATTGGTGAGCATCAGATTCTTTTTGGAGATGCAAGCAACATCGAAACGAAGTTCGGTAACCTGCTTGCCGTATATAAAAAAGGGATCGCGTCCAAAGGATGGGATCGCTACCATACAATAAATCTGAAATTTAATAATCAGGTGGTTTGTACACTGAAATAAAGCAGTAAAGTAAAATTAAATACCCCTAATGATGAGTGAAGGAAATATTTTTGCATCAGTCGATATTGGAACAAACACGATTATTTGCCTCATTGGTCGTGATGGTGAAAATAATAAGCTGAATGTTGTAGGGCATTCAATTGTGGCTTCAGCCGGAGTGCGACGTGGCGCAGTACTCAATATTGAAGAGGCTGTGGCCGCCGTACAAAAAGCAGTTGAAAAAGCCTCCGCTCAGCTCGACGTTAAGGTAAGCAGGTTGTATGTAAATGTTGCCGGACAGCATTTGCACACCATCGGGCGCCAACTGAGCAAATCGATCGATACGGGGAAGATCATCTCGCGTGCCGACATTGAATTGCTGTGTAACGAAGCAAAAGCAACTCCTCTCGATGATGGAGAAATGGTTTATCATGTGATCAACCAGTCGTACAATGTCGATGGAGAGGCCGGCATTCGCAATCCCATTGGAATTTCAGGTTCCGAATTACTGGCCGAATACCGTATAGTTAGCGGACCGGCAAGTTATTACAAGGCCTTGAAATTAAGTCTTGAAAAAGCTGGATTTGAGATGGTGAAATACATCGTCAATCCAATTGCTGCTGCCGATGCCGTGCTTACCGACGACGAAAAGGAAGCAGGTACTGTTTTGGTCGACCTTGGAGCCGGAACAACATCTGTTGCTGTTTATTACGATAATGTGCTGCGTCACCTGGCCATTATACCCTTTGGTGGAAATGTGGTTACCAACGACATCCGCGAGGGCTGCTCCATTGTGATGCGACAGGCCGAATCGCTGAAAGTGCAGTATGGGTCGGCAATGGGCGAGCATGCTCCCGAGAACAAGGTGGTTACCATTCCTGGCATCAGTGGCTGGGAACCCAAGGAAATATCATTTAAGAGCCTGGCCTACATCATACAGGCACGTATGGAAGAAATTGTCGAAAGTGTTTATTACCAGATTGAAAAAAGCGGCTGTGCCGACCGTTTGGGTGCAGGCATTGTAATTACCGGTGGTGGTGCACGCCTTCATGCTTTGCGTCAGCTTTTCCTGTTTAAAACAGGCATGGATGTGAGGGTTGGAAAACCAATTAACGGAATTCTTTCTGAAAACGAAAAGGTAATCGATAATCCTCAATATGCAACAGCTTTTGGTTTGCTGAAAAAAGCGCTTAGCAATTCAAAAGCCCAAAATGATGAATTGATTGCCAAAAAGCGAAATAAAAGGCCCAGACCCAATTATGGCGAGGCATTTATTCAAAAGTTATCATTCTTCTTTAACGAAGATCAGGATGCAGAATTTTAAAACCCTACAGTTATGGCTGAAGAGTTACTCAATTTTAAAAATGAATCAAACAGCGTTGCCCAGATCAAAGTGATTGGTGTTGGTGGCGGAGGTGGTAATGCTGTAAACTACATGTACCGTAAAGGAATCAGCGATGTGGGCTTTGTATTGTGCAATACCGATGCACAGGCACTCGAAAACAGTCCGGTTCCCGTTAAAGTACAGTTGGGCGACAGTTTAACCGAAGGTCGTGGTGCCGGCAACATGCCCGAACTGGGCCGAGAAGCGGCCGAAGAAAGTGAGGATGAAATCATCAGCTTGCTCGAAAATACGACCGACATGGTTTTCATTACTGCCTGTCTGGGCGGAGGAACCGGAACCGGCGCAGCTCCTGTTATTGCCCGTATCTGTCACGAACTGAAGATTCTGACCATTGCGGTAGTGACGGTTCCGGCACAAGCCGAAGGACGTAAACGATACCAGCAGGCGCTCGAAGGTCTTGATCTGATTAAACCATACGTCGATAGTTTGCTGGTAATCAATAATGAAAAAATAAGAACCATTTACGGAAACCTGCCGGCATCGCAGGCCTTTGCCAAAGCCGACGAAATACTTGCAACGGCAGTAAAAGGAGTGGCCGAAATCATTACCCTGCATGGCAGCATCAACATCGATTTTGCCGATGTCAGTACGGTGATGAGCGGAAGCAAGGTTTTCATTATGGGCACCGGAATTGCCGAAGGTGAAGGTCGTTCGTTCAGCGCAGTGGAGCGGGCACTCGAATCGCCCCTGCTCGACAGCAACGACATATTTGGGACCAACGAGATATTGCTCAATATTACTTCGGGAACGGATGAGATTACCATTGGAGAAATTGGAGAAATCATCGAATACCTTCAGGAAAAAGCAGGTTCGGAAGCCAATATTATATGGGGAAACGGCTACGATGAAACGCTGGGTCAACAAATCAGTGTGACCATCATTGCCACCGGATTTAAAACCAATCCTTCATCCATTCTTCAGCAACAGGAGACAGCTCCTGAAGAAAAAATTGAACTCGAAACCAACGATGCCGACATCTTTCCTGATGATGATGCACTGGTTGAAGAAGCAGGAGAGAAGAAGCAAACAAGCCCTGAGCCATCGATGCAGGATGAAGCAACGAATAAAAACCCGATACGAAAACAAAACAACAAAAAGCTGAAAAAGGAAAACTGGCTGAAACGACAGCTCGATCTCTTTTTTGAAGAGAAAAGTGCTGATCTCGATTAAGTCTGATCCATACAGTGGTTTCGTTCCCCGTGAATACTGCTGTTAAAGGCCAAACCGGTGAATGCCGGTGTAAACCCATTAAAAGAATGAGTATGGAAAGCGATATTATGACAAATTTTGAAGTGCCCGAGAACGAAGGTGGCATTATTAAAGTGATAGGAGTTGGAGGAGGTGGAAGCAATGCGGTAAATCACATGAGCCGTCGCGGTATCAAAGATGTCGACTTCATGGTGTGTAATACCGATGCACAGGCTTTGAGCAACAGTCCGGTACTGAACCGCGTTCAGCTGGGCTCATCGCTTACCGAGGGCCGTGGTGCCGGCAACAAGCCTGAAGTAGGTCGCAGGGCTGCACAGGAAAACATCGAAGATGTACAAAAAGCCATTGGTGAACGAACCAAAATGGTATTTATCACTGCAGGTATGGGGGGTGGAACAGGAACCGGAGCGGGCCCTGTAATTGCCGAAGCCTGTCGTGAACTCGATTTGCTCACCGTGGGCATCGTTACGCTTCCGTTTCGGAACGAAGGTAGGCGGCGAATTCAACAGGCCATCGAAGGGATCCAGGAAATGGAGCGCCATGTCGATTCCCTGCTGGTCATCAATAACGAGAAAATTCGAGAAATGTACGGCGACTTCAAAATTTCGGAAGCCTTTGCCCGTGCCGACGATGTGCTGGCAACTGCGGCCAAGGGCATTGCCGAAATCATTACGGTACATGGTTACATCAACGTCGATTTTGCCGATGTCGAAACGGTGATGAGGCAAAGCGGGGTTGCCCTGATGGGATCGGCCCGTGCTTCGGGTGAAAACCGTGCCATCGAAGCAGTTGAGGAAGCACTCAACTCACCACTATTGAACAACAACAACATTAAGGGTGCGCGCAACATCCTGCTCAATGTAACCTCGGGTGGCGACGAAATCACCATGGACGAGATTGGCCAGATTACCGATTTTGTTCAGGCCCGGGCCGGATACGATGCCGACCTCATCTGGGGCAATGGTGCTGATGAAACCCTGGGTGATGAAATTAGTGTAACCATTGTGGCCACCGGCTTTAGCACCAGTTCGATTCCTGAAGTGCTGGCCAATAAAAAGGTAGAGAAAACCTATCATACGCTCGATGACCGTAAAGGTGTTTCCTCTGAAAGCCAGGCGGCCAAAAGGCCAATAAGCACATCAGGAAAACCGAATGCCATACAGGAATCAATTCATTTTCAAAATGAACGGCCTGCCGACGATTTTGATTCACTCTATCGTAATGTGCATACTCCTGCTACCCATCCGCTTGAGGAACAAACTGCACGCAAGGTAGAATTCAACATCGATTTTACGGGTACCGACGAAGAGGAAATCGAAAACCTTGAAAAGATCCCTGCCTACAAGCGCAGGCAAATTAATATGAAGAACAATCAGAAAGCAGAGAAGAAAGTTTCAAAATACTCGCTTTCGAACGACGAAAACAACGAAATATTTCTGAGCGACAACAACAGTTATTTGCACGACAATGTCGATTAAATAGATAAACCGTCTTGTTTTCAGAACAATTAATACCATACCAACACTAAAAGGAGATACATTATGGCACTTTTTGAGGATATCAGCAACGGAATTAAGGAGGCGATGAAAGCCAAAGATAAGGTGAAGCTTGAAGCACTCCGAGGAATTAAGAAAGTAATGCTCGAAGCCCGTTCAGCCAACGGTGCCGGCAGCGAACTAAGCGATGAAGAATCGTTAAAGATTATTGCCAAACTGGCAAAACAGGGGCGCGACTCAGCAGCCATTTATGAGCAACAGGGACGAAGCGACCTGGCTGAGGCTGAAATGGAGCAGGTAGCGGTTTTCGAAACCTTCCTGCCCGAAATGCTGTCCGACAGTGAACTTGAAAATGCGCTAAAGGCGATCATTGCAGAAACCGGGGCATCCGGTATGAAAGATATGGGAAAGGTGATGGGACTGGCCACCAAACAACTGGCTGGAAAAGCCGATGGCAGAGCCATCTCCGAAAAAGTTCGTTCACTGTTGCAATAACAAAAGTTGAGAAACTTTTGAGGTAGCGCTGCCGGTTTCCGGTGGCGCTTTTTTTAGTTACCATTTGCCTGTTTGATCGATGAAATTTGCCTGCTTTGCTTAGGCATTCATAAGTTCTGTATTATTCATCATCTGACGAAAGCTGTTTTTTGACTGTATCAAACTCAGGCAAATCTTTCCAGTGCCATTTGTTCAGAATGGTGCCTTCCTGCAATAACAGCACTCCCGGATTGGATCGGATCATTGTTTTCAGGGTAATTTCATCACAAAAGAAAAACTCGTAAGGTACCTGGTACGCTGCTTTGAATTCTTCAATTTTATCACGTGTCGAAGCAGTTAAACATATAAAATTCATCCCTTCACGCTTAGCATTTTCAGCCAGCTCATTCAGTTTTTCCTGTTTCTTTGTGCTGCTGTCATCCAGATTATAGGCAACTACAATGAAGGTATAAGCGGGATCGAGCAGAAAGAAATCGCTAACATCTTCACCAAATTCATTTTCGATGGTAAAGTTGGTAATGGGTGGGTGATATCCTTCTTTTACAAGAATCGACCTTGAATCGACATATTCCCAGTTGATTGTATCCTGCCAGGGATAATTGCTTTCGTCGAATTCTTTTTCAACACCGCTTTGTTTGTTTCGGTAAATAAACTCGGTATTGTATTCATCGGCCGGCGCATCATCGGGGATCAGCATCCCTTCAGGAATATTGTTTCCTGTTTTGTAAGCCCTGAAATCTATCAACGGCAAATGATTGTAGGAGTGCATTTGTGCCCATCCGAAAAGAAGTAAGAACAGGATGAAATAAGCGTTCTGAAAATGAATGTTGTAATGATTTCTGATTTGGAATCGTTTCCTGAAGACAAGGACTGCAAGCAGGAGGAGGGCTATATTCTTGTAAAATGTTGCCCAGTTGCTGATCACCAGTGCATCGCCAAAACAGCCGCAATCGCTTACCGGATTGGTAATGGCCACCCAAAGGGTAATTGGGGTGAAAATTGTCATGTACAAAAGTACCAGCCACGAGAAAAACTTCATCCGGTAATTGAAAAGCAGGGCAATGCCGATGGCGTATTCGCTAAGCGACAGTAATATAGAAAGCACAAACGATAACTGGCTGGCCCAGCCCAAATGCATGGCATTGAAATAGTCGGTAAATTTATACATCGAAC
Organism: Roseimarinus sediminis; assembly: GCF_050433125.1. Classification (NCBI taxonomy): domain Bacteria; kingdom Pseudomonadati; phylum Bacteroidota; class Bacteroidia; order Marinilabiliales; family Prolixibacteraceae; genus Roseimarinus; species Roseimarinus sediminis. The sequence continues at coordinate 131,512 of NZ_JBNPXV010000010.1, read as the reverse complement.
CAAGTGGGTCGATGCCTTTTACAAAACCTGAAAAAACAAAGGTAATACCCAGTAAAATTCGTGCAATTGTTATAATTACTTTCACGTTACAAAAGTTTTAAAAAGGTTTGTGTTTATCGTGGCAGTTGCCGCCCTGAGCTGTTTTATTCTGCTCCAAACTCGAATTTGATCATGGCAAAAACAGCATAATTAATCATGTCGAGATAATTGGCGTCGATTCCTTCCGAGATCAGGGTCGCTCCCTCATTGTCTTCGATTTGCTTGGTGCGTTTCAGTTTCATGAGTATTAAATCGGTATACGAACTGATACGCATGTTGCGCCATGCTTCGCCATAGTCGTGATTTTTACGCATCATCAGTTCTTTGGCTGTGCTAAGTTTCGAGAGATAGCGCTCCATGGTTTCTTCGGCCGACAAGTCTTCCTTCTCCGATGGTCCCAGTTCGAGTTGAATTAAAGCCATGGCACAGTAATTAATGATGCCGATGAATTCCGAACGAACATCTTCGTCAATTTGCTGGGTCTTTTTTTCCTCTATGCTTCTTATTCGCTGTGCCTTAATGTAAATCTGGTCGGTCATTGAACTGGTCCGTAGTATTCGCCAGGCAATACCGTAGTCTTTCATTTTTTGTTCGAATATCGAACGGCAAAGGGTAATTACATGATCGTATTGTTCGTTGGTTTTCTTCATTTCTTTTTTTCTTTGGCCAATAAAAGTAGAAAAATTTGAGAATATTGAAATTGAATTATTGTAGTTTTGTCTCAAAGCATCACTTCAACTGTTAATGCATTGATATGATAGTCAATCCGGCCGAGAAAAAATATTTTACCAAGAAACACACCATCAAATACAAGGGCGAACTGATCGATCTGACCCATCCTTTGGTCATGGGCATACTCAATGTTACCCCCGATTCGTTTTACGACGGTGGTTTGTACAACAGCATTGGGAGTGCAGTCGATCATGTGGGAGCGATGCTCGATGCAGGAGCCGGCATTATCGACATCGGAGCCTGTTCTACCCGCCCTGGAGCTGATTTGCTCACTGCCGAAATCGAAATTAAGCGACTGGTACCTGTGGTGCGGCAAATCAGAAAGCTTTATCCCGATATTCTTCTTTCGCTCGATACTTTTCGTTCGGAGGTAGCCCGAACCCTGGTGGAGGAGTTTGGCGATTTCATTATCAACGATATCTCAGGCGGAACGCTCGATAAGCGCATGTTTGAAACGGTTGCCGAACTGGGTGTGCCCTATGTTTTAATGCATACGCGGGGAAATCCGCAGAATATGCAAAACAAGGCTGACTACACAAATGTTACAAAAGAAGTGATTAAGGAACTCAGCAAAGGAGTATATCAGCTGCATCAGCTGGGTGTAAGCGATGTAATCATCGATCCGGGCTTTGGTTTTGCCAAAACAATCGATCACAATTACCAGCTTTTCAACCACCTCGATGCATTCAGGTTCTTTGAGCTGCCGGTATTAGTAGGTATTTCACGAAAATCGATGATTTGCCGGCTTTTGGAGCAAACGCCTGCCGAAAGTCTTAACGGAACCACGGTGTTAAATACCCTGGCCTTGCAGGCAGGCGCAAACATTCTCAGGGTTCACGACGTAAAAGCCGCTGCAGAAGCAGTGGCAATTGTGGAAAAAATTAAACAGTTTGCCGAATAATGATGGCCTTTATCCATATCCGCTTTCTCGATGTGCTCGACATTCTCATGGTGGCTTTCCTGTTGTATCGCCTGTATCTGGCGATTAAGGGAACAGCAGCTTTCAATATTTTCATGGGTATCTTCCTGTTTTATATTACCTGGATCATCGTGAAGGGATTAAAAATGGAACTTACAAGTACCATCATGGGGCAGGTAATGGCTGCGGGCGTATTGGCACTGGTGGTGGTTTTTCAACAGGAGATACGGAAGTTTTTCATGCTGATCGGATCCCGTTACAATTTGTTTAAGAAAGGCTTGTCGTTCGAAAATCTGTTTTCCTGGGAGCAACAACACATCGACAACGAACAGGTAAAGAAAATTGTAATGGCTGCTGAATTGATGGGGCGCTCAAAAACAGGGGCGCTCATTGTACTGACCAATACCGCACAACTGAATGAATATGTCGAAACGGGCGAACGAATCAATGCCGAGGTTTCGGTAGCACTGCTCGAATCGATATTCTATAAAAATTCGCCACTGCACGATGGTGCAGTGATTATTCAGGGCAAAAGTTTACTGGCTGCACGCTGTGTATTGCCCGTTACCAATAAGCGTATGCGTAATGCACAGTTGGGGCTTCGGCATCGGGCAGCCCTTGGAATGAGCATGGCAACCGACGCCCAGATTATTATTGTTTCGGAAGAAACCGGAAACATCTCGTATGCTTTCGATGGAAAACTGAAAGAAAACATCAATCCAATCGAACTGTCGCGACTACTCGAAGAAGCAACCCAAAAATGATTGAATAAATGGAAAGATTGCTACAATTATGGAACAGTAACCTGATACAAATGACCGATTTCAGACTCACCCTGGGGCAAACGGTCATCCTCGTGCTGGGAATCTTTGTCATTGGTTTAGTAAATATTCTGCTGCGACGTTTGATGAAGCGAAACCAGTGGTACAGCCAGATGAACCATCGGCTGAAACGCATCATCTCCCGCTCATTGAGCTATCTTATCTGGATCATTGGTATTATTGTTCTCCTTCGTCTTGAAAATGTGAATACCGGCGACTTCTTTTCTTATGTTATTTTTAAGGGTGAGAAATTGATACTAACCGTACAAAAGATTTTCATTTTTGTGGTTATTTTATTTGTCATCAGAATGATCGTTTTGATTGTCGATTACCTGATGAACCAAAAAATAAGCCGTGAAAATCTCGATGTCGGAAAAGGAAAATCGATTCTGCAAATCACCAAATACCTGATCTGGATCTTTGGAATACTGATTGCCATTGGCGCCCTGGGGCTGAAACTGACCTTCTTTATCGCTTCCCTTTCGGCCTTGTTGGTGGGTGTTGGTTTTGGTTTACAACACATTTTCAATGATTTTTTCTCTGGTGTCATTATTCTTTTCGATGGCTCAATTAAGGTAAACGATGTGGTGCAGGTTGGTGAAGTGGTTGGACAGGTGAAGGACATTGGTGTCAGAACTACCAAGGTACTGAATCGCGACAACATTATTCTTATAATACCTAACTCGAAACTCACAACCGATAATGTGATCAACTGGAGCCATCTCGATGAAAAAAGCCGCTTCAACGTTCCGGTGGGTGTTGCCTATGGTTCCGACGTACGGCTGGTTGAAAAACTCCTTCTCGATTGCGCCAGCGAATGTGATGAAATCGAAAAGACACCACCTCCTTTTGTTCGCTTTGAAGATTTTGGAGAGTCATCGCTCGATTTCAGGCTTTTTTTCTGGACTAATAATTCATTCTATGTTGAAAATACAAGAAGTAAGCTTCGTTTTGCCATCGATCAGAAGTTCAGAGAGAATAACATCACCATTCCTTTTCCTCAGCGTGATTTGCATATCTTAAACGACTACACAAAATAATACTGCTTTTTTAAACCATCAGGCGTTTTGTGCGTCAATGTTGAAGGTTTATCAGTTAATGAACAGTCTTTGGCATATTTATTGTTAAATAAATGGATGCCTTAAGCTAAAACAACAGAATGAAATTAAATAATAGCTACCATCTTCTTTTTTTATTCATCCTTTTCCTTTTTACTGCCTGCCAGAATAAGGGAGGCGAATCGGCACTTCATTTTGTTAGCAGTCCGGCTACCTTTAGTAGTCATTATGTGGCCGAAGGCCAGGTGAATGCCATCAGTACCTCGTTGATTAACTGTCCGCAGCAACTCAGTGGTACCGTGGTTTTCATTATTGAAGATGGCAGCAGGGTAAAACAGGGTGATACCGTTTGTGTTATTGAAAACCGGGAACTTGAAAACCGCTATGAAGAGATGCTTAGGCGCCTGGAGCAGTCAAAAGCACAATATGCCAAAGGGGTAGCCGACCTTGAAATGAATTTTGCATTGCTCGAGGCCCAGGTTGAAAGCAACGAAGCACAAACATCGATTACCAATCTCGATTCGGCTCAATTACAATATCTCACTACGCAGCAGCGACGTATCAAGGAATTAGAGCTGGAGCGGGCTGCTGTTGAAAAAGAAAAACTACAGAAAAAGTTACATTATCTCGAAATCATCAACCAGTCGGAATTGCGAAAACTCAAGATCAGGATTGAGCAGGACGAGATGCAGGTGGCTGAATTTAAAAAACTGCTTTCCGAACTGGTAATGATTGCTCCGCTTGATGGTGTTGCCATTCGGGCCGAACATCGCCGCGGTAATGAGAAGGTGAAGGAGGGAGATGAGGTATGGAATGGTATGACCCTGGTTGAAATTCCGGATGTTGAAAAAGTAAATGTACTCATGCAGGTTTCCGAGTCGGTATTTAAGCAAATTGAGGTAGGGGATACCATTGAATATACTTTCGATGCCATGCCTGGCAACCGGGCCTGGGGTAACATAGAAAAGAAAGCCCCAATCGGGCAAACGATACAAGGAAGCTCGAACGTTAAGGTTTTTGATATCACTGCCAGCATCGACAGTTTTCAAACCTTACCCGAAGTGGGCATTTCGGCCAATGCCAAAATAACTTTCGATTTACAGGAAAATAGCGTGGTGATACCACAGGTGTCACTTTTTGCTTTCGATTCCATTTCGGTGGTTTATGTGAAAGTGAAAAAAGGATACGAACGGAGGCAGGTAACAAAAGGCATCGAGTCGGCTACCGAGGTGGTCATACTCGATGGTTTGAAATTCAACGAAGTGTTGGCGCTTACCCATCCCTCGGAACAGGAGATAACAGAAACAGTAAGGCTTAAATAATAAAAACGAAAACGAATGAGGCAGTTGATCTACCTATTGTTGATAACCTTTTTATGGAGTTGCAATAACGCTGATAAAGCCCAGGTTCCTTTGGCCGAAGTTAGCAGAGGTACTTTTTATATCGATTTGTACGAAGAAGGAGAAATTGAGGCGACCCGCTCGGTCGATATCAATTCGCCCAACATATCGTGGCGCTACGGAATGCTGAAAATTACCCGGCTGGTAGAAGACGGAAGCGAAGTGGCTGCTGGCGATACCGTGGTGATTTTCGACCCCTCGGAAGTGCAGAAAGCCATTGTTGACTCCGAAGCCGAGTTGGAAATTAAAATGGCAGAACTGGAACAACTCAAGGCGCAACAGCAATCGACTATCGAAGAGCTGAAAGCCGATTTGGAAATAACCCGGATTTCACAGGAAATTTCGCGCATCGAGTTCGAATCGGCCAACTATGAAGCCGATATTCGCAAGAAAGAAATCGAACTGAACCTCGAAAGGGCTAACATTGCACTTGACCGCGCCCATGAACAACTCGAAAATCGCAAAAAGATTCAGGAAGAAGAACTGAAACAAAAGCTGCTCGATATTTCACAGTCCGAAGGTCGCCTGCGCGATGCAAGGGAAACGCTGGCCAATTTATTTCTGGTTTCTCCTTCGCCGGGTATTGCCATTATCAACCATAACTGGAGCAGTGGCAATAAATTCCAGGAAGGTGATCAGTGCTGGAGTGGTTATCCGCTCATCGAACTGCCCGATTTGAGTGAGCTGAAAGCAAGCATACAGATTAACGAAGTCGATATTTCAAAGGTGACGAAAGGGCTTCGTGCCGAAATAAAACCCGATGCCTTTTCCGATAGTGTATTTAGTGGTGAAGTGATCATGGTGGCCAATCTGGCAGTTAACAAGGAGCGTAATTCAAAAATTAAAGTGTTTCCGGTTGAAATACTGATTAATTCAAACAATAAAAACCTTTTACCCGGGCTCACCGTAAGTTGTCGTGTGATCGTCGACGAAATCGATGATGTGATTCATGTACCGGTCGATGCCGTATTTACCGAAGCCGGCAACAGTTTTGTTTACCTTAAAACAACTACCGGTTTTGAACGGAAAGAGATTGAAACCGGAGCAAGCAATACCGATTTTGTAATGATAAAAAGCGGTTTGAAGGAAGGACAAAAGGTTGCCCTGGTGAATCCGTTTGCCGAAGAAAGCGAAAATGAAGAGAATCAAAAGGAGGAAAGCGATGTTTAGAAGAACACCGATCGTATATCTGCTTCTGCTTCTGATAGTGCTTGTATCGTGCAGCACAAGCGAAGAACGCGGGCCGGTGGTGGTGCAGGGACCATTTCAGCAAACCATTACCGAAACGGGAGAACTGGCCGCAGTGAATGCAAAAACCTTTGTCATGCCACGCTTTGGACGTTACTGGTACGAGATGAAGATTATTGGTCTGCTCGAACATGGAACGGCCGTTAAAGCCGGTGACTCGCTCATCCAGTTTGATCCTTCGGAAATAAAGAAATTTATTATCGACCGGGAAACCAATCTTGAAACCCAACGGGCCAATCTCGAAAAAACAACGGTTGAAATTGAGAATCGCCGGAGCGACATCCGTTCAACACTAAGAAGCGAACAGGCGGCTTTCGATCTTAAGCAGCTGGGAATGGAACAATACAGGTTCGAATCTGACAAGGTGAAAAAGGTGAAGGAACTCGAATTTGAGCAGGCAAAAATCAGGCTTGAAAAAGCCCAAAAAAGTGCCCATTACAGCGAGATCATTGCTAAAAATCAGTTGCAAATCCAACAAATAAGGGTGAAGCGCATTGAAACGCAAATCGCCGATGCTTACGAAATACTGCCTACATTAACTGTTCATACACCTATTTCAGGAATTTTTCAGATTGCCACCAAGCGTCGTTCACGCGAAATGCTTCAGCTGGGTGATGAAGTTCGGATGGGAAACCGCCTGGGCGATGTACCCGATTTAACCTGGATGAAAGTGAACACGGTAGTTGATGAAGCTGATTTTCTGAAAGTTTTTAAAGGACAGGATGTGGAGGTTCGTCTCGATGCTTTACCCGATTTGACCTTTCAGGGCGAGGTGACCCAGGTGAGCAGACTTTGCCGCCCCATCGAATGGGGAGCCAGGCAAAAAGTGTTCGATGTGGAAGTAACACTCAAGGTGTCGGATGAACGACTAAAGCCCGGAATGACTGTTAGCTGTGAGTTTATTTGTGCCCGGCTCGACCAGGCCCTCAGTGTACCGCTTAACTGTGTCGAAACAGTAGATGGGAAAAGCTATGTCTATCTTAATAAGCCCGGTTCGAACCTCAAACTACAGGTTAAAACAGGCCCTTCGAACAATACCCACGTGGTGGTTGAAGGCAATATCGAAAAGGGGCAGCGTTTGGTGCCAATAAGTCAAACCGCCGAAAAACAGGAAAAATAATATGCAGTTTGAAGAAAACATACGGGTTGCCCTGCGCGGGCTGATCGAACATAAATTCAGGTCCTTTCTTACCATGCTCGGGATTATATTCGGTGTGGCCTCGGTAATTGCCATGCTGTCGATTGGCGAGGGAGCCAAACGTGAAGCCATTGCCAAATATCAGGACCTGGGCGTTAATAACATCATTGTACGCGAAAAGAATCTGAGCAGTCAGGAGCTGGAAGAAGTACGGGCCAAATTTTCTCAGGGGCTTTCAATGAGCGATGCCAATGCCATTGGCGAAATTGTTCCGGGAGTTGAAAAAGTAGCCCCGCAAGCTGAAAAGCAGTCTGAAGTGAAATTTGCCGACAAATCATCGAATTCGACACTCATAGGAATTACGCCCGAATTTATCGAAATCCTGAACTATGAAACGTCGCTTGGAAGTTTTATCGACGATCAGCACTACAACCGGGGAATGAAGGTTTGTGTGTTGGGTGCCGGCATAGCCCGAACCCTCTTTCAGGGCCGGGAACCACTGGGACAAATGGTCAAAATCGACGACCAGTGGCTTGAAGTGGTCGGGGTGATGAAGTCGAAAGCCCTCTTTACCGAAACCGTTGGCGAGCTGGCCTCACGCGATCTGAACAACGATGTGTATGTGCCCCTCACTACCTTTCATAAGCGTTTTGAGCCGGCAAGTGCCCTGGCCAGTGAACTAAAACAGATCACCATTAAAATTGAGAGTTCCGAAAGACTCATGGCAGCTGCAAAGCTGGTCGAAGAAATCGTGAACCGTCATCATTATAACAACGACGATTATTCCATTGTGATTCCCTATGAATTGCTGAAACAGGAAGAAAAGGAAAGGCGGATTTATAATATTCTTCTGGGCGCCATTGCAGCCATTTCGCTCATTGTGGGTGGAATTGGAATTATGAACATCATGCTGGCAACCGTCATGGAGCGTACCCGCGAAATTGGTATCCGGCGTGCCATTGGCGCACGAAAGTCCGACATCATGAGTCAGTTTGTGACCGAAGCCGTAGCCATCAGCATTACCGGAGGTATTATCGGCGTGGTACTCGGGGTAATGCTCTCGCTGGGCATCACCCTGTTTACCGATGTTACCACCTTTATCCGCATCTATTCGGTCATTGTGGCCTTTGGTTTTTCGGTACTTGTTGGAATCAGCTTTGGTTATTTGCCAGCAAAAAATGCTGCTAATCTGAAGCCTATCGAATCGATTCGTTACGAATAAATTGAGCAGAAAATTATGTTGATCGAAATAAAAAATTTGCAGAAAAATTATGTAATGGGAGAGATTGAAGTTCCTGCCCTGAAAAGCATTAATCTGTCCATTCGTAAAAATGAATATGTGGCCATCATGGGACCCTCAGGTTCGGGAAAATCAACACTGATGAACATTCTTGGCTGTCTCGATACGCCCAGTTCGGGCGCCTATCTTTTCAATCAGGTCGATGTGAGCAGTCTGGGCGACGATGAGCTCTCGGCTATGCGCAACCGCGAAATAGGATTCATCTTCCAGTCGTTTAACCTGTTGCCCCGGATGAGTTCGCTGCACAATGTGGAATTGCCGCTGATGTATGCCGGCGTTCCCAAACAGGAACGACGCGACCGGGCAGTGAGCGCGCTCGAAAGGGTGGGGCTTGCCCAGCGTATGGAACACAAACCTGTTGAATTAAGTGGCGGCCAGCGACAACGTGTGGCCATTGCCCGTGCCCTGGTTTCAAATCCTGGCATTCTGCTGGCCGACGAGCCTACAGGAGCCCTCGATTCAAAAACAGGAGAGGAAATCATGGAACTCTTCGACGAATTACATGCCGAAGGAAATACCATCATCCTCATTACCCATGAGAAGGAAATTGCCGAATATGCCCATCGGACCATCTTCCTGAAAGACGGTTTGATTTTTAGCGATGAACCCAACCAGAAATAAAGCCGATAAATTCTATTGATATTGAACATGAAAACATCAACGATACTTGCCAGCCTGATTTTCCTTAGCTTGTTTTTTGAGCAACTGAAAGCCGAAACGCATCGTCTCGATCTCGATCAAAGCATCGCCATCGCAAAAATGAAAAGTTTCGATATGCTCAGTTTGAAGCAGGATCTGAAAATCGCAGAATACAATCTGAAATCGACTACCAGCCGTTTTAAAACCCATGTCGATCTGGATCTGAATATGCCCAATTATACCGAAACGGTGCGACAGTTCGAAGACAGTACCGGTATTACCTTTTATCCCATCCGGCAAAGCCTGCTCAGCAGTGAGTTGACCATCAACCAGCCGCTGCCCACCGATGGTAATATCTACATCAGTTCGGGACTGAGTTCAACCGACGATTACAACGACAGCAAGCGCTGGTTGCGCATGAATACCCGACTGGGTTTTACTCAGCCCATCGATGCCTTGTATGGCTATAATAATATAAAATCGGCATTCAAAACAGCCGAGTTGGCCTACGAGCAGTCGCAAAAACGTTTAAAAAGAGAAGAATTAAATCTGGTTTATTATGTAAGTAATGCCTTTTATCGTTTGCTTTCGGTGCAAAAACGTGAAGAAATTGCCCGCCTGAACCTCGAAAGGCAGCAGGAGGCTTATCAAATTGCCAAGAATAAATTTGATGCCGGGCTCATCCGCGAGGTCGATGCCCTGCAGATGGAGGTGGACCTGGCTGCAGCCCGCAATAACTATGATTTGTCGATCATCGATCGTTCGTCAGCCGAAAACGAATTCAAGCAATTGATTGGCATTGGCTTAAACGACACGGTCATCATTTCTAACGACATGGCCTACCAGCTCATTGTGGTCGATGCCGATCATGCAGTTGCTCTCGCGCTTCAAAACAGAACCGAAATAAGAGAACAGGAAATTGCCATTGAGCTGAATCAGTTAAATCTGAAAAGACAAAAGGCCCAGGGAATGATTAGCGGAAATCTGAATGCCTATTATGAAAAAATTGGGGTGCACGATTCCCCTATGAGCGATGAACTGGGCGCTTCGTTTGACAATTCTTTTACCGATTTTCAGGAGCGTCCTGGTAACTTTGGCGTAGGAATTTCCATCAACATTCCCATCATCGACTGGGGGGAAAACAAAGCCCTGGTACAGGCAGCCGAAGCCCGCCTGCAAAAAAACCTGTACGACAAGGAACAGACGACCCGAAACATCGAAACCGAAGTGAAAAATCTGGTAGCCGGCTTGAACAGCAGCCTGAAACGTCTTCAGCTTTTGGAAAAGAATGTCGATGTGGCTGAAAAAAGTTTTGAGATTACCCGTATGCGTTTTTCCGATGGCGACATCGACAGTCAGGACCTTGCTCTTGAGCGGGAGCGTTTGAATTCTGCCTATATTTCGCATCTTTCGGCTTACATTCAGTACGAGTTGAACCTTGCCGACTTAATGCGAAAAACGTTTTTCGACTTTAAAAGCGATAAACCGCTGATGTAGCGTGCAAACCGGCTATTTTACCAATAGCTTAAATAATAAATATATGCTTCAAGGTGCTGCTTTTGTTGCCGGCAGGATTTGCATTTTGCTGGCTATGCTGTTGTTCGGTTTTCCGCTCACGGTAAGCTCACAGTCGTGGGAAGAAGATATTCTTCAGAAAGCAGCGGTTTACACGGCCATTCACCGGCAGGAAAAAGTGTTTGTACAAACCGATCGGCCGGCTTATGTAGCTGGTGAAACCATCTGGTTCAGTGCCTTTGTGCTCAGTGCAGCAACACAACGACTCAATAAAAGCGAATGTGTTCTGTATATTGAATTATTGGCGCCCGATGGCGTCCTGCTTCAAAAGCAAATTTTCAAAATAAACGACGGAATAGCCGAAGGGCAGTTGGAACTCCCGGAATCAATGCAGGGAGGAAGCTGTTTTTTACAGGCTTATACCAACTGGCAACGCAATGCCGGAAGTGCGCTCTATTTCAGAAAACAAATTCAGATTAACAAAGCAGGAAGAACGGCTTCACCGGTTTATGATTCGCTTGTGGCAGACAGTACGAGCAAGCAGCAGCCTATCGCAGATGAGGCGGCTAATGCCGTTGAGCCAGGATATTCCATGCAATTTTATCCCGAAGGGGGACATTTGCTCGAAGGCATCAACTCCAAAGTGGCTTTTGAACTGCGCGATGAATCTGGCCGTGCAGTCAAGGCTGGTGGAATGGTTTTCGATGAAATGGGGGAAGTGGTGGCTGCCATCAACGCAATGTGGAATGGCAAAGGATTTTTTATGCTTACACCACAGGCCGGCAAACACTATTATGCTCAGATTGAAAACCGGCGGGGAGCAGTGCAACGCTTTCCATTACCAGGGGCAGCAAAGCTTGGAATGAACTTATCGGTGGTGAATCATGCACATCGTGATCAGCTTCAGGTGAACATCGTACTGAAAGCGGAAACCCCGGGCGAGTCGGACGCTTTCTTGCTTTGCATGCAACATGGCATAGCCAAACATGCTGTCAAATTAAAGTTGAAAGCAGATGAGCCGGTAAGTCTGAGCTTCGATAAAGCAGACTTCAAAACCGGCATTGTACATTTCACCCTTTTCGATGCCAATAAAATGCCCCGAAGCGAACGACTCGTTATGATCGACAATCAGGACCAGTTGAACATTTCAGTACGTGAGCTGAATGAACCCAAAGCACCGCGTGAGTTACTTGAGCTCGAATTGGTGTTTACTACAAGTGATGGTCAGGCTGTTAAGGGTGATTTTTCAGTATCGGTAAACGATGCCGGACGAATTCCATCATCGCTTTATCAGCATCACGACCTGGTGAACTACCTGGCTTTGTTTTCCGACCTGGGACAAGCCATACCCGATGCCAATGGCTTATTGGATAATACAGGCAGTGCCCGTTTTAAAAATGAATTACTGATGCTCACCAACGGTTGGCGGCGCTATGACTGGCATCAAATTCTGGCCGACACCATCGCACTTCCTGAGTATTTTGTCGAATCCGGAATTTATATTGAAGGGCAGGTGATGTCGAACATGCGAAACAACAAGGTAAAGCCGGGCATCGAAGTGACCATGATGACCAGTGGTACTGCGATGCAGCTGTTCACAGAAAAAGCCGATGATGAAGGACGTTTTATTTTCCTTCTGAACGATTTTAACGATACCCTGAGTGCCGTGGTTCAAACCAAAAACCGACTAAAAAACAACAAGGATTTTGGGCTTGATTTGAAAAGCAACATCCATTCAAAACCGGCCGATTACTCATGGTTGAGCGATTGGCACCAGGTACAGGCAGATACAGGCAGGATCAGAACAAAGCAGCAACTGTTCGAAGCAGATGAACTGAGTCGGGAACTAAGCCGCGCCATCGAAAGCGACACCTTCGTGATAACTACCGATTATGCCATTGGCGAAGTTCAGGTGGAAGGTGAAAAAAAACGCAATGCCAAAGCTTCCATCACCCGAAAATACGGCTCGCCGGAGCAATCGGTCGGACGGCGGCAAATTAGCGACCTGGTGCAGCAAAAGCCCTGGCATTTTGGACTGATGACTGTACTGGCTAATGCCTTTCCCGGACTTGACATTCAGGTGAGACCCACCTCAATAGGAATGAACAAAATGCAAGCCGCACCTCCTTCGTTAAGCATGCCAACCCAAAGCAAAGCTTCATCGCTGATTGTCAACGAAAGCTCAAGCATACTATTTCGCCTGAAAAATGAAGCAAGGCATCGCTTCTTTGTGTTTGTCGACGGAGAGTTGGTGGGAGCCAGTGATCCTGAAGGAGTGCTTTCGCGAATGTTCAGTATTTATCAGGTCGACGATCTGATTTCCATCGATCCCGGGCGCGTTGCCTCGGTCGATCTTATTTTTCCTGACATGGGCAAAAAAACTTCCTCGCTGCATGCCGATGCCGAATTTCATGAGTATGAAATGCAGGAAGACGTTGAAGTGTCGGTATTTGAAGATCTTGCCGGTCTCGAAGCGTTTTCCGATCTGTATTCGGCTCCGCTTGCTGTCTTGTCGGTTTATACCAACGATGGGCAGGGGATTTTCGGAAAAGAAAAATACAAGGGAATGGTAAAGCTAAACTTGCAGGGCTTTTCGCGTGTAAAGGAGTTTTACCATCCCAATTATGCAGGCAGCGATGCCGACAGCATTCTTTTCGATCTTCGTTCTACACTTGCCTGGTTTCCCCGGGTTCAGAGCGATTCTACGGGAAAAGCACAGCTGAGTTTTTATACCTCCGATGTTTCAGACCGTTATCGGATTGAAATCAATGGTATTTCCGAAAGCGGAGTTCCGGGTGCATTAATCTATGAGCGCGAAAAAGCCATATTCAACCGCGACAGGGCCCAGTCCGATTTGGAAGCAAGGAAACAGGCCGATTCAGCGTCAGGTAGTAAACCTTACAGGGTATTGCTTCCCGATGGCAACCCGGCTGCCTCGGTGCTTATTCGAAGCGAAAAACACTCGTGGCAAACAATAAGTTCGGCTGGTGGCTGGTTCGACCTTGATTCCCTTATATTTAACGATGATGACCAGTTACTGCTTTTGTGTGCAGGATATCAGGAGCTGGCAGTAAGGGTGGGCGAGGCTGAAAAAGAAGCACTTCGATTAAAGAAAATAGTTGACGAAACTGTTGAAATCAATGCACTTGAACTAATGAAAGAAGTGCTGAAGAAAGCCGGAGAAAACCTTTCATCACAGCATCATCTGTACGAAGGAGCCTACCGGGAAATGCTATTATTTAACAAGGAATTGCATCAGCTCACCGATTTTGAATGGGTGCAACAATGGCCTTCGCTGGCAAACAGCAGTGAAAAAGTAAGCACGCACCTGCTCAATGGGCGGTGTTATCGCTCATCCGGATTTACCGACCACATCAAGTTTACCCCACAAAATCGTTCAGGAGATGTACTTCCTCTTTTCGATCCTTTTTATTCGGCCAAATCATTTCTCACCTGGAACATGCTAAAGCACTATCAGTTTAAAGCGAAGGGCTTGTTGGAATGGAATGGTCGCAAGGTTTATCACCTGGTTTTCGATCAGCTGGAGTCGGCTCCCTGGGCACTTTACACCGGCGAAATGTACATCGATGCCGAAACCAGAGGGCCTGTATGGATGCAGTGGCGTATTAGTCCGAAAGGCTACAGGTACCTGATGCCCGATGAGTTTCTGGCTTCGGGAGGCGATCAGCAGACCTTTGAGTTAAGGCATGAGCGCAACGAAATGTATTGGAACTTCAAGGACGCAAGGTGGCTTCCGGCCTATGCACGCAGTGAAGTGAATTTTAAACAAAACGGAAACAGTGCCTCGATCATCCGTGAGGCCGTATGGCATGAAAGCAAGGGGGAATGGCCACGATTAATTGAACGCGATGCCAACGAAATGGAGCAGCGCAGCCGATACAACAGTCATCCCGAATACCAGCCGGTACAATGGCGTAAAGCCTGGCTCCTGCCTTCATCATCCATCATCGATGAACAATTCAGGTTTTTAAAGCACGAAGTGGAATACAAACAGTAAGCTGCATCGAAAATTTTTGTCGGGCTATCATTGTTTGAACACGATGCTTTTTCGAGGGAGAATTTGTACTGAAAAAAATGTATGAAAGTAATCCGGGAGGTAAAACATTCGTTGAAGCAACTTGTTGTCTCCTAAAAACGCACGATGGCTATCAACATACCGCGTACCGAAGAGCCCCGGGTTGTTATTGTAGGAGCAGGATTTGCCGGGCTCAAACTTGCACGAAAATTACTGAATAAAGGTTTTCAGATTGTTTTGATCGATCAGAACAATTATCATCAGTTTCAACCGCTGCTTTATCAGGTGGCTACATCAGGGCTTGAACCCAGTGCCATCTCCTTTCCTTTGCGTAAAATATTTCAGAAGGAAAAAAATATCCATGTTCGAATTGCCAAGGTGGAAGAAGTGATTCCTGAAAGGAAAAAAGTCAAAACCAGTCTGGGCAAACTGAAGTACGATTATCTGGTATTATCAACCGGAGCCACAACCAACTATTTTGGGATGGACAGTTTTGAAAAATTTACGATTCCAATGAAATCGACAGCCGAAGCGGTGTATTTGCGAAATACCCTGCTTTTGAATTTTGAAAAGGCCGTAACCATTTCAAATGAAGCCAAACTTCGGAAAATCATGAATGTGGTGGTGGTTGGGGGCGGTCCTACGGGCGTTGAGATTTGCGGTGCACTTGCTGAAATGCGTAAATTTGTGCTTCCCAAGGATTATCCTCACATTAACTTCGATTTAATGCACATTACGCTGATTGAAGCGCAGGCGCATCTGTTGCAGGGGATGAATCCTGAATCGGGTGAAAAAGCCAGACGATATCTCGAAGAAATGGGAATCAGCGTACTGACCAATCATAAGGTAACTGATTATAATGGTGAGTTGCTTACGCTGGAAAACGGCCGGAAAATCGAAAGTGAAACATTGGTTTGGGCGGCCGGTATTAAGGGACAGATGCCCGATGGTCTTTCTCAAAGCATCCTTGCCCGGGGAAACCGGGTCAATGTGAATCGTTTCAATCAGGTGAATGGTTTTGAACATATTTACGCCATTGGTGATATTGCCTGTATGGAAACCGAAAAATATCCTCACGGACATCCTCAGGTAGCGCAGGTAGCGCTGCAACAGGCAAGGCAGCTGGCTTACAATCTGATTGCACTTCAAAAAAACAAAGCACTAAAACCGTTTGAATACCACGATCGGGGCTCAATGGCTACCATTGGCCGAAACCGGGCAGTGGTGGATTTACCCCGCTTTCGTTTTAGCGGATTTCCAGCGTGGATGGTATGGATGTTTGTCCATTTAATGTCGATCGTCGGGGTTAAAAACCGGCTGATCATTTTTATTAACTGGCTGTGGAGTTATATCACTTTCGACCAGTCGCTGCGCTTGATCTTAAAACCTTCGGCAAAAGCAAAACAACGAGCGGAGTAATAGTCATTACTTTTTCAGCTCGTTTTCTTCGAACCTGAATTTCACCATGGCTTCAATTAGTTTGTATGGAATGGCCTTGTTGAGCGGAAACTGAACTGAGCCCTTACCTTGTTTGTATTCTGTAAGAAAAAAAACTAAATTGTTGATCGTTGATTGTATCGGCGATCAACAAACTGGAGCGATTGATGTTCTTCTTGCAGAAAAAAATTGTGCTATGAATCATGGAAGTACCACATTGCTATCACTCATTGCAGACTTAAGCGACATCAGGAATAAGGAAATGCTTTTGCAACATTTTGTTGAAGCATTGCCAGCCATTTTCCCTGAGGCTTCTTTTAAGTGGCACAAAAATGCACCGGAATCAAAAGAACCTGCAGTCCAATTAAGGAGCAAAAGTCAAGTGCATGGCTTTATCAGTTATCCAACTACATGGTCGAAAAAGCATGATCAGCTTAACGAATTGCAACAAGCACTTAAACTTCTTGTTGTGCTAATCGAAAAATTGGAACTGGAAGCAGGCAGTACAGATCAGAAAATAGTGATTGATCAAGCAAATCAGGGGGCCACACGGCAGGAGGAGGTAGCCAATACTACGATTGACGATGATTTTCTCGTGAAGAGCCAGACTGAAAGTCTGGCTGAAACAGAAGAAGCGCTAACAAATAATGCAGAGAAAATAAAGAATGCCTTTGAAAATCAGAATGAAATATTTCGGAATGCGCTCAACAGAATTAATGCCTATGTTTATCTGAAAGATACCGAAGGTCATTATACCTATGCCAACAACCATACACTTGAATTTTTCAAATGCCATCCTAATGAGCTGATAGGGAAAACTGATTATGATTTTTTCACCCCCGAATTGGCCGCACGCTTGCAGCATATTGACAAGGAAGTGATTTCGAAAGGAATTGATACGGATAATGAGGTGCAGGGTAAAGACTTGAATGGTGAAAACGTTTATTATCGGGAAATTAAAACACCCATATTTGATTTAACAGATAGTAAGAAAGTTATTGGCCTTTATGGAATTTGTACCGATATCAGCTGGCAAAAACAAGCCGAAGCCGATCTGAAGCATTCACACAATTTGTTGAAATACATTATTGAGCACAACCGGGGTTCGGTGGCCGTTTTCGACCGGAATATGAATTATGTATTTGTTAGTCAGCATTATCTTGACGATTTTAATATTTCGGCCGATACCAACATTATTGGCAGGAACCATTACGAACTTTTTCCTTACCTGCCTGAAAAATTTAGAAAAGCCCACCAACGTGCCTTGCAGGGAGAAACAATAAGTGGAAATAATGATGAACTGATTCATCCCGACGGAACAATAGAGTGGAAACAATGGGATTGTCGTCCCTGGTATGCAGCCGATGGTACGGTAGGAGGGATAATTCTATATGCCGAAGACATTACCGAACGCAAACTCTCTGAAGCCGCTTTAAAAGAGAGTGAGAAGAATTATCGTGAGCTGATTAACGGGATGAACGAAACCGTGTGGGTGATCGACTTTCAGGGCAATTTGCTCGATGTGAATGAAACAGCCATTCAAACCATGGGTTATACAAAAGATGAACTCCTGCAAATTGGTTTGTACGGGATTGATGCTTCCTTGAAAAAAGAGATGATTGTTGAACTGGCCAAAACAATGCCCGATGATCAGCTGCAGATTTTTGAAACCACCCATAAAACAAAAGAAGGGCAGATAATTCCGGTAGAAATATACTCCAGTATCGTGACTTATCAGGGGAAAAGAGCCATTTTGAGCATTGCCCGCGATATCACCCAACGCAAACAAATGGAACAGCAGTTGCGTGAAAGTGAAGAAACCATACGTCTTTTATTCAATTCAACTGCCGAAGGCATTTATGGTATCGACACCGAGGGTATTTGTACTTTTTGCAACAGGGCAGCTTTGAAAATGCTTGGCTATGAAAATGAAGACGAAGTGATTGGTAAGAATATGCATGAGCTGATGCACCACAGTCGCTCCGATGGATCATCCTATTCAATCAGCGAGTGTAGTATTAACAAAGCTTTCAAAAGCAAAAGCGGCACACATGCCGATGATGAAGTTTTTTGGTCAAAAAACGGAAGTAGTTTTGCGGTTGAATACTGGTCATATCCTATTGTACGCAACAAAAAAATAATTGGAGCTGTAGTAACTTTCATCGATATTTCCCAGCGTAAACACGACGAAGAGGTGAATCAGATATTGTATGAAATTGCCCGCACCTCGATGAGTGCCAATGCCATAGAAGAAATGCTTGGAGTGGTACGGCACGAATTAAGCAAGGTGATTGACACCACCAATTTCTATGTGGCAATGTACAAAGCTGCCAGCAATTCCCTTCGTAAAATCATTTACGTGAATGAGAAACAAAGCCTCGAAGAATGGGATGTGCGTAACACCTTGTCGGGTGAAGTATTGCGAAGTAAAAAAACACTGCTTTTAACTGAAAATGAAATCAGTGTATTTCGAAAGAAAAACGGTTTGGCATATCTTAGCGAACAAGTGAAATGCTGGCTGGGAGTTCCACTGGTCGATAACCAGCAAGTAATTGGTGTAATGGTGGTACAAAGCTACACCAACAAAGATGCTTTCAACAAAGGACATGCCCGTTTTCTTGAAATAGTTGCCCACGAATTAAGCACTGTGGTGCAACGTAAGCAAATGATTCAGGACCTGATTAAGGCAAAGGAAAAAGCCGAAGAAAGTGATCGGCTGAAGTCATCTTTCCTGGCCAATTTGAGTCACGAAATTCGTACTCCCATGAATTCCATCATGGGCTTTGCCAGTTTACTTCCCGAAGAAGATGACAATGCGCTGATTAAGCAATATGCTGAAATCATCGTCCGGAATTCGGAACAACTGGTGCATATTATTGACGACATTGTTCTTTATTCGCGGCTGCAAACCCGCTTATTGACCTATAACCCAAGTGAATTCAGTGCCGAAAGGCTTTTCAGTGACATTGTCCAATCGTTTAACCTGCCTGAGTTTACCGATAAAGCAATGCTGCAAATCGACCCGAAAAGTGATGGTAAAATCCTCATTCATTCTGATTATGAAAAGTTACGACAGGTGATTACCAACCTTGTTTTCAATGCCTTCAAATACACCCCCGAGGGTAGCATTACGATAGGCGTCGAAAGGCAGGCAAATGAATTAAGGTTTTTTGTTCGCGATACGGGCATTGGAATACCCGCCAATGAAGTGAAGAAAATTTTCGAGCGTTTCTATCGTGCATCGAATGTCGACAAGGGAGCCATTAGCGGAACCGGCCTGGGTTTAAGTATTGTTAAAGAGTTGATTGAGTTGGCCGGAGGTAACATATGGGTCGAAAGTGATCCCGATGAGAAATCAGCTAAGAAAGGCAGCACCTTCTTCTTTACCATTCCCGATTAAATGGAGGAATACCTCAGTGGGCTAAGCTGTATTAAATAACATTGAAAATCAGTAAATGATTATTACTATAAAGTGTATGATGATATTGTCTCGTATGGGATTGTTCCTTAAATTGTCTAAAACTTTCTATGCTGTCATTTCTAATTTTTAAATGAATCTTTTTCCAGCAGTTATAGATAATATGATCAAAAAAACAGATAAATGAAAAAAGCAATCCTGCTTCCCCTGCTGATCTTTTTCGTACTTCTTGTTAAGGCATATAAATACGATTTTGAGCAAATACTTGTAAGAGGAGTTGAAAATCCGGTTGATTTTGCCATTAGCCCCGATGGATTACAAATGGTGATTATTGACTGGCCGCGTAAAGAAAAAAGACTGGTAAAAGTTACAAAACGCACTGATACCGGGAGTAACTGGTGGCCGGCTTCCAGCGTCAATGTTATTAACGATTTGACCGGAGAGGATACAAGAATCTGTGGTCCCTCGTTCCGTTTTGATGGTAAAGTGCTTTATTTTGCTGCCAATTTGCCCGATACCAAAGGTGGTCTTGATCTTTACCAATGCGAAATTATTAACAGGGAAATAATGGCTCCGGTTAACCTGGGAGCTCCCGTTAATACCGCAGCCGATGAGAATTATCCGTCTGTCTCGGGTAATCAGCGGGAGTTGTTTTTTACCCGCGAAGAAGTGATGAAAAAACTTGAAGACTACCAAACGGGCGCAATCTGGAAATCGGGAATAAACAGCGATCATACCCGCTGGAAACAGCCCGAAAAAATCAATACCGAAATTAACAACGGCGGCATCGCCTGGCCCAAGGTATACGACGACAACCACACCCTGATTTATTCTCGTGTTGAAGACAATAAGGAAAACTGGAAGCTCTACTGGACGAAAAGCATGACCGGAATTCATTGGTTTCTGCCCGTTAAAATCGATACACTGGCATCGAAGGACAGTGAAACAGCCCCTTCGTATTGCAAAGCCGATGGCTTTCTGTATTATATTGTAAGCGACAATGGAAAACATCCAAAGGGTCAGTTGTACCGTTATCCGCTCGATGAACGGTTTATTCCGGATAAAACCATTATAATCAGCGGGAAGGTCAGCAATGCAGTTACCAGCGAGCCCATTGCGGCTAAGGTCTTGGTAAGTGATCCGATAATAGGAGATACTGTTTTTTATGCCAATGCTGACCCGAAAAGTGGACAGTGGTGGACACTGGTCAATGCCGGCAAAAGCTACATGTACCACATTTGGGGTGAAGCTTTTTCTCATAAGTTCCATTTGTTTGACGAAATGGCGACTCATGAACATCGTAGTCTCGATTTCGCTTTGTATCCCGAAGTTAAAGTCTCATTGAATATGTATGATGAGGAAGAGCTATGGCCGCTCGACGGAAAATTGAGCATTCTTGACCCAAACGGAAAGAATGTAGCTGCTGAAATACATGAAATTTACAAAGGAAAAAAGGAGATCATCCTGCCCATTGGCTTATTATATACTTTACAGGTTGATGTGGAACATTATGAAAGCAATCGGCTGCAGCTGAATCTTTCAGACCTTGTTTTATTCGATGAATTTATACGTGACATTGAACTTAAGCCCAAAAAGCGGCTACTCGAATTACTGGTTCTCGATGAAGAAACCAATGATCCGCTTTCAGCTTCCATCGAACTTTTTGATGAACGAAAGCGCCTGTATCAACCTGAAGCGCTTGAAGGCAAAGCCGGCAGGT
This sequence comes from Roseimarinus sediminis, assembly GCF_050433125.1. Taxonomy (NCBI): domain Bacteria; kingdom Pseudomonadati; phylum Bacteroidota; class Bacteroidia; order Marinilabiliales; family Prolixibacteraceae; genus Roseimarinus; species Roseimarinus sediminis. The sequence goes on along the minus strand of NZ_JBNPXV010000010.1, from coordinate 110,092 downwards.
ATTCGCTTGTATTGCGCGAAGGTGAAGTTTATGATGTTGAAGTGAGAGGCCCCCGGGGGTTTGCTTTTAAACACGAGTTAATAGATTTGGCAGCCCATCGCGATTTGAAGCAAAAAACAATTTCCCTTAGTCCGCTTAAGATTAAAGTCCCCATTCAGTTAAACAACATCAATTTTGAATTCAATTCAGCCGACCTGCTCGAAAGTTCTTTTGAGGAACTGGCTCGGGTGATTCAGCTTCTAAAGGACAATCCCGACATCCATGTCGAGATCATGGCACATACCGACGATGTGGGCAGTGAGCGTTATAATAATGTACTGGCCGAAAAACGGGCCAAATCGGTGGTTGAATACCTCATCATCAACGGCATCGAAAGCCATAAGCTGCAACCCAAAGGCTATGGTGAAACAGTGCCCCTGGTTCCCAATACGTCCGACGAAAACCGCGCCATTAACCGCAGGGTCGAAATGAAAATTCTGGACGAACAGGACGAAATATTTTTTATTGAGAAACGACTTACTGAATAATTTCAAATAGATCGACGATGAAGAAATTACTACTCATTACAAGCTGCCTGTTGCTTGCTTATTCGGCATACACCCAGGACAAATTCAATGATTTATATGAAAGTTTTTCGGTGAACGACCGCTTCAGTAACATGCAAAATCTGATTCATTATCAGGGAAAAAATCCCGATCATGCCATTGTCTATTTCAAACTGGCTGAAATTAACAATGAGTACCTGCGTGAAACAAATCCCTTGTTCATGTATCCTATTCTGAAAAATTATTATTCACAGGCTAAAATTTACTACGGACTGGTTAATTTCAAAATAGACGATCGGCAGGTGCGAAACGATCGGGATTATTATGGTACTATTCCGAAGGCTGAAGATCATAAGAAGATTGAAAAGGACGATGTGGTAAACGAAGTGAACCGACGGCTCGGAGAGCTTGATGAATACTTTGGATATGCCGAAAGTGTGCACCTTAATTTTACCCGCTGTGTTAGTAAATACAACAGTTGTCTTTATTTCTACCGGAATGTGCTTGAACGATATCCCAATTACAAGGATCTTTTTTTAAAGGCCGACGACGATTTATTGGAACAGCTTGCCAATATGGTAGCCGATTTTGATTCTTCCATTGTGTATTTTGATGCGTACAAAACTGCCTGTAGTCAACTTCCTCATTTGCTAAAGGTAAATACTTACCAGATTCATCCCATCGTAACCTACCGGCTTGAAGGTCTTACTGAAGCCGACTTTGAAAAGGAAGTTGTTAATTTGTGGGATTTCAAAAGCTGGGGTGAAAATTTTTTGAAGCTGATGGATACCGACATAAAGACCATTCGTGACGGATTATTTGATGTGGATCAGGCAATGGATCAGCAAATCGAACAGCTTATTCATCGTACTGCATTTGAGAATGAGATCGATTATTATCGGCCAGAAGCCCGTTTTCAGAATCTGATCGGCAAATACGATTATTCATCGATTTGCAATGACCTGTTCGATTACAAAAACTCAAAAATTGAGTGGCTGGCTGCAACAAAACAGGAAGTGAACGATACAAGCCTTCATGATAACTTTTACCTGATTGCCAAACTGCGTTATTATGAAGATTTGGCCGAAGAAGTTAAAGCACTGAACGATGAGCTGGCGCTCCTGAGGCAAAATATCAGCTTCGAAAAAATCATCCTTTATAATCATTTTTTCAACGAGCAATACGGCGGCATGGACGGCTTGATGCGCTGGTGCGTATTGGAAAAAAGCAGGAACGATGAATTGCTGAACAGCAATCTGGAGCATCTTGTTAAATTCATTCAACACGATCGTGAAAAATACTTCTTCAGCGATCGTGTTGTAAGCTTTCAAAATCAGTTAATTCCTTTTGGTATTCAACGTACAACAGCGTCACAAACCATGATTGATACCACTTTAACCACTGGCTTCAAGGTTTTTAATAAGCGTTGGAAATATTTGCATGGCGTTCAAATCGACAAAAATGGTAAAGGCAAAGCATTTTTGGCCGGTTTCGATCAACAGGACAGGGGGCGCTGGCTGGTAAGCCCGCGGGACAAAGTGCAGGGAAGCAGTCTCCTTTTCGATCATAAAATTCTCGACGACAGTACCTGTTACGTCGTTGGATGGACCGAAATACCTGGCGATTCACAATTGATAAAGGAGACCTTTGTGGCGGCTTATGACTGGAACGGGAAGGAAGAGAAAAATGTAGTATTACAGAAGAATGCATTTCCGCTTCATCTTGAAGTGGATGAAATCAATGAACAATACCTGCTGATTACCCGTAGCACGTTCAATGATTCACTTACAGATTTGCCCGTGTTAAAAGTGGCCTTGTACACTTTCAATGATTCATTGAAATGGGAGAAAGAAATTTTTACCGATGCCGAACTTATTGATGTGGTCAATACCAACAACAACTTTTTAATTGCCATCAAAGGAAAAAGCATGAATTACCAGGCCTGGTCGCTGAATTATTCCGCAGAAAATCAGATTGTAAGCTCGCTTTATTTGACCCGCGAAGGCGAAATGAAACACATTGGCACTTATCATATCGATGGTCGGGTTGACCTTACCTCGTGTTTAAAAATCAACGACAACACCTTTAATTACATTGGACATGATTTCACCAATGAAGGCATGTCGGGCGTTTTTTACCTCTTAACCGATGAGCTCGGACAACCTAAATGGTGTAATCGGGAAGGTGTGACTTATGAGATTTACACTGAGAAAAGCAGCCGGCCAATCAAGAATAATTGAAATATTTGGCATTTGCACCATACAAGAAACAGGATGTGAGCCTTAGAATGTGTGTTTGTCTGAGGCCGGGTTGCTTAATTCATCATCAACACAGCGAACTGTGTTTAAAATAATTCCCCGACAATGGCCTTTATTTCCGACGGTTCATTATTTTTACCGGCTACTTTAAGAATCTTTATTTTTTAGCCCAAAATTGATGCACGAACATGAGCTTAATTCAATCGATTATTATTGCCATTATTGAAGGACTTACCGAGTTTTTACCCATTTCATCGACCGGCCACATGATTCTGGCTACAGCAGCCATGAAAATTCATGAGGATGAGTTTGTGAAAACCTTCGAAATTGTTATTCAGCTGGGCGCCATCATGGCCATAGCACTGATGTACATTAAACGCTTTTTACAGGGAATCGATATTTACCTGAAACTGATCATTGCCTTTATTCCAACAGCCATCGTTGGTTTTTTTGCCTACGAATACATCAAGGCTTATTTATTCAACCCGGTGGTGGTATCGGTTTCGCTCATTGTGGGCGGTGTAATACTGATTTGGGTCGATCGCAGGGTGGTGAACAAGAAAAACGAAATTGCCAGTTTGGAACAAATTCCATACAAAAATGCATTTTTCATCGGACTCATTCAATGTCTTTCCATGGTACCAGGTACTTCAAGGGCTGCTGCCACCATCATTGGTGGAGTTTTTAACCGGCTCGATAAGAAGCAGGCCACCGAGTTTTCCTTTTTGCTGGCCGTACCTACCATGTTTGCTGCTTCGGGTTACGACCTGCTAAAAACACCCATCGATTTTTCACGTGAGGAAATCATTATGCTGCTGGTAGGATTGCTTTTTGCCTTTGTTAGTGCCTGGCTTGCGGTAAAGGTGTTTCTTAAAATTGTTGAAAATTACGGTTTTAAGCATTTTGGCTATTACCGCATTGTGCTGGGCCTTCTTTTCCTTATTTTTATTGTCTAGTGGAAGCTGCAGGCATTAACTCCTTGTCAGATTTTCGGACTTAATAAGGAAAGCCACTGTGAAATAAGATCTTTGATAAGGTGTTTAACAAATAGCAACTTTTATCCCCTGGAAAATAAGCTGGCAATACAAGCCATTTCACAGGGTGAACTTTTCTTAATGACTCCATGACCAATGACTTTTTTCCATTACCAATGACTTTTTCCTAATGACTTTTTAATATGAGATTCAGTCGGATATTTGGAGCGAGCTACGATTATTTCATGTACTACCTCGAAAAGAGGCAGCTCAGGGCAAGGCGTGCACGACTCTTATCGGAGCTCGAAGGTCATGTGCTGGAAGTGGGAGTTGGCACCGGTGTAAATCTTGAGCATTATACCGAAAAAGTACAACTAACCGGAATTGAACCTTCGCCCTACATGTTTTACAGGGCAGAAAAAAAACGTGATTTATTGCTGTTTCCCGACCGGGTGAGTTTGCATAACACCGGTTGTGGTTACCACGAAATGCAGCAGTTGATAGCTCCCGCTACGCTCGATGCGGTGGTATGTACGCTGGTGCTTTGCACCATTCCCGATCCTGGTCTTGCTTTGGATCAGTTCATGAGCTGGCTCAAACCCGGTGGTCGCTTGCTGGTTCTCGAACATGTGAGAGCGCACCGGCATCTGGGTGGAAAAATGCAGGACTTTTTCAATCCTGTATGGGAAAAGGTAGCCGAAGGATGTCAGCTAAACCGACCAACGGATACTTTGCTAAAAGAAAAAGGGTTTCTGGTGAAGCGGGAAGAATACTTCAAAATGGGGCTTCCCTTTTACGAGGTAGAATTAATCAAACCCGACGCTCGAAACACCAGCAAAGCAGAATTTCCTCCGACAGTTTAGATGAATCTAAAATTGGGTTCAGCTGGCTTCACCTGGCAATTCTTTTCCAAAATATTTTTTCATAAGAAAGGGGAGCCGCTTTGTAATTTCTGAAGCGATGATTTATAATCCAATTATTTTTGAAATGTTTTTTATGAGTTCGATTGCAGGCGAATTGCTTAAACATTCTTTACAATTTGCATAGGTCATTAAGCAGTCAATCAAATCGGTGAGCATATGAAACAGCAGTCCTATGCCAATAATTCTGAATGGTTTGCGAAAAAAGAGCAATGCAACATACCCTGCCATTGCGTAGTAGGTATGCAGCGGGTGGAAGTTAATACTACAACGGTTTGCTTCGAAAATTGGAGTAGCCAGCAAATGATCCAGATCGACCAACATGCTTGCAATGAGAAGCAGGTACACCCTTTTCCAATCCTTTCTGTAGAATACAAAGGCAATAATAAAAGGAAAACCAAAGTGCAAAAAGTAGTGAATAAAAGTTTGCATAATTTTGAAAGTATCAACTGCACTCATTCTTGCTGACGGTGTGACTTTAAATCACGTGCTCCGTGCCGTCAGTCGGTTCTATTTGGGCCTTTAGTCTTCCCTGATCAGGTACAGCTGATTGTCTTCTACCTTATACAGCATAGGAGCCACAACAACTTTCGGATATTTGATGCGCAGTCTTTGTGCTTCGCTTAAAACAAAATCGATTTCATTACCGATTTCGAACAGGGGGGCAAAATTGCTGAAATGTTCTTCGGCTTTTTGGGCGTCCCAGCCGGCACGTTCAATAAGACCATCAATGAAAATTTGTTTCCGGGCTGCCAGGTTCACCATGCCACAGTTGGTATGAGCTATGAGCGCAATGTATTGCACTCCGCCAACACCAATGGCATACGAAACCTTGAACTCGCTGTAACGCAGATTGGCTCCACCGGCACGGATGATGAAGGCAAAATTTTCGGGAATCTGAAGCTTCTTTCTGTTGTCCATACACATACCCACCAGCAATTCTGCTTTTTCGTAGTCTTTGTGTTCTTTTCCCAGGTTGTGATAGCTGAGAAGATCGCCGATTGGTGTGTTTTGGTAGGCTGGAAAAATTTGATTGTTACTGTTGATTGCTACAATTCTGTCCATCGTTATTTATTTGTTTGCCAAATAAACGAAAAAAATGGCCCCTGGGTTTACGGGAGTTCAATTTGATAACAAAAAAAATAGAGAAGAGAATGCCTGTTTAGGCTACATCGTGCTTATAAGCAGTGTATTGTTTGGTATGAAGGCAAAATGGAACATTCAACCAGCGGAGTGGGTTTTTGAAGAATTGGCAATCCGGCGGTTAATATCGTCGATTTCGGCAGCGCTCAGATCGCGCCATTGTCCCGTTGGCAGGTCGAGCCTGACATTCATAATACGGGTACGCTTGAGTGCTGTGACGCGGTAACCCAGGTATTCACACATCCGGCGGATTTGTCGGTTTAGACCCTGTGTGAGTACAATGGTAAATTCATACTTCCCGGTGGGTTTTACAAGGCATTTTCGGGTGACGGTTCCCAAAATCGGGATACCTCCTGCCATTTGCTTTATAAATTTAGAATTGATTGGCTTGTCAACCCGAACTTCATATTCTTTTTCGTGGTGATTGTGTGCCCTTAGTATTTTGTTTACAATATCACCATCGTTGGTAAGAAAAATGAGTCCCTCGCTGGGCTTGTCGAGTCGGCCAATGGGGAAAATTCTTTCGGGGTGACCAATGAAGTCGATGATGTTGTTTTTTTCATTCTTCGTGTCGGTAGTACAGACGATGCCTACCGGTTTGTTGAAAGCAATAAATACCGGTTTTTGTTCCTTGTTGTCGATGGTTTTACCATCAACCCTTACTTCATCTCCGGTACTTATTTTGGTGCCCTTTTCAGGTATCTTTCCATTAATGGTCACTCTTCCGGCTTCGATCAGCTGATCGGCCATTCGTCGTGAACAAAACCCAACTTCGCTCAGGTATTTGTTAATTCTTACCTGTTGTATTTCATTTGGCGTATTCATCTACTCTGGCTGTGTTGATTCAATACAATCCACGGGCAGCACATTTAGCTGCCTTTCGTTAAAGAGTGAATCAATGAACAGTAAAAGAAAGCGGTATTATTTGAAAAGCTTTACATTTAATGCAGTTGGTCCTTTAGGGCCTTTACCTACTTCGAAGGTCACCACATTGTCCTCTCTGATTTCTTCCTGTAAATTATTGGCGTGTACAAATACACTCTGACGGTTTTCGAGGTCGCGGATAAAACCAAAGCCTTTGTTGTCGTTAAAGAAGGTTACAATTCCTTTCCGGGTTGGATCTTCTTTTTCGGAAGGATCGGTTTTGCTAACACTGATTTCAATGTCTTCAATTGCGACTTCTTCTTTCTGATCGGGATCGGGTGGGGTATCGGTAATGCGTCCGAATTCATCTACATAGGCAATCATGTCATCAAGGCCTCCTGATTTCACATCATCTTTTCTTGCCAGACGCTTTTTCTCTTTGTCCTTTCTTTTTTTCTCTTTTTTCTTTCTTACTTCTTTTTTGTTAAACGATTCCTGGGATCTGCCCATATATTTCTATTTAAAATTAATAATTGGTATTGATATGCATTTTTGACATACGTTGAAACCGCAGAAAGGTTTCCAAAAAGTTTCAACAAATGAGTTTTTCTTTAAACACATTAAACAGCAGCGAAAGGACTGGCCTGACGTACTGCTGTTTAATTGTTATAGCTTATGTCTGTCGTCTTCGCGATCGACAGCTCCTGCTTTTCTAGTAACGACGGGAATTGCTGCTGGCTTTCTTAGGCTTTGCCTCGTTAACCACCATTTCCCTGTTTTCAAGCATTGCACCATGTAAATCGTTAATCGATTTCATGGCTTCATCCTTGTTGTCCATTTCTACAAAACCAAAACCTTTGCTCTTACCACTGAATTTATCGGTGATCAGCTTTACAGAACTTACTGCTCCGTATTCTTCAAAAATACCTTGCAAGTCGTCTTCGTTTACGTTGTAGTCAAGGTTTCCTACATAAATGTTCATTCGAAAGTAATTTAATTGTTATTGTTTCAACATCAGGAAGATTACCGGGAAAGCGCAAGATGGCTGAAACTTCAGTGTTTGGAAGTCAAAGGCAGTGTATTGTCTAACTGGCAGAAAACCTGTATGTTATTGCTTTAAAAAATTGATTTTAGCATATTCTCAGGCAATTTCAGAGCGATTTTCTACGCTGTGGGACTTACCCTCTATCATCAAAATTTTTGCAAATGTACGCTTTTAGTTTCACTGAATCACAATATTCGGCGTATTTTTCAGTTTTGGGGCAAAAAGACCTTGTACAGAATAAGGGAAGAAGCTGGTGATTTTTCCAATTCTGCCGCCTCTCAGCCTGCTTAACCCGGCAGGCTGTAGTGGATTTCGGCACCAGGCCCCAAAGGAATACCAAGCAGCAGCCATGCGATCAGTAACACAATCCAGAAAACAAGGAAAGTGATGGTGTAGGGGACCATGGTAGCGATGATTGTTCCAATTCCGGCCTTGGGGTCGTATTTCTGTACAAAGGCAATAATGAGTGCAAAAAAGCTCATCATAGGTGAAATGACGTTGGTAACACTATCGCCAATACGGTAAACCACCTGTGATAATTCAGGAGAGTAGCCCATAATCATGAACATGGGAATGAAGATGGGGGCAAGAATGGCCCATTTGGCCGAGGCACTTCCCATGAGCATGTTGATGGCCGCCGAAAGCAGAATGAAGAAAATCATCAATGGAATAAGACCAATGTCGGCCGACATGAGTGCTCCGGCTCCCTTAACAGCCAGAATAATTCCAAGGTTACTCCACTTGAAATAGGCCACAAACTGCGCTGCAAAGAAAACGAGCACCAGGTAAGTACCCAGTGTTTTCATTGAATCGGCCATTCCGTTCATGACATCGACGTCGTTTTTAAAGGCTCCGGTGGTAAAACCGTAAGCCAGTCCCATGGCACCTGCTGTAATAAACAGCATGGCTACAACGCCTTTTATGAGTGGTGATGACAGCAAGCCGCCATCGTTTCCTCTGAAAAAACCGTCCTCGGGAATGATCCCGATAAGCGTGATGACAAAAATAACTCCCAGGGTGATCAGGGCTGCCTTAATTCCTTTTCGTTCTTTCCTGCTCAGCTTATCAAACGACTGATCCTGTTCATCGACATGGCCGGTATATTTTCCCAGCCGGGGTTCTACTATTTTATCGGTTACCAGGGTGCCGGCAATGGCTATTACAAAGGTAGAAGCTACCATGAAATAGTAATTGGCTGTTGCATTCACCTGATAAGCTGGATCGAGAATGCGGGCTGCTTCCTGCGACAGACCAGCCAGAAGCGGATCAACGGTTCCCAGCACCAGATTGGCACTAAAGCCACCCGATACGCCGGCAAAGGCTGCTGCCATTCCTGCAATAGGATGCCGCCCAACGGCAATAAAAATAACCCCGGCCAGCGGGATGAGGAGCACATAACCCACGTCGGATGCCAGGTTCGATAAAATACCAGAGAAAACAAGCACAAAAGTGAGCAGGTGACGAGGCGAGTTAAGTACCAGCATACGAATAATGGCATTAACAAGTCCGCTTTTTTCAGCAATGCCGATGCCCAGCATGGCTACCAGAACAATTCCCAGAGGAGCAAAGCCGGTAAAATTATCCACCATTTCGAGCAGGATGCGATGAATGCCATCGTGCGAAAGCAGGTTAACGGGTTTTACAAGTTCCTGGGTGCCCGGATGGATCACTTCCCAGCCCAGATAATAACCTACGGCGGAGAATATCAGGGCCAGCAGGGCAAAAATGGCAAACAGGGTTGCGGGATGGGGCAGGGCATTGCCGGCCCTTTCGGTCCAGTTTAAAAGTCGGTCAAAAATACTTCTCTTGGGCTTGCTCTTGTTCATCTTGCTTCTTTTTTACAGGGCACAAAGAAAAAAAGATTTGTCAAAATCTAAAATGATTCCTGTTATTCGCTGGTGAAATAGGCATCTGCCAAGTGTTTGGCAGATCAACAGGAAAAGTAACCGGAAGCTTAGTAAATTGTTTAGCAGCATTCTTCCTGACTTTGTTTAATAAAAAAACCGCCTCCCTCAGGAAACGGTTTTTTGTCTTATGATCTCTTATCTGAAATCTAATCTACTGTCTAATATCTCTTGTCTGATATCTCTTGTCTGTTTGATCTCTTGTCCAATATCTATCAATCGTCTACTTATACTCATTCCAGCTTTTGATCTCCAGATCCTCGATGGTATACTTGCAGAAGGAGTAGATGAAGGCACTGGCTACACGGGCATTGGTGATGAGCGGAATGTTGTAATCGATGGCATTGCGCCTGATTCGGTATCCGTTGCTCAGCTCACGACGGGTGTAGTTTTTCGGAATGTTAATAACCAGATCGAGCTTCTTCTCCTTGATATAATCGATGGTGTTTGGTTTTCGGTCTTCTTCATCGGGCCAGTGCAAAACAGTACATTTTATGTTGTTGTCGCTGAAGAATTTGGCAGTTCCCTCAGTGGCAAAAAGGTTGTAGCCTTTTTCAACCAGCATGGCTGCCGAGCGCAACAATTCAACCTTCGAGCGGGTGGGACCCGACGAAATGAGTACGTTTTTCTTTGGAATCTGATAGCCTACCGAAAGCATCGATTTGAGAATGGCTGCATAAAAGTTATCGCCCAAACAGGCTACTTCGCCGGTCGAACTCATGTCGACTCCGAGTACAGGATCGGCATTGAGCAGACGCTGAAACGAGAACTGCGGTGCCTTAACGCCCACATGATCGAGTTCGAAGAGCGATTTGTCGGGCTTTTCGTAGGGAACTCCCAGCATGACCTTGGTCGCCAGTTCAATCAGGTTGAATTTCATTACCTTCGATACAAAAGGAAAGCTCCTCGACGCGCGCAGGTTGCATTCAATCACCTTGATGTCGTTGTCCTTGGCCAGCAATTGCATGTTGAAGGGGCCTGATATTTCAAGTCCTGCAGCAACTTGTCTGGCAATTTTCTTCACCCTGCGAATGGTTTCGATGTACAATTTTTGTGGTGGAAATACCATGGTGGCATCGCCTGAGTGAACGCCTGCAAATTCTACGTGCTCCGAAATGGCGTAAGCAACCAGTTCGCCCTTGTCGGCCACCGCGTCAATCTCAATTTCCTTGGCCTGTTCGATGAATTCACTCACTACTACGGGATGTTCTTTCGAAACATCGGCAGCCAGTTGAAGGAAATTAACCAGTTGGTCTTCGTTCGAAACCACATTCATGGCAGCTCCCGAAAGTACATACGATGGTCGAATCAGCACAGGGTATCCTACTTCGCCGATGAATTTGTGTATTTCTTCGATGGTCGATAATTCGTTCCAACGGGGTTGGTCAACACCTATACGGTCGAGCAGGGATGAAAATTTCTGACGGTCCTCGGCATTGTCGATTTTCTCGGCCGAGGTTCCCAAAATGGGTACGTTCTGTGCAGCCAGTTTCATGGCCAGGTTGTTTGGAATTTGTCCGCCGGTTGAAACCACGGTTCCCATGGGATCTTCCAGATCAACAATGTCCATTACCCTTTCAAAAGTCAGCTCATCGAAATAAAGGCGGTCGCAGTTATCGTAATCGGTGCTCACCGTTTCGGGGTTGTAGTTGATCATAATTGAGCGGAATCCTTCCTTGCGAATGGTATTGACGGCATTCACCCCGCACCAGTCGAATTCAACCGATGAGCCAATGCGGTATGCGCCCGAGCCCAATACGATCACCGATTGCATGTCGTGCTTAAATTCGACATCGTGTTCGCTGCCATTATAGGTCACGTAAAGGTAGTTGGTAAGGGCCGGATACTCACCCGCCAGGGTGTCGATTTGTTTGATGATGGGTGTAATACCTCTCGCTTTACGGTGGGCACGTACTTCGAGCAGCCCCTGTTGCATGTCCCTGCTTTTGGGTTCGAAAACCATACGGGCTATCTGAAAGTCGGAAAAGCCCAGTTTTTTTGATTTCAAAAGCAGCTCGTCGGGCAGGGTGGCAAGGCTTTTGTATTCTTTCAGCTCGCTTTGAACCTTGTAAATGTTTTCCAGTTTATGCAGAAACCAACGATCGATTTTTGTTCTCTGATGAATGTCCTCCACCGAATATGCCTTTCTAAAAGCTTCGGCAATGGCAAAAATACGTCGGTCGGTTGGGTTGATCAGCTCTTCCTCGATGGCATCGATGGTAATTTCCTCGTTGTTGCCCACAAAGCCATGCATGCCCAGTCCGATCATGCGCAGCCCCTTCTGAATGGCTTCTTCAAAATTGCGACCGATGGCCATGATTTCACCCACCGATTTCATCGAGCTGCCAATTTGTTTCGATACGCCAACAAATTTGCCAAGGTCCCAGCGGGGTATTTTACACACCACATAGTCGAGGGCAGGTTCAAAACAGGCGGTGGTGACCTTGGTAACTGAGTTCTGAAGCTGGTGCAAGCCGTAACCCATGCCCAGTTTGGCAGCAACAAAGGCCAGCGGGTAGCCGGTGGCTTTCGATGCCAGGGCCGATGAGCGGCTCAGGCGGGCATTGACTTCAATTACACGGTAATCTTCGCTGTAAGGATCGAGCGCAAACTGCACATTGCATTCGCCCACCACCCCAATGCGGCGGATGATCCTGATTGATAGCTCACGCAGTTTATGGTATTCGCTGTTGCTAAGTGTTTGCGAGGGAGCCACCACGATGCTCTCGCCGGTATGGATACCCAGCGGATCGAAGTTTTCCATGTTACACACGGTGATGCAGTTGTCGAACTGATCGCGTACCACTTCGTATTCCACTTCTTTCCAGCCTTTGATCGATTCTTCAACAAGTATTTGTTTTGAGTAGGAAAAAGCATTGCTGGCACGTATTTCGAGCTCTTCCATGTTTTCGCAGAAGCCCGATCCCATTCCTCCCAGCGTATAAGCTGCACGGATAATAATGGGGAAACCAATGGTTTCTACTGCTTTTTTGGCTTCGGCCATGTTGGCACAGGCAATGCTCTGAGGTGTTTTTACATCGATGCTTTGAAGTATTTTGGCAAAAATATCACGGTCTTCGGTATTGATGATCGATTGTACCGGCGTTCCTACCACTTCCACATTGTATTTTTCGAGTATGCCGTTTTCATACAGTTCAACCCCGCAATTCAGTGCAGTTTGCCCGCCAAAAGCCAGCAATATACCCTGAGGCTTTTCCTTTTTGATCACCTGCTCAACAAAGTAGGCAGTTACCGGAAGAAAGTATATTTTGTCTGCAATTTCTTCTGAAGTCTGAATGGTGGCAATGTTGGGATTGATGAGAATGGTTTCCACCCCTTCTTCTTTTAATGCCTTCAGTGCCTGCGATCCGGAGTAGTCGAATTCACCGGCTTCACCAATTTTTAACGCGCCCGAGCCTAAAACAATTGCTTTCTTAATATGTGATTTGAAATTTTCCATCTTTTCAGTCATTAATCGTTAATCCTCTTTTCTACTTCTTATACTTCTTTACATTCTCGATAAAATCGTCGAACAGAAATTCGGTATCAACCGGCCCGCTTGTGGCTTCGGGGTGAAACTGTGTTGAAAAGAAAGGTTTGTGTTTATGCCTGATTCCTTCGTTGCTTTCGTCGTTTACATTGATGAAATGGGCTTCCCAGTCAGAAGGGATCGTATCGTTTTCGATGGCATAACCATGATTTTGTGCTGTAATGAAGCAACGGTTGGTGCCATTTAGCAGGACGGGTTGGTTATGACTGCGATGTCCGAATTTCATTTTATAGGTTTCGGCACCGGCTGCGCGGGCAAGCAGCTGGTTCCCCAGGCAGATACCCATGATGGGGCGGTCGTTTTCAAGTGCCTTACTGAGGTGATTTACCGTGATGTCGCACATGGCCGGGTCGCCGGGTCCATTCGAGATAAACAGTCCGTCGTACGCTTCTTTGCTGTAATCGTAATCCCAGGGTACTCTTTTTACTGTTACACCGCGTGAGGTAAGACAACGGATAATGTTATTTTTTGTTCCGCAATCGACCAGAACGACCTTGTAGTCTCCTTCCCCGTAAGTCTCGGGCGAGGGGATGCTTACACGGGCGACCAGGTTCTCGTGGTTGGGATCGTAAAATTCAACAGGCTCGTTTTCAAATTCAATCTTACCCAGCATCGATCCCTTTTCGCGCAGTTTCTTTGTCAGTGCCCTCGTATCGATGCCATACAGCCCGGGTACATCGTTGGCCTTCAGCCAGTCACCCAGACTTTGTGCTGCATTCCAATGACTGTGTTCGACCGAATAATCGGAGATGATAAAACCCGATACATGAATTTTGTCCGATTCAAAAAAATCGTGCACCTTGTCGGTGAGGCTTGCTCCGGGAACACCGTAGTTACCGATCATTGGGTAGGTCGATACCAGAATTTGCCCCGTGTACGAAGGATCTGTCAAACTCTCGGGATAACCTACCATGGCGGTGTAAAACACTACTTCGCCGGCCACCGATTTCTCACTTCCAAACGACTGACCCGTGAATTCAGTCCCATCTTCCAGGATTAATTTTACTTTTTTCAATGTTGCAGACATTTATGATGATTAAAAAAAATGCGTTTGACTGCGGTTGCAGTTAAACGCATTTTAACTCCGTTTTTATTTTTAGCTGAACTATGCTCACCTTTTGTTTGCTTCAATTTTAATTGCTGCGACAAAAATAATAAACTTTCTCGAAAATCAGTTGGTTTTGATAAAATAATGAATAAATTTGCAGCGTAAATGTATAATTATTCACTCACGGATGAAGCTGAGACTTGAAAGGCAACTTGCCATACGAAATATCGTTGCGTCGAATAAGGTAACCGGGCAGGAGCAATTGCTTATGTTATTAAAACATGAAGGTTTTGAAATGACCCAGGCAACACTTTCACGCGATTTGAAGGCCTTAAAGGTTTCGAAGAGTCCTGATCCGCAGGGTGGATATACTTATGTTTTACCACGCGAAAGTGTGCCTGCGTCCAACAATGCAGGACCCGGAGTTAATTATTTGGCCGACGGCTTTTTGTCGATCGACTTTTCAGGCAACATGGCGGTGATAAAAACCAAGCCAGCCTATGCCAGCAGTATTGCTGCCGTGATTGACGATACCCGTCCCTTTGAAGTATTGGGAACCATAGCCGGTGATGATACGATTTTCCTGGTTTTGCGTGAAGGAGTTGAGAAAAGTGATGTTTTTCAGTTTTTAGTGAGAGCGATGCCTAATTTAAAAGGACGATTGATTTAAAAGAATGGAAGAAAGAAATACAATTGAAGTGCTGGTTGCCACTGCTGAGCATCTGAAATATGTTCAGGAAATCAATGATACCATACAACATGCCTCTGAAGAGCGGGGGACTGGTATTGCCCGTCGTACCGACGAATACATCATTCGCAAAATCGACGAGGGAAAGGCAATTATCGCATTGGATGAAGGGAAGTTTGCCGGCTTTTGCTACATCGAATCGTGGGGGCATAACCGTTTTGTAGCCAACTCAGGTTTAATTGTAGTGCCGCAGTACCGCGGAATGGGGCTTGCCAAGAGCATTAAAAAGAAAGCATTTGAGCTCTCGCGTCAGAAGTTTCCTGAAGCGCGGATTTTTGGCTTAACCACCGGCCTGCCCGTGATGAAGATCAACTCGGAGCTGGGATACCGACCGGTTACCTTTTCTGAGCTTACCGACGATCAGGAATTTTGGAAAGGCTGCCAGAGTTGTGTTAATTACGACATCCTGATGCGTACCCAACGTACCAAATGCCTTTGCACGGCAATGATCTTCGACCCCGCATGGGAAAAGAAAAAGGCAGAACGGGAAAAACTCGAAGCCGAAGCACAGGAAGCGCTGAATGCTTCGAAGCAAAATAACAAACGAAAGCTGATTCCCTTTAAGCGTTGGTTACGAAATGGAGAGCCTGACGGAATTGCTGCCGAAACGCTAATGAATAAATTGAATTTTTTAAGAAAATAGTAAAGATAAAATGGTGCCGCTATTTTTAAAATCAATGCCAGGTAATTCGCAATTTCATCAATTAATGAGTATTGTTTTGCAACATTTTGAAGTCGTGTAATTGGTTTTTATTCTCATCAGCAAAGCAATGCAGCATTGGTATTTGGGTTAGTAAAGTTAATTTGTGCGGCACCATTTTTTTATCTTTTTAGCTTAACAACAGCAAATCAAACAATCAAGCTGTGTCGTTTTATATGGCGCAGCATAAATTTTCAACCGGGGCGCTGCCCGTCCGACCTGTTTTTTTTGAAAATATACATCCTTAGGCAAGGAGCTTCCCATGCTTTGCTTGTTAAAAGGAGGGCTAAGATTTTGATTTCTGACAGACGATATTTACCCTGTTTATCAATTTGGTAAGCAATGAATTACAAAAATAATGATATGGAAAACAAGAAGGTAGTTTTGGCATTTAGCGGAGGACTCGACACCTCGTTTTGTGGTATGTATCTGGCCCGGGAAAAAGGCCTCGAAGTGTACACCGCCATTGCCAATACCGGTGGATTCACCGAAGACGAACTGAAAACAATCGAAAAGAAAGCTTATGAATTGGGCGCAGTAAAACATGTTAGCCTTGATGTAACAGCTGAATACTACGAAAAGTGTATCCGTTACATGGTTTATGGCAATATTTTACGGAACAATACCTATCCCATATCGGTCAGCTCCGAACGCATCTTTCAGGCCATAGCCATCATTGAATATGCAAAGGAAATTGGTGCCCGTTATGTGGCACATGGCAGTACTGGTGCCGGAAACGATCAGGTACGTTTCGACCTTACTTTCGATGTACTGGCTCCCGGCATCGAAATACTGACCCCAACCCGCGACATGGAGCTTACCCGCGAATACGAAATTAACTACCTGAAGCAACATGGTTTTGAAGCCGATTTCAAAAAGATGGAATATTCCATCAATGCCGGATTGTGGGGAACCAGCGTCGGGGGAAAGGAAACCCTGAAATCGGAACAAACACTGCCCGAAGCAGCTTATCCCTCGCAGCTGGAAGAAAGCGGTGAGCGCAACATCGAAATCGAATTCGAAAAGGGGGAATTGCTGGCTGTTGAAGGAACAAAGTATGAAAATAAAATTGAAGCCATTCGTGCACTTGAAGCGCTTGCCTCAAAATGGGCCATTGGTCGCGACATGCACATTGGTGATACCATCATTGGCATCAAGGGAAGGGTAGGCTTCGAGGCTGCTGCCCCCATGATCATTATTAAAGCCCATCAGATGCTCGAAAAACATACGCTTACCAAGTGGCAACAATACTGGAAAGATCAGCTGGGTAACTGGTATGGTATGTTTCTGCATGAAGCACTTTATCTGGAACCGGCCATGCGCGACATTGAAAAGTTTCTGGAAAACACCCAGCGTACTGTCAGCGGTAAAGTCATTATTAAACTTCGACCCTATAGCTTCCAGTTGGTAGGTGTCGAAAGCAAATTTGACCTCATGAAGGCCGAATTTGGCGAGTATGGCGAGGTGAGCAAGGCCTGGACTGCCGACGATGTGAAAGGCTTTACCAAAATACTGGGTACCTCGCTGAAAGTGTATAATTCGGTAAATAAGGAATTTTAAAAGGAGAAAGAATAAAGTCAATGAGTCATTAAGTGAGTTGGAGACTTTTTCTTAATGACCAATGACTTTTTTAATGACTTTTTATGATTAAAGCAGGAATAATAGGAGGCGCAGGCTATACTGCCGGAGAACTGATACGGATCTTGCTGGCACATCCCGAAACGGAACTAAGCTACATTCACAGCAACAGCAATGCGGGAAGCAGTATAGCCAGTGTGCACCGTGATTTGCTGGGTGATACCAGCCTTGTTTTCAGCGGTGAACTCAACTTCGAAGGGCTCGATGTGGTATTTCTTTGCATGGGGCATGGAAAATCGCTCGAACTGCTTGAACAGCACGCCCTGCCCGAAAAACTGAAGGTAATCGATTTAAGCCACGACTATCGGCTGAAACGTACTGGAAATAATTTTGTATACGGCTTGCCCGAATTGAATAAGGAAGTCATTCGGAAAGCACAGTATGTAGCCAATCCGGGCTGTTTTGCTACCGGTATTCAGCTGGCAGTCTTGCCCTTGGCTGCAAAAGGTTTAATCAACGACGAAATCCATGTGAATGCGATTACCGGTTCAACTGGTGCCGGGCAGCAACCCAGCCGTACTTCGCATTTCAGCTGGAGAAACAACAACTTGTCGGCGTATAAAATATTTGAACACCAGCACCTGGGCGAAATCAATCAAAGTCTGCAACAACTGCAGGCAGGCTATCAGCCGGCCATGAATTTTATCCCGGTGCGCGGGAACCATACCCGTGGAATTTATGTGACGGCTTATACCCGCTTCGAGGGCAGTCTCGATGAGGCCAAAGCACTCTACCAACAGTATTACAGCGAGCAACCTTTCGTGCACCTGACAAATGAAAACCCTGATTTGAAACAGGTGGTCAACACCAACAAATGTTTGCTGCATTTAATAAAACACGACGACAAACTTCTGGTAATCAGTGTTAGTGATAATCTGATTAAAGGGGCGTCGGGTCAGGCGGTACACAACATGAACCTCATGTTCGGGCTTCCAGAAAAAACGGGCCTGTATCTGAAACCATCGGCCTTTTGAGTTAGTCAAAAAGGAAAAAGTCATTGAGTCATTGTGTTGAAAAGTCGGTAAATGTTTAAAAGTGAGAAAATATTTTTACCAGGCTAATATATTAATACGATTACGTTATGAGCACTGACTTTTTCCTGTTTTCCTAAACATTGTATTATGAACTTATTTGACGTATATCCGCTGTTCGATATTGAACCGGTAAAAGGAGAAGGCTCCTATGTTATGGATAAAAACGGGGTGCGTTACCTCGATTTGTACGGTGGTCATGCCGTAATTTCTATTGGGCATTCTCATCCGCATTACGTGGCAAGCATTTCGGCCCAGCTCGAGAAACTGGGCTTTTATTCCAATTCTGTTCAAAATCCGCTTCAACAGGAACTGGCCAACAAGCTGGGGCAATTGTCGGGAATGGATGAGTACCGTCTTTTTCTTTGCAACAGCGGCGCCGAGGCCAATGAAAATGCATTGAAGCTGGCTTCGTTTAAAACAGGAAAGTCAAAAGTTTTGGCCTTTAAGAAGGCCTTCCATGGTCGTACCTCGGGGGCCGTTGCCATTACCGATAATCCGTCGATCGTGGCTCCTGTAAATCATCGTAGCGATGTTCGGTGGCTGCCTCTGAACGATATTGAAGCGCTACGCAGCGAAATGGCCAACGATGATGTGGCCGCTGTATTTATTGAAGGTATTCAGGGAATTGGCGGCATACATGTACCTGAAGCGCAGTTTTTACGCGATCTGGAACAATTGTGCAGAGAAAAATCGGTAGTTTTGATTCTCGATGAAATTCAGTCGGGCTATGGCCGTAGCGGCTTGTTCTTCGCTTTTCAGCATGCCGGAATTAAACCCCATTTGATTACCATGGCGAAAGGAATGGGCAATGGTTTTCCCATGGGCGGAGTGCTGATCGATTCTTCGTTCGAAGCTTCATACGGCTTGCTGGGAACCACTTTTGGAGGCAATCATCTGGCTTGTGCTGCAGGAATTGCCGTGCTCGATGTGCTGAAGTCGCAAAAACTCATGAGCAATGCTGCCAGGGTGGGCGATTTTTTGATGAAGGAACTGGCCTTAGTTGATGGAATTAAAGAGGTGAGGGGCCTTGGACTGATGATTGGAATTGAATTCGACCGCGAAATTGCGGAGATCAGAAAAAAACTTCTTTTTGAGAAGAAAATTTTTACCGGTGTTTCAGGAAAGCGTACTATTCGGCTGCTGCCTCCGCTTAATCTGAAAAAGGAAAATGCCGCTTATTTTATTGAAAAGTTGAAAGAAGTACTTTAATGAAAGCCAAAAAATATAGGATATGGACTTAAAGAAGATTGCCGTTTTAGGTGCTGGAAATCTTGGATTCTCAATTGCCAAGGGACTGATCAGTTCTGGTGCAATCAGCAGTAAGGATTTGATTCTGACAGAGAAAAATCCTCAGCGCCTGGAGTCGCTCATCAACGATGGTTACCAGGCACTCGACGATAACCGGGCAGCCGTTGCTCAAAGCGACCTGGTAATGCTGGTGGTAAAACCCTGGCAAATCGACGGACTGCTCGATGAAATAAAAGAAGAAGTTCAAAAGAACATGCCCGTGCTGGTTTCGTGTGTGACCGGCATCATGTCGGGGTATATTTACGACCAGCTGGCTTGTAAACCACCCTTGTTCAGGGTGATGCCCAATACCGGCATTGCCATCAGTGAGTCGATGTCGTGTATCTCGGGTCATAACAATACTAAGGAGCAAAAACTGGCCATCCAGTCTTTATTCGGTCAGTTGGGACAGGTGCTTTTTATTTCCGAAGAACACATGCCGGCAGCTACCGCCCTGGCGGGCTGCGGAATTGCCTTTGCTCTGCGTTTCATCAGGGCGGCCATTCAGGCCGGTGTTGAAATTGGCTTCAGTGCCGAGGATGCCAAAGTAATGGCCGCACAAATTACCAAAGGTGCAGCCGAACTTATTCTGCAGAACAATTCGCATCCTGAGGCCGAAATCGACAAGGTGACAACACCCAAAGGCATTACCATTACCGGACTGAACGAAATGGAACATGCGGGTTTTAGTTCGTCGATCATTAAAGGCCTGCTGGCCTCGTACAACAAGATTGAACGCAAGGCTTAAATCATATGATGGCAGTTTTTCTTGGTCATTCAACTTAAAATAATGACATTTGTCATGTTTTATACTAAGACCAATCAATGAAGTTAAAGAAATACAAACGCATAGCAGTTAAAGTAGGAAGCAATGTGCTGGCCGGAACAGACGGGAGTCTTGATGTTCAGCGCATTCGCCACCTGGTTGATCAAATCAGTGAGCTGAAAAACGAAGGTGTTGAGCTCATACTGATTTCGTCGGGCGCCGTTGCTGCCGGAAGAACCATGGTAAAAACGGTGCCCCGCATCGATACCGTTTCGGCAAGGCAGTTGTGGTCGGCCATTGGTCAGGTAAAACTAATCAATACCTATCGCGAAATGTTCGAGGCCCACGATCTTGTTTGTGCACAGGTGCTCACCACCAAGGAGAATTTTGGCGACCGAAAGCATTATCTTAACATGAAGAACTGCATCAGCACCATGCTCGAAAACAATGTGGTACCGGTGGTGAACGAAAACGACACCATTTCGGTTACCGAACTGATGTTTACCGACAACGATGAACTTTCGGGTCTGATTTCGTCGATGATGAGCTGTGAGGCGCTGATTATTTTATCGAATGTTGATGGTATTTTCAATGGTCATCCCGGTGACGAAGGGACAGCGCTGATTGCGGAGATCAAGGCCTCCGACCGGAGTCACGAAAGTTATATTTCGTCGCAAAAATCGGGTTTTGGACGCGGCGGCATGCACACCAAATACAGTGTAGCCCGAAAGATTGCCCTCGAAGGCATTGATGTTTTCATTGCCAATGGCACCCGAAGCGGTATACTCGTCGATGTAGTACATCAGGCCGAAGTGCCCTGTACCCGTTTTGTGCCCAATGGAAAGAAGCTGAAAAGTAACAAAAAATGGCTGGCCCATTCCGAAAGTTTTGCCAAAGGAGTGGTGGTAGTAAACGAAGGAGCACGAAGAGCACTTTTTGACACGAATGCCAATAGTTTGCTGCTCATAGGTGTTTCTGAACTGAACGGTTTTTTCAAAAAAGGTGACATCATCCGTATTCAGGATGAAGAAGGAAGGCAGCTGGGGCTTGGAAAGTCGCAGTACGATTCAGACGAGGCACAGTTACTGCTGGGCAAAAAGGCCCGTAAGCCTTTGATTTACTATGATTATATGTTTTTAAATGAATAATCCGCATTCGCGGAAGTCAATCATTTTTTAATGACCAATGACTTTTGACTAATGACTATATTATGGACTGTACTCCAATTTTTGAAGCGGTAGTAAAAGCCGGAAGAACATTGAATTTACTGGATGAAGCCAGTATTAACCAGGTACTGCGCGAAGTGGCCGATGCGGCGGTGGCTCACACTGCTGAATTGCTTGTTGAAAACCAAAAAGACCTTGCCCGCATGGACAAGGAGGATCCGAAATATGATCGTTTGCAGCTGACAGCCGAACGAATTGAAGGCATTGCTGCCGACATGCACAATGTGGCTTCACTGCCTTCACCACTTGGAAGGGTTTTGTCGGAAACAAAACGTCCCAACGGTTTGAAGATTAAAAAGGTGAGTGTGCCTTTCGGCGTTATTGGGATCATTTATGAAGCACGCCCCAACGTGACCTTCGATGTGTTTTCGCTTTGCCTGAAATCGGGAAATGCCTGTATTTTAAAGGGTGGAAGCGATGCCATCGACTCCAATACCGCCGGTGTTCAGCTGATTCGCGGAATCCTTAAAAAGCACGGGATCGATGAAAATGTACTGACCCTGTTGCCCGCGGGGCGCGAAGAAACCCGGCAGCTTTTGAATGCGCGGGCTTATGTCGATTTGCTCATTCCAAGGGGAAGTCAGCAGCTGATCAATTTCGTACGCGAAAATGCGACAATACCTGTGATTGAAACCGGTGCGGGCATTTGTCATACCTATTTTGAAACTTCGGGTGACAAGGAAAAGGGTCGTGCCATTATTCACAATGCCAAAACCCGGCGGCCCAGTGTGTGCAATGCACTCGACTGCCTGATCATTGATCGGGAGCGCTTGAGCGATTTGCCTTATCTGACCGAACTCCTGGCCGAAGCCGGTGTGTTGCTTTATGCCGACCAGGAAGCTTACACGGTGCTCGAAGGCAAATATCCGGCACATTTGCTTGAACACGCCACCGATGCGTCGTTTGGAACTGAATTCCTTTCGTTAAAAGCTTCGGTCAAAACCGTCGCTTCGTTTGATGAAGCACTCGATCAGATTGCAAGTCACAGCTCGAAACACAGCGAAGCCATTATCTCGGATGATCCACAGCGCATCGAACTTTTCCGTAAATTGGTCGATGCTTCGTCGGTTTATACCAATGCCTCGACTGCCTTTACCGACGGAGCCCAGTTTGGTCTGGGAGCCGAGATTGGCATTTCGACCCAGAAATTGCACGCCCGGGGACCCATGGCACTCGAAGAACTGACTTCGTACAAATACCTCATTGAAGGCGAAGGACAGATCAGACCATAAGAGTCAATAAGTTAAAAAAAACCATTTTATAATGACCCTTTCCAATGACTTAATAACCAATGGCTTTTTCCTATTGACCAATGAATCAGTGACTTTTTCCATTTGACCAATGACTTTTTCCTATTGACTTTTAAAATTCTTATACCATGAAACATTTCACCTCAGTATTCGATTTACCCAGCCTGGAAGCAGGTTTGAAAGAAGCTTTTTTAGTAAAGGAACGTCCCTACGATTTTCAGCACCTGGGGAAAAATAAAACCATGATTCTGATGTTTTTTAACTCGAGTTTGCGTACCCGTTTGAGTACACAAAAAGCAGCCGAAAATATGGGGATGAAGGTCATGGTGCTTGATGTAAACCAGGGGGCCTGGAAACTGGAGTCGGAAAGGGGTGTGGTAATGGACGGCGACAAGGCCGAACACCTGCTGGAAGCTGTTCCGGTAATTGGTTCCTATGCCGACATTATTGGTGTGCGTTCCTTTGCTCAGTTTGAAAGCAAGGAGGACGACTACAACGAGATCATCCTGAATCAGTTTGTGCAATATGCCGGTGTGCCGGTGGTGAGTATGGAAGCGGCTACCCGTCATCCGCTGCAGAGTTTTGCCGATCATATTACCATCGAAGAATATAAAAAGGTAAAAAGGCCCAAGGTGGTTTTGACCTGGGCTCCCCATCCACGGGCCTTGCCGCAGGCTGTTCCCAACTCCTTTGTTGAATGGATGCGTCAAACCGACTACGAACTGGTGGTGACCCATCCCGAAGGCTATGAGCTGGCACCTGAATTCATGGGCAATGTGAAGGTGGAATACGATCAGATGAAAGCCTTCGAAGGAGCCGATTTCATTTATGCCAAAAACTGGGCTTCGTATACCGATTATGGAAAAATACTTTCGAAGGACATGAACTGGACCGTTTCGGACCGGCAGATGGCGGTGACCAACGAAGCCAAATTTATGCATTGTTTACCGGTTCGGCGAAACATGGTGGTGAGCGACTCGGTGATTGAAAGCCCTAATTCAATTGTGATCCCCGAAGCGGCCAACCGCGTGGTTTCGGCCCAGGCAGTGCTCAAGATGATACTGGAAGACTTGTAGTTTATTGAATATTATTCTTGATCTGGTTTTTCTAACTTTGTATTTGTTATGCCTGAAGTCTTTCGAAAATATGGATTTGTATTTTTCTTTTATTCCAATGAAGGAAGTGAACCAGTGCATATACATGTTAGGAAGGCAGGAGGTTTTGCTAAGTTTTGGATAGAACCTGTAGAGTTGGAATATGCTCAGGGCATGTAGGTTTCTGACTTGAGGATGGCAGAACAGTTAGTTCTTGAAAGTCTTGAATTAATAAAATCGAAGTGGGATGAAGTACACAATAGCTGAGTTAAACCATATTGCAACAAAAGCCTGGTATGAGAAGGATCATATTTGCTTTAAGTTGTCAGACGAAAAAGAAGTGCGTTTTCCAATCTATTTAAATTCAAAATTTAAGAAAGCTAATACTGAGCAATTAAACAATATTGAGATCATTTGTGGTGGCACCGGTTTACATTGGCCTGATTTAGACGAAGACCTGTCTGTAATTGGGATTTTAGAAGGTCGATATGGTAAAATGTAGTTTTCAATTGTGATCTCAGAAGCGGCCAACCGCGTGGTTTCGGCCCAGGCAGTGCTCAAGATGATACTGGAAGACTTGTAGCTTTGAACTTCTTGTTTGATTACATTAAAAGAACTAAAACAGACTCATAACCCTATAGGAAAATTTATGCATTGTTTGCCGGTACGAAGTGTTATGGGAGTGGCCACACTTCAGGTTTATTGAAGATTAATAGATAATATATTATCTATTTTGTGCATAAATGGCTATATTTGGCTAATATTTTATCCAAGTGAATCGATTTAGCACCAATAAACTACCATCCGATGTTATGCACGAAATAGCATCGAGGCATAAACAACTCAGAAAAAAGAAAAAGCTGAGCCAGGCAGAGCTTGCCAAACGGTCGGGTGTTTCGTTGGGCTCTATTAAGCGCTTTGAACAAAGCGGACAAATTTCTTTGGAGTCCTTACTAAAACTTGCCCATCTGCTCGCTTGCCTCAACGATTTTGAAAAGCTGTTTGTTATCGATATCAATGAGGATATTGAAAAACTTTTCAGTAATACAAGCAGGAAATGAAAACAATCGCATGCGCTACCTGACCATCACCTTTTTGCTGTTTTTGTGGGCCAATATAATTTTGGCCCAGCAGGAAGCCGATTCGGCCATGATCAACCTGTTGATCGACGAGGTGGTGGTGATTGAACCCTTTCCTTTTGAAAGCGAAAAGCAACGGGAACAATACCGGCAAATGGAAGAGGACCTCCACAAGGTATATCCGCTGGTTCTGATTGTGAAAAAGGAATACGAGAAGGTAAACCGTGAATTGCCAATGTATAAGGGCGATGAGAAAGAAGCTTTTTTGAAATGGTATGAAAATGAGACCAAGAAAAAATACCTTCACCATCTTTCAGACATCAATTCGCGTCAGGGGCGGCTCTTCTTAAAATTGATTACCCGTGAACTGAATGTAACTCCCTACGATTTGATCAAAGAATACCGGAACGGATTCAGGGCCGGGCTATGGCAGATCGCCGCCCACCTTCATTTTACCAACCTTAAAGCCGATTACAATCCGGAAGAAAACCCCATGCTGGAGCACATTCTGCTAAAAATTGAACCGGTTTACAAGCAGCAATAATTTAAAGCAAATGCTGATGATAAAGGGCCAGATCGTCAATCGGTGCCTTTACCATTTTGTTGATGCTGAGCTGATGTTCCTTACAAAGCGCTTCGAGCAGATCGGCATGGCACATGGCAATCGATCCGCAAAAACTTAGCGGGTAATTCCGGTAATTGGGATAACGCAGCAGGTTGCTGTTAAAAAAGGCTTTGAACTGTTCATTTACCAGCGAAAGACAATAGGGGTGCCCGATGTGTTCTTCGGCAAAGGGAGCAAAACCGGCTAAAAAGCGGTTGGGCATCTGGCCCTGGTAAACCCTTTCAAGTACGTATGGAGTATCGATGTCGTATTTTTGGGCAAAGCTGCTGCGTAATTCTTCGGGCATCAGCAGGCGCAGATAGTCGGCAAGTAGTTTTTTGCCAATGGAAACACCACCTCCTTCGTCGCCCAGAATGTAGCCCAGCGAGGGAATTTTCGCCTGAATCTGCTTCCCGTCCCAAATGCATGAATTGGAGCCGGTACCCAAAAGTGCAATCATGCCGGGTTCATGACCGGCCAGGCCCAGACAGGCTGCTTTCAGATCGGTATCAATATGTATCCTTTCACAGGCTACCACCGCTTCGAGAGCCGAACGGATTTTACCTGCATTCACCGGCGATGAACAACCCGCTCCGTAATAGTAAACATCGTCGAAGATAATTTGGTCGGTTTCGGAAACAATGGGATGAATCAGATTGATGATTTCATTGGTCGACAGCAATACCGGGTTAATACCCGGCGTATTGACCAGTGAAACAATTTCCTGCTCCGACACCATGCACCACTGCGTCTTGGTCGATCCGCTTTCAGCTATTAATATCATCTTTCGTGTTTAAATTTTTAATGAAGATAGTATTTTTCCGGAAGCAACTTTAGCATTTAAAATTCGATTTTCTAGTTTGTCATTTTTCTTTTGTGTCTTTGAACGCACTAAATCAAATCGAGGGGCTGGTGGCCCGGCTTTCGCATTTTTCTGAATTCGGAAGGCGTCATGCCGGTCTCTTTTTTAAACTGGGCCGACAGGTGGGCTGCGCTGCTGTAGTTCATCCTAAAGGCAATCTCCGACAGCGTGAGCTGGTTGTAAAATAGCAGTTCCTTTACTTTTTCGATGCGCTGTTTCACCAGGTAGCGCTCAATGGTAATGCCTTCGACCGACGAAAACAATTTGCTGAGTGCACTGTAGTCGTGATGCAGCTGCCCGGAAAGCAGGGTCGAAAAGTTGATATGGAGCCGCTCGTCGTGATGATGCACCTGATCGATAATGATGCTTTTTATTTTACTGATCAAAACGGCGTTGTGGTCTTTTAACAGTTCAAAGCCCCTTGTTTTTAGTTCCTGTTCAATGGTGCGAAGCTGTTGCTCATCCAGCTTATCAAGCGTTTCAACTTCACCCAGTTTGACATAGCGAACAGGAATTTGCTCCTGCATGAACAACTGCTCTACGGTGGCAATGCAGCGCGGGCAAACCATGTTTTTGATTGGAAGCTTCTGTGACATCACTCTTTGTTTTGGTATACAATGATACAAAGCTTTTCTGTGAATTTTGTTCATTGAAGACACAAGACCTAAGACAAAAGACACAGGATACAAAGCAACAGCTGAAAGGGCGTGAGTAAAAGTAGACTCAACACAGCTGCTTTTTAACAGCTTGCCACGTCTAATTGTAAACGGTTCTTACAGAGGGCTTCTTATGTATCTATGAACTCATGCACTCAAAAATTAACCGCTATAGCAAATGCATCGAAGCAATAGAAAGTAATTGGAAGCGATGGAAAACAGTTGTTAACCTTTAAGAGAGCTTATAAAATAATGAACTTATGCACACAGAAACTCAGACACTCGACGAAAACCACAATAGAAACAATAGAACACAACAGGAGGTGGGGTGATGGAAGAATGCCACCTCTTCCGTGACTGGGGAATGATCCTGAATCAATTTCTAATTATTTTTGATGAACGATTTGAACTATATTAATAAACCGGGTTTACACAATTAGCGGGAGACGGTCTTTATTTCAGACATTAGCCACTGCGTATCACTTACAAACCGGGGGCGAATTCTGTTTACTCAATAAAAACGTCCATTCACTCAATATTTCCGGCCATTCACTCAATTTTTTTTCAAAAGCGCCTGAAAGCAGTTAACTTTTAATTGTTTTTGATGCTGACTGTTATGCACTTATGAAGGCAGCAGCAAATCCGGATAAATAAAAAGAAAGAATTAGAAATGATAAGATAAGAAAGCAAAAGCCTCTCAAATTAGCTGTAAGCGGACCTTGTGCCATCGATTCTGTATGATTCGGAAGCAATGCCGCTTTCAGGTTTTTAATCTTAAATTTCTATAATTGTATGTCTATAGATTTCAAAATTGTTGAAAAAGCTCAGCCCGGCATAGCCGGTGGTGGCGAGAAAAAGTTCTATGCGCATGTTGTTAATGGTAAAGAAGCTACCATTGACGAACTGGTTGCTGACATAGAAAAGTTCAGTGCGTTGTCTGAGTCTGATATTCGGGGCGTCATCATTGCCCTGGAAAATGTGATCCAGACAAAATTGTCCCAAAGCCGGATTGTAAGGCTTGAAAAATTGGGAAGTCTGTACCCGTCTCTTAGTAGTCGGGGTGAGGAGTCGGCCGATAAAGTATCTGCTGCTTCTATTAAAAGTGTAAGTGTGAACTACAGGCCGGGTAAGCGCATTCTTCATGCGCTTGAACAGGCCGGATTTAACAAAATCAGCTCTTAGATGAATATCAAGCTTGGTTTTACCCAAAACCTAGCTTGGTTTCACCTAAAACCTAGCTTGGTTTCACTCAAAACCTAGCTAGGTTTCACTCAATATCAAGCTTGGTTTTGACCAAAAGCAAGCTTGGTTTTTACGGAAGAGGCTTTTGCTCTTAAAAAATCGATTTTCCTGTTCATCGAAAACTCCCGAATTGGAAGTTGTAGCAAAACGGATCCCGATTTTCGGGATCCGTTTTGCGGAATGAGTCGCAGATAAATTACTGCGGCAACTGCTCCACTTAATTACCAGGCTACCATTTAAATGGCACGGAGATCTGAATCAGGCGTTTGGGATTATTCTGCATGTTGTGGGGCGCGAGGATTGACTTATCCCCATACATTTGCAGTTTTAGCATCAAAATATCGGACATAGCATTTAAACTTACTTTCTATTGATTTTAAGTGTTTCAAATCTGAATCAGAATAAACACCAATGTAAATGCTGTTTAATATGTGCCATTTACCATCTTTATCTTTCTTCTTTTTTGCAGCTTTATTGATAGCAGCAATAATATGTTCGTCATATGCGCCGAAACCAAAACCGAAACAAATCAATGTACCTTCAATGTTTGAAAGCGTGTCGTAGCAATATGATAAATATCGATTATGGCGAATGTGACTTAGCTTTTCTTCTCCGTTTCCCGCAGTTACAAAAATCGGATATTCCTTGCGTTCCATTCTTTCTTTCACATTCTCAAGCAACACATGTTCACTATTGTATTCTTCTTTAATTACATAAATTCCTGTGTCGAATAAATGAAGTGCTCCATGAATATAGAAAATGGATTGTGAGTCACTATTTTTACCCCAACGCAATTCAGACCAATCTCTTTCTTCGGGTTCAATCCATTCATCAGTATCATCTGTTTCACGCCCGAAACCATCGCCCATGCGGTCAAGTTGATTTCTCATTAAAACCCAATAGAGTAATAAATCATAATTGGTTGTAAAGATGTAACCGTCTTTTGATAGAAATTCATTCAGGAAAATTGCACATGCTTTACTTTTTTCTTCAGGAATTTCAAAAACATGCTCCGGATGAAGTTCTTTGATAGCTTCAATCAGACTTTCTTTAAGGGTTTCTGTAGCTTTCCGAATATTAGCAACAACTTTTTTATCTGCTTCAAAAACTTCTGCTATTTGAGCCACATTGTCGAGTTGCTCCATCAATAATTCAAAGTTGCTTGTTTTGATTATCTGAAAAAGCTTTTGAAGTATGTCATTATCCAAGTTTTCAAGAAACTCGCTTAATGCATTATATGAAAAAATGCCTGAATCATATGACATACTGAATCCATTACCAAGCAATAAATGTTTCTGCCGTCCTTTCTTATTCAAAGACTCTATTACTTGTTGGTATGTCATTAATGCTTCACTTGCCATTTCTATACGCCGTATTTAGTTTCCGGCTCCGCAGCCATTAACAAACCCTCATCTTTCAAACTCAACTCGCCTTTAAAAGCCTTTTGGCTTAAACTACCATACAGGTTTTCCAACTCCTGCAAGCTTTGTTGGTATTGGGTTTTGAGGGCTTCGGTTTTTTCAACGATTTGAACGAATTTGGTTTGAAGTTCGAGAGGGGGAACAGGAACGTTCACTTTCCGAAGTTTTTCCATTGAAATATTGAGCATTGAACCACTTGTTCCAGTTGCTCCTTTAGTCAACTCCATTTTGAAGGAAGGATGTTTAAAAAGAAAATGAATAAATGATTTCTGTAATTTGTTTTCGTCCAATACAATATTCCAAAGTTTGTCTGGCAGAAATAATTTTGGATAATCTTTGTCAACTATACAAGTGGCTCCAACCAGTTCCTTTGTGTTAGCTCTGCTAAATAACAAATCTCCTTTTTGGGGAGAAATAATTTCTCCACGCAAATTACTTTTTTTTACAACTTTAAATTCCTTCGAATTAAATATTCCCCATGTAACTGCACTAACTTTTAATACTCCATATTCATCATCGTTTAGCTCTTCTTTTTGCTCTCCACCATAGCTTGAACCAGCTATTATTCTAAGAATATAATTTCCAAAATTGTTTTTTGTCCAACTTTTTTCATTCCTTACCGGGTCACCAAACATCTCCAAAAACACCGATTTTAAATATTCATCAAGCAGGCGGATGCTTTCTTTGCGCTGGGCTATCAGGCGCTCGGCTTTGGTGAGGATGTTGGCGATGTGGAGTTGAGTTTCTTTTTTTGGCACATAAAGCGGATAATCAATAATATCAGTTTTATTGAATCCAGCCTGAGCGGCACGACCACCAATATTCTTTATAAAATTCTGAAACCTTGGATTTATTAGAAAATGATAAAGATATTTTCTGTCAAGCCTTTCATCATCTGGAACTGTTTTAATAATTGCAACATTATATGCACCGCTAAGACCAGTTAATATTTTACCTACTGAAGCTCCATATCTCCCAATTAAAATATCGTCAGAATTACACTTTTTTAGAGTGGCCTTATCTTTTACATATCCAATAAACTCCTCTTTTGGCTGTGTAAAATCTCTTATTTGAAGCATCCTTATATAACCATCAAGTTTTATGGCAGACCACTCTTTTTTTGGTGGTTGTGTACCTCCTTGAAAATCGCAAACTGAACCTAATTTTTCCAACATAATTAAACTATCCTTTTAAGTTCTGCTAAGCCCTTATTAATATCACTTTCGATACTTTCCAGTTTGCCTATAATCACATCAGGCTTTTCGTACACCACTTCTTCGTACACTTCCTCTTTGTATTTGCTGAAACTCAGGTCGTAGCCATAAGCTTCAATTTCGGCTTTGGGAACGAAGAAGTGTTTTCCCTTTCTGTCTGAATCAGAATTTGCAGAATTTCTGGATTTTCTGAATTGCTTTACAATATCCTGTAAATCGCTGTTGGCAATTTTGTTGCGTTTATCGTCGAGGCTATAACCATCGTTTTCCATGCCATAAAACCAAACATTGTTGGTTTCTCCGCCTTTGGTAAATAGTAAAATGGCGGTGGCTACTCCTGCATAAGGTTTAAACACTCCGCTTGGCATAGCAATAACGGCTTTTAGTTCGGCTTTTTCAATAAGTGTTTGACGCAAAGTTTTAAAGGCTTTGCCGCTACCAAACAAAACGCCTTGTGGCACAATTACAGCAGCCGTACCTCCCATTTTCAACATGTGGAAAATACGCTCCACAAACAACAACTCCGTTTTGGTGGTGGGTAGTTGCAGTGTTTCGTTTATGTCGCCTTTGTCTATATTGCCTGTAAATGGCGGATTGGCCATAATGACATCGTACTGGCTGTTTTCGTTAAAACTTTTGCTAAGGGTGTCTTTGTAGTCAATCAAGGGTTCATCAATGCCGTGCATCATCAGGTTCATCATGCCCAAACGAACCATGGTAGTATCGATGTCGTAACCCGAAAAGCTTTGGTCGAGTATCAGTTTTACTTCTTGCGTGAGTATGGCACTAATGGCAGCACGTTCAAAACCATCTTCGTCGGTTACCAGTTTCGAAGCATCTTTTTTACGCACCAAATCGCTTAAAATGTATTGGTAAGCACCTAATAAGAAACCACCCGTACCACAAGCAGGGTCGGCAATGCGTTGTCCTAATTGCGGTGCAACCAGTTCAGCCATTAATTTAATGATGTGCCTTGGTGTACGGAACTGTCCGTTTTTGCCTGCTTGTGCAATTTCGCCCAACAGCATTTCGTATACATCGCCCTGAATGTCCTGAAAAGATTGTCCGCCTTCAGTGGCATCGCATTCAATTTCAGTAAAAATATCTTCAATCAGCTGAATAGCCGAAACCAACAAACTGGCTTTAGGCATTATAAAAACCGCATTTTCCATGTGGCGGGTAAAACTGTCTGAATCAGAATTTACAGGATTAACAAAATTTTCAGGATTTACTTTGCTCTGGTTTTCTATTTTATTATTTACAATTCCGGTAATTCTTTCATTCTGAAAATCCTGCTTCTGACGATTTAAGTTTTTCATAAACGGAAATACACGGGTTTGCACATGCATCAGCATTTCATCGGCTGGTTTATGCTTAAACACACTCCAACGCAATTCGCTTTTGTCGATTTTTTGGTTGCTGCCTGGCAAGGTATAAGTGCCAGCAAAACGAGAATTATAGGTTTCACCTGTAAAGTCGGCATCACGCTCGCGTTTGGCTTCCAAATCGTCCAAACGTTTCATGAAAATTAAATAGGTCATTTGCTCAATGGCCGTTAGGGGATTGGCAATTCCGCCCTCCCAAAAGTTTTGCCAGAGCTTGGCTATCAATGATTTTAATGTGCTGTTATTTTGGAGCATATTGTCTGAATCTGAATTTACTGAATTAAAGAATTTACAAAATTTTTAAAATTATTACACTGAATTTGGTTTGGGGTGATATTTAGGATTAAATATCAATTTATATTGTAAGCTTTGGCTGCCGAAATTAATTAAAAGGCCAAGAGGAAAATCATAAGCAACCGTGTAGTTTTTTGCCTGAGCCAGATGAACATCTTCCAAATTGACCAATGCCTTTAATTCAACGACCACTTTATCTTCAACAATAAAGTCAGCACGTCGTGTACCAACATGAATGCCCTCGTAGAAAACGGTTTGTTCCTGCTCTCTTTGAAAGTCGATACCGGCTCTTTTTAGTTCTATAGCCAGACAACGTTGATAAATCACCTCCTGAAAACCTGGCCCCATGGTATTGTGAACTTTCATTGCACAGCCTATAATTTTATATGTCAATTCATCTTTTTCCATTTTTCTATTCTGAAAATTCACAAATTCTGTTCATCCTGATTCAGACAATTTAGGCTGCTAATACTTTGTTCGTTAATTCAATAATTTCTTCAATCTCTCTGGCATTAAAAATGCCTCTTACGCCTTCGGGATGAATCATGGTAAACGGCGATTCAATCAGGTTGCGTTTGGTGATTTCACCTTTTTCCAATACATAATTCTTCAATAAGTCTAAAAACTGTAACTGGCGGCTTGTTAAATAGCTGTGTTGATTCACAAACTGGTCAAATGCTTTGCTTACGGTTTCGGCAAAAGTTTCCAGTATTTCAATGCCCAAAATATGTTTGATAAATTGAGCCAATTGTGCTTTACGATGGTTGTAAACCCTGCGGAGTAAATCAATGGTAATATGCGGATGCTCGTTGTGCAGGTCTTCCGCCAGTTGTTCAGTTTCTTCGGGTGTTAATTCCAAGCCTTGTTTTAGTTTTTGCAGCATCGGACTTGAAGAAACCAGTTCGTTAATTTTTTGCTCCACCAGTTCACGGTATTTTGCCACGCTCAAGGCTTCGTGTTGCGGGCCAAACTCCACAAATTCCTTTTCCGAAACAATATCTTTCAGGTTATATTTTGCAGGCGGAAGCGTAATCACTGCTTCACGAAACTTCATTAATGGAGAGATTTTTTCAATCAATTCGTCAAACTTGCTTTCATTTATGGTTGCCCAATAATGATTGGTTTGCGCTTTTTTAATCAGTTCCTCTTCTCTGGCTACAATATTAACACTCAAAGGCAATTCGCCAATTTTTTCTACAATGCTTTCGCGAATGGTTTCGTATTTAGATTCATCCTTTTGCAGATGAGCCAACGATACTTCCACAATATCCTTTTCAAATCGCATGGCTTTAAAATCGGAATCGGAAACCGTGCGGAACAATGGTTTTACAACCGATTCCAAAAACTCAATTTTATCGGCAGTCAAATTGTTCCAGAAATTATCATCCTCTAATCGTTGCAAATCATTCTGAGCATCAATAATCACCACCGAGTTTTTAGGCAGCGTTTTTATTTGCTTTTGAAGTTTTGTAATCTCTTTTGATGCAATCTCCGTTTCATTTTGATTTTGCGCTTCGTCAACTTTACTCAGCCGTGCACCAAACAAACGAACAGGTAAAGGAATCTGCTGTTTTGGCTCTTTTCCTTTCGGATGGAGTTTGAAATATTCGAAATTGTCCCAACAATCCAGAATAAGGAACATATCTTTTTCGGTACACCACGGTTTCATTTTGGCAGGTTCGAGCAAACGTGTTCCTCGTCCAATCATTTGCCAAAATTTGGTGTAACTGTAAACAGGTTTTGCAAAAACAAGATTTACTAATTCCCGAACATCAATACCTGTATCGAGCATATCCACACTGATAGCCACACGAGGCATGTCGTTTTTGGTAAACTGGTCGAGCAAGCCGCCTTTACCATAAACACGAGGGTCGTCGCTTACCAATACTTTTGCCAGTTCGCCACAGTATTCGGGATAAAGTGAATCGAAGATTTCTTCAATCCGCCGTGCATGGGCTTTACTGATACAAAAGAAGATTGTTTTGCCGGGCAAAACACCGTTGGCATCTTTGATGCATTCTTCCATGAACTCTCGCACAATCAATGCGTTTGTTCCCCGATTGATTACCTTTTTTTCAATATCGGTGCCTTCGTAATTGATTTCCTCAATTTCTTTCCCTTCAACAATCAATTTTTGTTGGTCTTCGAGCGTAATCGTCCTTTTATTTATGCCTTCGTCCTGAAACTTGGTTTTAATTTTCATTACCTGAAAATTGCACAAGTAAGGTGGAATATGATTTACGGCTTCCTCGTATGAATATGCAAAAGTGGGTACACCATCTTCGCATTCAAACAAATCGAAGGTATTGTGGTCAATTACATCGGTTGGCGTAGCTGTTAAACCCAATGTAATGGTATTGAAATAGTCTAAAACTTCCTGATACGTATTGTAAATACTTCGATGGCTTTCATCAATCACAATCAAGTCGAAGAAATGGGGCGAAAGGCTTTTTTTCTCATCCCTGATTACGTTTAACATAGTCGGGTAAGTGGAAACATAAATACGCCTGTCGGTGGCTATTTCCTTTTCACTCTGTTTTGGCCATCGCGGTTCGTTAGGCAAATGTTCTTTAAAAGCTTCCAATGCCTGGTCACGCAGTGCTATTCTATCCACAAGGAACAAAATGCGCTCAGCCCATCCGGCACGCATTAAAGCATCTACAAAAGCAATACAGGTTCTTGTTTTTCCTGTTCCGGTTGCCATTACCAACAAAAACTTTCGTTTCCGTTTTTCAATGGCTTCCATTACCATACGGATAGCATTTATTTGATACACCCGTCCTGCAATTTTAGTATTTACTAATTCGCCAGCTAATGCCTTTCTTGATTTGCGAATGTATAAGTATCGTTCTAAATCATCACGGGTCGGAAATCCATATACTTTTTTGGGCGGATAGTTTTCCAAATCCCAAAAGTAAATATCATGTCCGTTGGTATAAAAACAAAAAGGGAGTTCTCCTCCCTGAGCCTTTACAATGTTATAGCAATATTGCTTTGCCTGTTCGCGTCCAATAGCAGCGTCAACAGAAGTCTTTTTGGCTTCAACAACTGCCAGGGGTTTGCCATCTTTTCCGAGCAAAACATAATCGCTGAATTGGTGTCCGGCATAAGGAGTAGGAGCTTCCTGAACCAGGTTTTGGTCAACAATGATGTCAAATTCTTCAATTACTTGTGAACGATCACTAACATTCCATCCGGCTAGTTTTAGCCGGATGTCAATAATTTCTTTTCTTGTTAGTTTTTCGTTTTTCATTTATCAAAAGATTCAAAAATACAATTTAAGCTTCACTATAGCACCGTGTGTGTCGTTAAAATTACTCAGCTGCAATATATACTCGAGGGTATTTCTGCAAAAGAGCGGGGCGGGCTATGAATTCTGCACTGTGTCTATCCGGGGAGCTACATCTTGGCATTTTCAAGCAAGCCAGTTATTTTGACCAGGAATGAGATGATTATAAATCCACTATTTGAAAGGCGTGGATCATATACGCACCAGGCGCTTGCCATCATTCTGTGTGTTTCGAGGAGCAGGTTTAGAATTTTATTCATTATTGTAATAGAAATTTCTCCCATTTTTTTGGCCGATACAGATAT
Organism: Roseimarinus sediminis; assembly: GCF_050433125.1. Taxonomy (NCBI): domain Bacteria; kingdom Pseudomonadati; phylum Bacteroidota; class Bacteroidia; order Marinilabiliales; family Prolixibacteraceae; genus Roseimarinus; species Roseimarinus sediminis. The sequence continues at coordinate 73,747 of NZ_JBNPXV010000010.1, read as the reverse complement.
GACCATTTTTAGCCAAAACTCTTGTCCCCCAAATTGCTACTTTTTGTACTGTGCAGCCAACCGAATCTGCTATTTCCCTCGCAGTTGTTTCTTCTTCTTTTGTCAATTGTGAAATAAGTCCAAGAATTTTTATTTCTACTTCTGCATAGTTGCCTTCAGTTGTCGGCATATCTTGATGGACAATTTCAATTAGTTTTTCATCATCATCAAAACATCTTTTTACTTTAAATTTAACGACTTCATCTTCTGCATAAATCTTTTCACATTTAGGACATCGGTAACTTTTGGATTTTGTCTGGAGGAAATATGGGTCAAATTCTGAGAGAACAGAATCGTACACAAATCTAATTGGAGTATAATCATCTTTTTTGTCAGCATATTTGATGCTAAGCTCAGCACAAATGTCAAAATCAATTGAATATAAATTGTAGTTTCCTCCGTGTTTTGATGAGATATTTTCAGATAGGAAATGTATCAAGAAATTCTCACATAAAACATTTAAATATTCTTTTCTAAGCGGATCAATCATTAGATGACTAGCTGCTCTGTCTGGGAATTTGCTTTTTTCTGCAAGAGCTTTCTTAAGGATGGCATTCCACATATCCATGTAGAATCCAAAAACAAGTTTACGTTTTACACTTCCAATAAACTGTTTTTGATATGTTTTTCTTGCACTGCTTATTCCATAATTTATTTCAGTCAATCCAATTCGACTATCATTCTGTGTTGATTGAGCCTGAATAAAAGCATTTTGTAGAATCATCCCAATTGTTCTTGAAACTCCAATAGTTTCTCTAGTAATCCTATAATAAGCTTCTGATAAGTTGCCTTTAAATACTTCATACACGCTGAGCTCAGGGCAAAATATTTCAATTCTTTTTTCGATTAGAATTTGAACAAATTCCTGCATTTTGTTCATTGCAGCAACTGCTCCCCCAAATCTTTCCACATATTCATTAAAATCCAAAGGTATTGGGAAAATATCTCTACCCAAAATAATTTTGTCTCCGAAATCAAATCTATCCGTAATTACCCCTACTTTGAAGAACATACCCATTCTTGAACCAAGGAATGATTTTAAGAGCGAACTAAATTTTAATTGGGATGATTTATTCAAATCAGAAAACTCATCAATAAATACGAAAATAGAATCAATTTTTGCTTTTCTCTTGATATCATTTATTTTATTTAGAAAATCTTGAACGTTTAATCCACGTAACTGAGAAAAACTTTTTTCTTCTTCAACCTCTGCTGTATCAAATAAATTAGCTTCAATTGATGCGTCTGTGAAAGATGCTTTTGCGCTAACCGATGCCTGAGCTGATTCTTTGCTTCTTTCTTTTACTAATACACTTCTTTGATTGAATAATTTAACTCCTTCTACCAATACCTTCTCAATATAATCTAAGTCACTTAATGCAGGATTTTCCTTTTTAAATATCAATAGAAAAGATTCATCAAACATTAAAGCGAGTTGTCTCTTGAGAGCTTCGATTATTTGTCGAATAAAGTGAACTTCAACCAGATTTAAATCGTTGTCTGAATCGAAGAGGTCATTGCAAGTACTGAGGTCAATAAATATTGGAAGTATTTTGGTATCTCCTAGGACACTAGTTTTATCTTTTAGTTTTGGGGCAATTGTTTTTAAGCATTCATAATATGCTCTCAGTAAATTTGTAGTTTTCCCAGTGCCTCGCCTTCCTGATATATAGTTATCTTGTTTTTGCAGTATACCTTGTAAAATACCGAAATAGTCAATGTAATAGCTTTCAAGATTGTCGAGTTCTTCCAATTTGTCAAGAGTAATATAATCAGCTCTTAATATTGAATCAAAAGCATCTCTCAATTTTTGTTTTTGTCTTTTATCCATTTTGTTAAGATTTGTTCATCGGTTTTAAATTTACTCTGTTTATATTGCTAATCTTGTGTTCTTTTTTATTTTCACCACAGTCTTGTCAATAGATAGCATTTCGCGAAGCATTCAATTCAAAGTAGTGGATTTTTCATGAAGCCGGGCCAGGTGGTATCTGCTCTTCTATTTACTGCATGCATCAGTTTTTGCTTTGTTGTTTTCTTCCTTCCAACACATTGCGTCTTCACCACTTCTAAGTAAAGGAATTTTATAGACATTTAAAAAAATATTATGTAAATGGTCGGATTTATTGAGTGAATGGTTTGATTTGATGAGTAAAGGGTGGAGGATGGAGTATGAGAAAAGGAGTAGTATTGTGCCGGAACGAATGGCGAGCCTGAAAAGATGTCTGTCAGCATTCAAGACGCTGACAGGCTTGCAGTGAATTTGCTGATGGTGCTTGAAGACAAAGTAATTCACTTGTTTAAGCCCTGTATTTGTACTGCTGTGTGTTTAAGTTTGCAGAGAAGCAAGCCCGTGCTTCCATTCTGCGAAGCGTTACCGGTAAAAGTTAAAGAGGACAGGGCTGCGGTAGGGTGCACGGAGTGGCTAAGGCCATACTGCAAAAAAGAAGCTGGGATGATACGATCCAAAATATTCAAGGGGCCATGCTAAAAGCCAGGGTTCAATTATTTATGCGCACAGGCTGGTACGGTGCAGCTTATTCATTCCCCCAGCGCTTGCTGATGCTTAGCATGGCGCCCCAGCGCGTTGGGTATAGCTGGCCGTAATCGGCAGCCAGTGCAGCCGAAATCTCAAAGGGCAGGCGGGGACTGTTGGCCTTGAGTCGCTCGGACTGGGAAGCTGCTTGCTTGGCGGAGTACATCCGTTGATTCAAAATGGAAGAAAGGCGCGAAGGTTCAGATCAGCGTATGGGATTAGGTATCGCAGTAGGGAAGGTCTGTTTGTGATATTTGGTTATCCCTCGCTCGAATACCGAAAGGGAATCAAACGAACGTTTGCTTCCGTCAGCACAGTCAATTAATTGGCAACATGCCTGCGGTACAAAAGCCGGTCATTTACTTAATGGCTGCTGTGGCCAGGACTTCAGTGCCTGTTCCGGACAAAGCTTCAACAGCTGTGAAATCCTGAATATCCTTCAATTGCTTTTGTTCGGATTACAAACCTTGCAATAGCCTTTCATGTAAATCTGCATTTCGTCGATGGTGAAACCGTCGGGCCGGTTCAGTCTGAAATCACCGGCAGTAAGGCTGATGTCGAAGAGCTGGCCGCAGCCTTTGCATTTCATGTGCCCGTGTACCGAGGTGTCGGCATCGTAGCGCGCTTCATGATCTTCGATATTCACCACCACAGCGACCCCTTTCAATACAAACAGTTTCAGGGTGTTGTACACCGTGGTCTTCGACAGGGTGGGGATGTGCGGTGCCAGTGCGGTGTAGATGGTGTCGGCCGTCGGGTGGTTGCGGCTGGTATACAGGTACTCGTAAATTTTAAGCCGCTGTAAGGAAGGCCGGATGCCATTGCTGTTAAGGTATTCACTAAAATGCTTCATAAAAAATAATTGATTTGATTACAAATATAGAGAAAGTTTTGATTTTATCCCTTTAGGGTGACTTAATGTTATTTTAACATTACTAAGATTCAGGAATTCAGCATTAAATAGGTGTTCTGTGCTTTTAACAATAAAAAAACAGGCAAAGTCTTGCAGGTCTCACACGGCTTGAGTTAATTTGTAATCATTACAAAAATGAAACAAATCCGTAATTAGAATCTTAAAATAGTTGATATGAGTTTAGTAGGAAAAAAAGCACCGGTATTCAATGCAAAGGCAGTAATCAATGGGAACGACATTGTAGAAAACTTTTCGCTGGAGCAATTCAAAGGTGAAAAATATGTAGTGTTTTATTTTTATCCCATGGATTTCACTTTTGTGTGTCCCACCGAGATCATTGCTTTTCAAAACCGCATAGAGGAATTTGAAAAGCGGGGAGTGGCCCTTGTAGGCTGTTCGGTCGATTCGGAATATTCGCACTGGGCTTGGCTGAATACCGATAAAAACAAAGGGGGCATTAAGGGCGTGAAATATCCGCTGGTAGCCGATTTGTCGAAAACCATCGCCATGAATTATGGAGTACTGGCAGGTAATTATGAATACAATGAAAACGACGAAGCTGAATTTAAGGGCGATCCGGTGGCCTACCGTGGATTGTTCCTGATCGACAAAGAAGGTGTTGTACGTCACCAGCTGGTAAACGACATGCCTTTAGGTCGCAGCGTTGATGAAGTTTTGCGCATGGTGGATGCACTGAAGCATTTTGAGGAACATGGTGAAGTATGTCCGGCCAACTGGAAAGAAGGCGAGCAGGCAATGAATGCAACAGCTGAGGGAGTTGCCACTTACCTGTCGAAGAATTAAGGCATTTAACCCAAAAAACTGATTTACATTATATTTTCGACTTTATTAAGTCAGGCGTGAAGCCGGTATGCGAAATACCGGCTTTTTTTGTGCTTTTGCTCAGCTTTTAGCCGGCTTATTTTATTAATTTCGTCCAACACCAACTATTGAGTTCTATGATTGACATTAAAAATGTATCGCTTGCTTCGATCTACGAAAAACGGAAAAGCGACCGTGATATTTTTCAGGAGCTGATGCCTACCAAGGTCAAGGAAATTCTGCTGATTGCTACCAAGTACGATGCTTATTCGATTGTGCGCGAAGGTCAGTTTTCCGACAAGATATTTGGTGAATACCTGCAGCTGAATCTTTATTCGGCTCCCCGTTTTACCAGTGTGAACACCTATGCCGAGGCCATCGATGTGCTCGACAAGAAACATTTCGACATGGTGATTATCATGGCTGGTGTCGACCGGGAGGCGCCGGTGAGTGTGGCGCGCGAAATCAACAGCATCAAGCCCCGCTTGCCTATTCTTTTGCTGGTGAATAACAATTACGATCTGGCTTACTTTACCAAAACGGCCGAACCGCTTCACTTTATCGACCGGGTATTTGTGTGGAATGGGAATACCACCATCTTTCTGGCCATGATCAAATACATTGAAGACAAGAAAAATGTATGGCGCGATGTGAATGTGGGCAGTGTACGCATCATTTTGCTGGTTGAAGACTCGGTGAAGTATTATTCACGCTACCTGCCACTGCTGTATACCCATGTGATGCTGCAAACCCAGAATCTGGTTTCGGACGACTCGACCGACGAGCTGCACATGATTCTGAAAATGAGGGCACGGCCTAAAATTCTGTTGGTTAGTAACTACGAGGAAGCCATTGCCATCGTTAACAAGTACAAGGACAACCTCTTGTGTGTCATCAGCGATGTGAAGTTTTCGCGCAACGGGATCGACGACATTGATGCCGGAATTGAATTGCTGAAATACGTTAAACAGACCATTCAGTTTGAAATTCCGCTCCTGCTGCAGTCGCACGATGTAAGCAATGAGGAAAGGGCCGCTACGGTGGGGGCCGATTTCATCAATAAGAATTCCGACAGTCTTTCAAAAGACATTCAACGTTATATATTCAGGCGGCTGGGCTTTGGAAACTTTGAATTTTTAATGCCCGACGGACGCAAAGTGGCCGAGGCCCATTCCCTGCACGAGTTTCAGGAACTGATGAAAAAAGTGCCCATTGAATCGATTTTGTATCATGCTTCCCGCAATGAATTTTCGAAATGGCTCATGGCCCGGGGGGAGATTAACATGGCCGAACAGCTCATGGTGAAACAGGCCGATGAATTTGAGCACAAAAAGGATGTGCGTGATTTTATTCTAAAGGTATTCGAAAATGTGAAGATGCAACAGTTGAGGGGGCGCATTGTCAACTTTGACCCCAGCCTGGTAAAAGGCAACCGTTATCTGATCAGACTTAGCAAAGGATCGCTGGGAGGCAAGGGGCGTGGACTGGCGTTTATTTCCAACTTCATCGAAAACATCGATTTCAAGAAAATTATCCCCAATATCAACATTCGGATGCCCGCCACTGCCATCATCGGAGCCCTCGAATTTGATGCCTTTATCGAGGCCAACGATCTGTACAATAAGATTATTGTTCAGCACAACTACGACAATATTAATGAGCTTTTTCTGAAGGGAAAAATAAGTGAAGCACTCAACGAACGGCTGTTTCTATACCTGGTGAATATGAAAAAGCCACTGGCCGTTCGATCGTCGGGTTTGTTCGAGGATTCGCTGCTACAACCTTTTGCAGGGGTGTACAGCACTTTTTTATTGCCCAACAATCATCCCAATATCAATGTACGGCACCAGCAGTTGCGCGAGGCCATTAAGCTGGTGTATGCATCAACCTTTGCCCATACGGCCCGTTCGTATTTTAATGCCGTGAATTACAAGGTGGAAGAGGAAAAAATGGCCGTCATTATTCAGGAAGTGGTGGGGCATGAGTACAATCAGAAGTATTATCCGCACATTAGTGGAATTGCCCAGTCGTACAATTATTATCCGGTGGCCTACATGGAGCCGTCGGATGGATTCTCGGTGGCAGGAGTAGGACTGGGGATGTATGTGGTTGGTGGGGAGAAATCGTTCCGTTTTTGTCCGCGTTATCCCAAAATTAATCCTGCCTCGGTGAACGATCTGATGCGTGATACCCAGGTGGAATTTTATGCCATCGACATGACCAGGAGCGAGTTTGATCTCGATAGTGAAGGAGAAATGGCAACCATCAAAAAATTTCCCATTCGGGAGGCCGAGAAGGACGGAACCATTACCCACCTGGTGTCAACTTATGATTTCGAAAACGACATGCTGTTACCGGGTACTCAAAAACTGGGGCCCCGCGTGATCGATTTTGCCAATGTGTTGAAATACGATCATATACCATTGGCCGATTCGCTTCATCTGTTATTAAGCATTTTCAAGGAAGCCATGGGGGCACCTGTTGAACTGGAATATTCGGTCGATCTGGATAAATCGGACGAGAACGGACAACCCACCCTTTACCTGCTGCAAATCAAGCCCCTGATCAGAAAAGAAGATCTGGTGCTGGTTGACATTGATGAGGCAGACAGAAGCAACACCCTGATGTATGCCACCCGGGGCATGGGCAATGGAAAGCTGGATCATATCCGCGATTTGATTTACGTTGATATTGCCAGTTTCGACCGGACCAGAACGCGTGAAATGGCCAGGGAGCTTGGACGCTTGAATGACCTGATGGTTGAAGAAAAAAAGGAATATATACTGATTGGTCCGGGGCGCTGGGGTACACTCGATCCTTTTACCGGCATTCCGGTAGTGTGGTCGCAGATATCGAATGCCCGGGTCATTGTGGAACTGGGGCTCGAGGATTTCCCGATCGACGCCTCGCTCGGGTCACATTTTTTTCACAATGTCACTTCGATGAACGTGGGCTACTTTTCGGTGCCTTACAATTCGGGAGAGTCGTTTGTCAATACCGATATGCTGAAGGTGTTGCCCGTAGTGCGGCGCACCAACTATATCAAGCACGTACGTTTTTCGGGTCCGCTTGAAATACTGATGGATGGAAGAGCGAGAAAAATAATGATACGTCAGAAATAATGTTGAATATGAAGAGAATAATAATAATCCTGATCATTCCATTCTTTACCCAATGTGCACAGTTGTACTTTAGTACTCCGCAACCGGCAAAGGGGATGGCCATTAAGCATTTCGAAAAGGACTTGCAGGGATACTATTCCGATTCACTGATGTCGGTGACAATAATGAATGACTATCTTGTAGTGGACGCCGATACCTTTGTTTTGAATTCTAAAACACCCGGAGAAGGAGAGGTGTTGGTGAAGTATTACAACGATTTCTATTTTGCCAACTTTCGCGATTCGCTCTATTTCTCCGTTTTTATGGGAAAATTCTATGAGGGCAAACTGGCTGTGTACATGTTGAATGCCGATGAACGTTCAATAGAAGTGCTGCGTCGTTTCATGGATGTTGAGGTGCTCGACCAGGAAAAGGAATACTACCTGGCAGATCCTTCAAAAAAGGAATTTCAGCAGCTTATTGAAAATGAGCTGTTCGATGTGGTGAGCGTTTTGCAACGATCAGCACTGCCTGCTAAAAAGTAAACGACAATCCAAGTCCTGCCAGTTGATAGTACGACCATTGCTCGTTGGCTTTGCTGTAATGACGTCCGAAATAAAAATCGAAGGCGAGCGGGCTGTTGTTGTGAATACTGCATCCGGCAAATACCCGTGCCATGTGAAAAGCCTGGCTGTTAAGAAGAACAAAACTTTCTTCTGCCAGGTAGGGACTGAGTTTTAAGGTCCCGGCCTTTAAGGAAGATCCTATTGTTAGTTTATTGTAGTAGCGCATGTTGTTGCTGCTGTTTTGCAGCCACCGATAGCTTAAGCGCATACTACAGCGCGCATAAAGTTTTCCTTTTGTTCCCTTGTATGAAAGATAGACCATGAGCCTTTGCTCTTCGTTCCAGTTTGTTGCCTTTTTACTAAACAGGTTGCGGTAGCCAATGGCTGTACTGAGCCACGGGTTCAGCGATCGGCCGGCAACCATTTCATAGTAGCTTAAATCAATGGCCTGCAGCTGCGTGCTGATGTGGTTTTTGTTGGCAAAGCTGAGGGTCCATTTTTCTGTCAGCGATCCTTTCACACTGTTGGTATTCCAGATGTGAAAATCGCCGGTATTTTCAGCAGCACTTAGTGTGCCCGACAGGAACAAGAGCAGTAAGCTGCCTGTAAGCTGGAATTTTCTCCCTTTATTTGCTTGTTGATAACGAAAGAAAAACATCATGACGGTTTTCTTTTTGAGACTGCCTGTGTACAAAAGCGAAGGAGTATTCCGGCCTGAAATAGGGCGGAATACTCCTGTTTGTATGCTTGTTTTCTTATTCGGGCAACTGATCGTAGCCATTACAAACGGCATCGCGATGAATTTTCTTTACCAGTCCCTGTAATACTTTTCCCGGTCCTACTTCGGTAAAGGAGCTGGCTCCGGCAGCGCTCATGTTTTCGATGGTTTGTGTCCAGCGTACCGGGCCGGTGAGCTGGGCAATCAGGTTTTGCCTGATGGCCGACGGGTCGGTATTGGGCTGCGCATTCACATTCTGGAATACCGGGCATATGGGCTCATTGAAAGTGGTTGCTGCAATGGCTGCAGCCAGTTCTTCGCGTGCCGGTTCCATCAGGGGTGAGTGAAATGCACCGCCAACAGGCAGAAGAAGGGCGCGTTTTGCTCCTTTTTCCTTCAGCAGTTCGCAGGCAGTATTTACCGCGTCGACGGCACCCGAAATGACCAGCTGGCCGGGACAGTTGTAATTGGCTGCCACCACAATGCCGCTTACCTCGTTGCAAACCGATTCAACCGTGTCGTCGTCGAGACCCACAATGGCAGCCATGGTCGACTCCTGCATTTCGCAGGCCTTTTGCATGGCTTGCGCTCTTTTTGAAACCAGCAACAGACCGTCTTCAAAACTGAGTGCTCCGGCAGCTACCAGTGCCGAAAACTCGCCCAGCGAGTGGCCGGCTACCATTTGAGGTTCAAAAATCTTACCCAGTGATTTTGCAAGTATAACCGAATGGAGAAAAATAGCCGGCTGGGTCACCCTGGTTTGTTTTAATTCATCGGCGCTTCCTTTAAACATCACTTCCGTGATGTCGAAACCCAAAAGCTGATTGGCCCGATCGAAAAGTTCACGACCGATGGCAGTACGTTCGTACAAATCGTTACCCATTCCCGGATATTGTGCTCCCTGACCTGGAAAAATAAATGCCTTCATTTTTATTCTTTTTTTTGATTTAATGGTTTCTACTACTATGTGGCCTTGGTGAACGAAAGTTCATTCGTAATTACAAGTTTTTGTTTGATGCGCAAAAGTAAAATTTTTGAGACAATGCGCCGACCATCAAAGTAAAAACTCTGCAATTGAAGCAGTTTGTGCGGAATGTTCGAACAGGTGGTTGATTATTTTGAATAACTTAAGCTGGTACATCGCTCATTGGGCATTAAAAAAATAGTATATTCAGATCCTTTTTTAATCCTGTTCGACGCATGAATTCATCTTATTCGAACATGTTATATTGAATTATTTATGCAGAATGCCAATTTCAAACATCAGTTTTTAAATGATTTGTCTGCTTTATTACTCGAAAGCAATGATGAAATGCTCATGGTGCAATACCTTGCTTTACTTAAACGGCACTTTCGTGAAGCGAACTTTCATTTTGTGAATGAGCATGAGGGTAAAGCAAGGGCTTATTGGCCAATTTCATTTGGTGATAAGGCAAACGGAGGAATTGAATATGATGGATTTTTAAGCAATGATGATTGTGAGCTGGCGGGCCATGCCAGCAAAATTGTGGCTGCCTTTCTTCAAAAACAAAATAAGCCGGCTTTGGGTAGGGAAGCAGCACTGGAAAATGAGCAGACAGAAATAAAGAAAAGCAAGGCTTCCGGGCTACTTAAAAAGAGAAAAGCGGAGCGCCGCCTGCATCATATACAGGACCGCCTGTATTTATCGCTCGAAGTGAACAAGGCATCGGTTTACGAAGTACATTACCGGACCAGAAAGGCTGTATTTACACCTCAGCTTTTTAAAAGCCTTGCCTACACAGCCGAAGCGCTACCTGATTCAATTGATGCTTTTCATGCTTTGATTCATCCTAATGATCTGAAGATGATTCATGAGAAGATGGAGGCTTATTTTAAAGAAAAAGCCGATTCGTTTTATTGTGAATACCGGATGAGAAGTAGGGAAGGAGAATGGCGCTGGGTGAATGAACATGGGCGCACGGTGAAATATAATGAAGCAAACCAGCCATTGGTCATGATTGGGATTGTGAGGGATGTACACGAACGGGTTATGGCAAGACGCTCCATTGTAGAGCAAAACAAACAGATTGCCCGACAATATGATGCTTTGAGTGCCTTGAATAAAGAGCTACACCGGCGTCTGGACGAAATCAGGCAAATCAATTCGGAGCTAAAGCAAGCCATGGAAAAAGCCATGGAAAGCGACCAGCTGAAATCGGCTTTTCTGGCCAATATGAGTCATGAAATCAGAACCCCGTTGAACTCAATTCTGGGATTCTCATACATTCTGGCTTCCGGTGAACTCGGGTTTGAAGAGCAACAGAAATATGCCCGCCTGATTGAAAATGGAGGGAGTCATCTGCTTCGGATTATCGATGATATTGTCGATATTTCAAAATTGGAATCGAAGCAGATGAAGATTAGCCGAAACCGCTTCGATGTGGTTCAGTTGCTTGGGTCGCTTGAAAGAACCATGAAAGAAGAAAGGAAGAAGAAGCAAAAAACAAGCATTGAAATTGTAAGTACCAGTAAGGGCTATGCCGAATTAATGCTGTATACCGATCAAACCAGGCTGAATCAGGTTTTTATCAACCTGCTCAACAATGCACTGAAGTTTACTGAAAGAGGACGCATTGTTTTTGGAATTGAAAAGGCTGAAGAAGAAACAGTCAGTTTCTTTGTCAGCGATACCGGATCTGGTATTGATAAGGAAAATTTTGAAGCAATTTTTGAGCGTTTTAATCAACTTGATGAACGTGCACAAAGAGAAGGAACCGGACTGGGGCTTTCGATTACCAGGGGGATTTTAAGCTTATTGGGAGGTGAAATCAGTATCAACTCTGAAAAAGGAAAAGGAAGTACTTTTCGGTTTTCCATCCCGTTTACGGTATCAGCGCCCGATTAAATTGAAGGCAGTATTTGAGGCTGCTTCCAGAATGGCTTCTTCGCCGGGAACATGTCGGTTTTCCATCAGAATTCTACCGTCACAAATCACGGTATCCACCACGTTTCCGCTGGCCGAATAAACCAGGTTGGAGATGAGGTTGAAATTGGGCGTCATTTCGGGCAACTTTAAATTGATCAGGTTGATGTCGGCCAGATAGCCTTCTTCAATTTTGCCTGTTTTGAAGCCTGTAAGTATTTCAGCCACACTGCTTGCCGCAGCAAAGGTGTCCTCGGCAGTCCAAAGGGTCGGATCCTGCCAGGTGACCTTGCCCATGAGGGCTGCCAATTTCATGGCCTCGAACATGTCGAGATTATTTCCCGAGCAGGCACCATCGGTACCGATGCTGACGGGGATGCCTGCTTTTTTAAAATCGGCAAAGCGAAAGTGATTGCCCGAGGCCAGCTTCATGTTCGATGCCGGATTGTGCACGACCTGTGCGCCGGTATCGGCCAGTATATCGATATCTTCGTTGTTAAGGTAGATGGCGTGGGCCAGGCTGACATTGCTATCCAGGAAGCCGATTGATTCGAGGTAGCGTGCCGGGCGCATTCCAAATTTTTTAATGGCATCTTCAGTTTCCCGTGTGGTTTCAGCCAGGTGGGTTTGAATTTTCAAAGCATGATCGGCAGCGAAATCCCTGATCCATTTTAACAATTTGGTGGAAACCGAGTAAATGGCATGAGGGCCCATGGCAAATTGAATGCGTTTGGAAAAATGCTCCATGTTTTGATAGTAGCTACTGACCGTTTTCATGTATTTTTTAGCCAGTTCCTCCTGATCAAAATCGAAGCCGGCAAAGGTCAGCATTCCTCTGATGCCCATTTCTTCGACTGCCCGGGCTGTTCCCGGTAAAAAGTGGTACATGTCGATCATAAGCGTGGTCCCGCTTTTGATCATTTCAAGACAGGCCAGTTTAGCTCCAATATACACATCTTCCTCGGTCAGCTTTTTTTCAAGCGGCCAGATTTTTTCTTCGAGCCAGGGCATCAGCGGCATGTCGTCGGCATAACCCCGCATGAGCGACATGGCTGCATGGGTGTGGCCGTTTACCAACCCTGGTACAGCTGCCTTGTCCTTACCGTCGATAATCCGATCGGCTTTCAGATCGAGCTGTTCGCCAATGTGCTGAATGGTGTTACCGGCAATGTAAATGTCTTTGGTCTGATTGTTCAGCTGAACCTTTTTGATGAGGATGCTCATTGAAGATGGGAATGTGTTTGTTTAGTGTAAATTGGTTCCAATAATTTTCAGAAATTCTTCACGGGTGGCTACCCGGTTAAAGGCACCTGTGAAGTCGGAGGTGGTCGTTACCGAATGTTGTTTCTGCACGCCGCGCATTTGCATGCATAGATGCTGGGCTTCGATGACTACTGCCACTCCCAGGGGGTGCAGGGTTTCGTCGATGCATTGTTTGATTTGTGTGGTAAGCCGTTCCTGCACCTGTAAACGCCTTGAGTAAGCTTCGACCACACGGGCCACCTTGCTGAGGCCGGTAATGTAGCCATTGGGGATGTAGGCCACATGTGCCTTTCCGATAAAAGGAAGCATGTGGTGTTCGCACATCGAAAACAGTTCAATGTCTTTTACCACTACCATTTGCCGGTAGTCTTCCTTGAACATGGCAGAACGCAGGATTTGTTCCGGGTTCATTTCATAGCCCTGAAGTAAAAACTGCATGGCTTTGGCAACTCTTAGCGGTGTTTTCTCGAGACCCTCGCGTGCCGGATCTTCTCCCAGTAATTCAATGATCGACTGATAATGAGCTGATAAATCATCGGTTATCTTTTCATCGTATTTTTCAATCTTCCGATAGCTGGATGATTTCTTGTTGAGTGAAAATTCCATTCGATTATTTTTTTACAAATTAACCAATTATTTGATAAACCCTGAATGTTTTAAATCCTAAACTTTGAATTGACGCAATGATGCAGTAGAAACAAGTGCCTAACTTATTGGTTCAAGCTTATTTTTTCTTTTAATCTGAAAATATTGCTGATGATTTCCGCAGCAATATTTATTATCTGTAGTTTTTTTGTACATTTAGCTTACGATTTCAAATTACAAATTAGATGATGATGAGTGTGGAAAAATTAAACCAATTGCATATCGATGAACTCGATCAGAAAATATTATCATTAATTACGCGGAATGCACGCATTCCGTTTCTTGAAGTAGCCAGGGAATGTGGCGTATCAGGGGCTGCCATTCATCAAAGGGTTCAGCGTCTGTTGAATATGGGGGTGGTTACCGGCTCGGAGTTCATTGTGAGTCCTGAGAAAATGGGCTATAACACTTGTGCATACATGGGCATTCATCTCGAAAAAGCTTCGTTTCACCAGCAGGTTGTTGAAGCGCTAAAGAAAATTCCGGAGATTGTAGAATGTCACTATACCACCGGACAGTACGCCATTTTTGTCAAAATAATGACCAAGACCAACAAGCATCTGAAACAGATTATCGATGAAGAATTTCAGAAGATTGACGGCATAGCACGTACTGAAACGTTCATGTCGCTGGAACTTGAATTTAAACGGCAGGTACCAATCAAGTGATAAAAAAAAGAGGGATCAGCCCTCTTTTTTGTTTTACGATTTAAAGGCACCAATCAACTCTTCGAGTTGCCGGGCCTGAGCCGATAACTCTTCGGCGCTGGCTGCCAGGTTTTCGGCCGATGAGGCATTGTCCTGGGTGATGTCGTTCAGTTCTCTGATTGACATGTTGATTTGCCTGACACCTTCCGCCTGTTCCTTACTCGACACCGAAATGTCCTGAACCAGGTTGGTGGTTTTTGCAATTTCAGGCAGTACCGAATTGAGCGATTGTTCGGCCTGGCCCGAATCATTGACCATCACATCGGATAATTTGGCGATTTCTTCGGCTGCTATTTTGCTTCGCTCTGCCAGTTTGCGTACTTCACTAGCCACCACACTGAAACCACGGCCGGCATCACCTGCACGGGCTGCTTCGACGGCAGCGTTGAGTGATAAGATGTTGGTTTGAAAAGCAATGTCGGAAATGAGTTTGTTTTTGCTTGTAATTTCGAGGATACTTTTGGATGCCTTATTGGATGCCACGCTGCTCTGATTCACCAGCTCTTTTGATAAAAGGGCTATTTCTTCGGTTGTTTTCGAGTTTTGAGCATTTTGTTCAATAAAGGTGACCATTTGTTCAAGTGCCGAGGAAATCTCTTCTACCTCGGCAGCCTGCTTACTGGCGCTGTAGGAGATCGACTGCGAATTGGTGTTGAGTAGTTCGCTTGCTTCGCTAATATTGGCAGAGCTTATTTTCAGCTGATTGACTATTTCTCGTAATGAGGCTGCCATGCGGCGCAGTGCATCGGCCAGCATGCCTACTTCGTCGTTGCGCTCGATGTCGAGCGAGGCGGTTAATTCTCCCTCGTTGACCCGGTTGGCAAAAAGGGTAAATTGTTTGATGTTTCGGGTTAACCGGTTTACAATGAGCCAGGTTACAAGTGAGAAAACCAGTGCTCCCAGTAAGCCCAGTATTATGGTTTGCCAGAGTATGGCCCGCGATTCAGAGAAAATGACCCTGGCTGGTGTCACGGTAGCGAGGGTCCAGGGAGTCTCGGTATCACCAATAACAATGGGAGCGAAAGAATAGTAATAATCACCTTGTTCGGAACTGTGCCTGAACGATACCGGATCGCCAGCCTGAAATTGAGCGATTAAGTTATAGGCTTCCTCAATGCCGGGATAAGCATCGATGAAGGATTGGTTAATGATGCTGGTGTCGGGATGGGTTATCACTGTACCATCGTAAGCAATCATGAAAGCATAGCTTTCAGCATACGGTTTAATGGCTTCGGTTAGCTTTTTGTAACGGTCAAGACCAATGTCGATTCCGGCCAGGCCGATGTATTTATTGCTGTTGTTCAAAATGGGAACACAAATACTGGTTACCAGCTGTTCGTCTTCCTTGTTTCCCGTTAATGAAAACAAGTAGGGTTCAATCACTGCTTCTTGTTTCGACAGCTTGATTTTATGGTAGCTGCTGCCAATATCATCGCCTTCGAGATTTTTAAAATAATCGTTTACGTGTTGTTGCTGCTTGCTTGTATATACATTGAGTACCCTGCGTCCATGGTCTTTTGTGTACCCTTTTCGAAAGGATGATAGCTCAAAGCTGGTCCAAACATTCAGATAACCTTCCGACCGACGGTCGATCATTTTCAGCTGATCGACGTATTCGGGCCAGCGCTCCGAACTGTGATAGCCTTCAACAGAGGCAATTACATTGGCCAGTGAGCGGCATACCCCGATGTCGGTATTGAATTCACCTGCAATTTGATTGGCGTTTTCACGAGCATTGGCATTGACCATTCGGGTCGCATCGTTGTACACGACCTTCTGAAAATTTAAAAAGTAAAAAACAAGAATTGAAATAAAAATAAAACCTGTAACGGAAAGCAAGGTTGCCAGGATTTTTGCTTTATAGGACCAACGAAATCGTATGTTCATAAGGTTGAGTTGTTGTGGTTTTTTGATATTTATTAGGCAATTTTACTGATAAAATGAAAGCTTTTTGCCCATAATCTTTAACTTTGTGTTGTAATTAATTTAAAAATAATGCAAGATTGCGAATGAGGAAGTTTTTTGTTCAATGTTGCACTAACTAAAATGATTCAACATTTTTTACAGCAACAATTTAGAGATATTATATGAAATTACAAATTCCTGACAATTACCAGCCACTACTCGATCCGGTTCAAACCGAGAAGGCGATTAAGCTGGTAAAAGATTATTTTCAGGCCAACTTGTCGGCCGAAATGAAGTTACGACGGGTAACTGCCCCCTTATTTGTACTGCGGGGAACAGGTATTAACGATGATTTGAACGGTACCGAAAGGGCTGTTAACTTTCCTATCAAGGAAATGGATGGTCAGGTGGCTGAGGTGGTTCATTCGCTGGCAAAATGGAAGCGCATGACCCTCGGGAAGCTGGAGGTCCCGGCAGGCTATGGATTGTATACCGACATGAATGCCATCAGAGCCGATGAAGAGCTGACCAACATACATTCACTTTATGTTGATCAATGGGACTGGGAAGTGGTTATGACAGCCGGGCAGCGCAATCTGGAGTTCTTGAAGCAGGTAGTTCGCAGGCTTTACGGGGTGCTTAAACGTACCGAATTCCAGATTTATGAGGAGTACCCTTTACTGCTGCCACAGTTGCCCGACGAAATTACTTTCATTCACACCGAAGAATTGCTTCAAATGTATCCCGATAAAACACCTTTTGAACGGGAGAATGAAGCATCAAAACGCTTTGGGGCCATTTTCATAATTGGAATTGGAGCAGAACTTTCGAATGGAATGAAACACGACGGACGGGCTCCTGATTATGATGACTGGATTACAGAAACCGGTAATGGTTTAAAAGGATTGAATGGTGATATCGTGATCTGGAATCCGATTTTAGAGCGTTCTTTCGAAATTTCTTCAATGGGAATCAGGGTCGACAAAACAGCCTTGCTAAAGCAGCTTGAAAAGGAAGATGCCATGGACCGCAAATCGCTGCTTTTCCACAGCATGCTGCTCAACGATGAACTGCCCCTGTCGTTTGGAGGAGGAATTGGTCAGTCGCGCTTGTGTATGTATTTCCTGCGCAAGGCGCACATAGGAGAAGTTCAGGCTTCCATCTGGCCCGACGAAATGGTTGATCAGTGTAAGAAGAATAGTATTTTTCTGATGTGATTTCTTGATCATCTCAATGATAAATCCGGGCCTGTAGTCCGGATTTTTTTCTTTTCCACCTTCCGAATATAGCATTTAGCCTTACTTGCCGGCCTTGTCAGGCGTTTAAAAAACGGTTCGACGGGCCATTGGGGAGGAGGAAAATGATTTGTATTGTCAATCGTCTGCTTAGTAGTTGTTTGTGTTTTAAATTAAATAGTATTTAAATGGAATCATTTATGGCTTTATCACGTATATTTGCCCGGATTTTTTGAGCATTCAAAAGATATTATAAAAGAGTTTATGCAGATAGAAAAGAACGTTCGTGCAGTGGAGCGTATTTATGCACAGATTGATAAGGCCGGTAAAAGGTTTCTGGATGCAACAAAAGTGCAATGCCCTTCAGGATGTGCACGTTGTTGCCATGGTAAAAATGTGAGTGCATCGCCTCTTGAGTTTTTACCATTTGCCTATAAGTTGTATCTCAACGGGACGCTCGACGACCGGTATTGGGATTTGAAAGGGCTTCAGCAACAACGGTGTTTTTTGGTTGAGGGCGAAACACTTGAAAGCAATGGCAGATGCAGTGAATATGCTCATCGTGGTGTTGTATGCCGTTTATTTGGAAATGGAGCATCCGTTTTAAAAACCGGGCGCAAATCGTACAGTGCTTGCACTATTTTGAAAAGCCAGATTGCCGATCAGGAACAATTTGATTTGAATTTGCAGAAGCTGGCACCGGTTTATTCCGATTACTACATGAAATTAAGGGCCATTGACAATCAATATGGCGCTATGTTGTTTCCTATCAATCTGGCCATACTAAAAGCCATGGAAATTGTTTATCATAATACCCGGAGAAAACGAAAGCGTTCGGTATAAAAATGGGACTTTCTTGAACCAAAGCTCTTTTTTTAAGCTTTGATTTTTTATATTTGCAGCCGCATTGAAAAGCAATACCAGAAAGTATTGTACAGCGGTCCTGTAGCTCAACTGGATAGAGCAGCGGCCTTCTAAGCCGCAGGTTGTGGGTTCGAGCCCCGCCGGGATCACGCCAAACATGTGGGGGTACGGGGGAAACTTCGTGCCCCTTTCTGTTAGTAGTCACTTGTCATTCAGTGTTATTTCTACTTTCACCGGTATACATAAAACAAGAGCCGTCAGGGATGCCATATATATAAAAACAGGTACACCCCAACGGCCATGCAATGAATGATTTAATTTTTTTGTATAGCGCGTGGCTGGAAATACAACAGCCAGCTTTTTTGCCGCGCAATTCAACGTATGTTTACTTTTCGCCGACTACCTTGTATCCTTTTTTCTCGATGGCTTCGGTAATTTGTTTCAGACTAAGCTGTGAGGCATCGTACTTCACCACGGTTGATGAATCGACATGGTTGGCTTCGATGCTTACAAGACCTGCCAAACCGGCAACACTGCCTTGTACTGTCATTTCACAGTGATCGCAGGTCATGCCTTCGACATGCAATATGGTCTGCAGTGTGTCGGGTGCAGCAGAAAGTACTTCTGTATTGCTTTTTGATTTGTTGTTGCAAGCCGCCAATACGAACAGTGCAAACAATACCATAGCTAATTGTTTCATGATTATTCTTTTAAAAGATCATTGATGATGCGTGCCATATCGGCATCGGCTTTGCTCATTACTTCCTCAACCAGTCCACCCATCCGCGCTGCCATGTCGGCCGAGTTCATGGTGGAGATATAGGTTTTACCGTTTTGCTTTACATATACCGAAACACGACAGGGCATCATACTGCTTACAACCCGTTCCTGATTACTGAACAGAATTTTTGAAGCGTATTCAGGATTACAAAGTGAAAAAACTTTTGCCTGTAAAACCTTGTAACCATTTTTTTCCATCGATTTTTGCAGGTCGTAGGTGTGCAGAATTTTCCATCCGCTGGTTTCAGCTACTGTGGCTTCAAGCTGGGCCACTGTTTCCTCAAATGAATATTTCGATTCCTTTTCGGTAAAATATTCACTACCCGGCGCCTTGGGTTTAATGAGCAGAACGGCAATGGCTCCGAGTAAAATGCCAATAATGATTAAAGAAATGTTTTTCATGATCTTTGGTTTATATGGTGAAATCGACTATGATAATCAGCATGACCAGTAGGTACATCATGTTGAGCATCAGAAAGTTTTTTCCAAATTGCAACTCTGTTTTTCGGATGAGATCTTTTCCAATAATAAAAATGAAATAAAGACAATAAGCCATGATGATGAAACTGGCAGCACGTGAAAAGGGTACGGCCAGCGATACCAGCAGGGCTGAAGCGATTCCGGCAGTCATCCAGGTGGTAATCATCCGGTTGATTTGCTGTTCATTCATTTTTTCGTTGATTACCGGATAGCCGGCTTTTTGGTAGTCGACGTGGTATTTCTTCATTAATAACCAAAAGTGAGGTATCTGTCCGATAAAAAAGAAGACGGCCAGGACCACCACCTGCCGATCGAAGGGAAAGCCTCCGGCAGCCATGTACCCTATAAATGGAGGAATGGCACCAACCATAGAACCGGGAATAATGGCATACGAAGTTTTCCGTTTCAGCGGGGTATAAATTCCGTTGTACCAAAAAGCAGCCAGCAGGCTGGCCAGCCACACCTCAACCGGGAAGAGGAAAAGCAACAGGACCGATCCTGTCAGGGTAAGCAGCAGGGTAGCCAGCAGCGCCTCGTTGAGACTCAGCGTACCCGAAGGCAATGGTCTGTTGGCCGTGCGCGGCATCAGCCGGTCGTATTTGCGTTCCTGAATATGATTGATGGCCGACGAGGCAGCAATGATCAAAAGCAGACCCAGTGAGAAGGCAAACAATTCCCATTCGATGTGTGTACTATAAAGTACATAACCGGCAAAGGCCGAAAGCATAACAGCAATCGAAACCTTAAATTTGGTCAGAATGAGCAGGGCTTTCCACTTCTGCCTGAATGTTATGTTATGATCGTTTTTCAAAATCAGTTGCTTAAGGTTTTCAGGTATTCTATCATCAGGTCAATGTCGTCGTTCGAAAGCTGGTCTTTGTATGGAAGCATTAAGCCCCGGTTAAAGCCGTCAACAATTTCGGCATTGGGATAATAAATTGAACGGTGGATGTATTCCTCATCGGCAGTCACTTCTTTCTCGCCACTGGGAGTGAGTACGGTTCGGGTTGATCCAAAAAGACCTTTGTAACTGGGGCCGACCAGTTTACTGCCGTCGACCGAGTGACAGGCAAAACAACCGGTTTGCTGCATCAGGTCGTAGCCGGCCTGGGCCGGATCGGCGCCTGAAGCCGAAGCTGCCACCTGGGTGGTATCGACGTACCAGCTTTGAAAGGCGCTGTCGCTTAGTACTTTTACGGTCGATAGCATGTAGGAGTGATTCAGACCGCAGTATTCGGCACAGAACAAATCGTATTCACCAATCTGTTGAGCCGTAAACCACATCATTTTTTCCCGCCCGGGAACCATGTCTTCTTTTACCCTGAAAGCAGGGATGTAAAGACTGTGGATTACGTCGAGTGCAACCAGGTCGAGTTTGATGGGCTGATTTATGGGGATGATCAGGTCTTTCTCCCGTTTACCATTGGGATAGATGAAATTGAAATTCCACATCCGGGCTTCGGCAGTAATCACGAAGGCATCTTTGGGAGCCGTACGCATGGGATTCCAGCCGGCCCAGCCATAGTAAAACATGAGCAAAACAAGAATAAGCGGAATTACGGTCCAGATAATCTCCAATTTGGTACTGCCTTTAATCTGGGTTGCCTTTGGATTTTTCTTCTTATTGTAACGAAACAGAAAGTAAATCATGGTTGCCGTAATGGCAATCAGGAAAAAGAATGAAATTGCAAAGGTGATAACGAAGGCGGTATCTACCCCTTTTACAAAGTTGGATGCTGCTAGGTCAGGATTTTCGTACATAACATTATAGAGTAACATAATCAACAAAAGTGATGAACAATACCGCAAAGTACAATACAAACACAAACATCACCATGCGGCGATACAGGGGTTTGTCGAATTTCAGGTGCATGAAATAACTCAGTACCAGAAACGACTTTACAAAGGCAAATACCAGGGCCGCCGCCACGGTATACTCTCTCAGTTCGATGCCTGTAATGGCAACCGAAAGCAGGGTCAGTATTATTAAGCCTGCCAGTATCAGTAAATAGCTTCGATACGATACAATATGATGGGTTTCGTTGTTGCTCATAAAAATCAGGTTATCAGGTAAAACAAGGGAAAAAGGAAAATCCATATAATGTCAACCAGGTGCCAGTACAGCCCTGAATTTTCCAAAAGAACATTGTTGTCGCGGCTTATTTTTCCATTTTGAAGCCGGGCCAGTACTACAAACATCAACACAAGGCCGATTACAATGTGAAGGGCATGCAGGCCTGTCATGGCAAAGTAAAGTCCAAAAAACAGGATTTCACCCTGACTAAGCTCCATCAGGTAGCTCGATCCGGGGTAGAGTTGGTGTTCGAATTTGGCACCCCATTCAAAGTACTTATTAATAAGGAAAATAAAAGCGAAAATAATGGTCAGGGTCAGCAATAGTTTGCTTTGTCTGGTTTTGCCCATCTGAATGGCCGAAAAAGCCATGGCAATGGTAGCACTACTGATGAGCAGCACGATGGTGTTAACCAGTCCAACTGTTCTGTCGAGTTCTTCGGCTGCAAGGTGAAAGGCATCGGGGTTGTTCAGCCGGAATACCGAATAGGCAATAAACAGGCCGCCAAAAAGCAGCAATTCGGTAAAAATGAAAAGCCACATGCCAATTTTCGACGCCTCGTCGTCGCGATGTAAATGTAAATCGGTCATCTTGTTTCGTTAAGTTTTAGTATTCGTAAGGTCCGTCATTTTCTCCAAGTTCCGGAATTTTGTCAAAGTTTAACACCGGAGGGGGCGATGGAACAGTCCATTCGAGGGTTTTACCGTTCCAAGGGTTCATTGCTCCCTTTTCGCCATGGCGGGCCGAGCGAATCAGGTTGATGATGATAATGATAATACCCATGGCCATTACCCACGATCCCATGGTTGAAAGGATGTTGGCTGCATGAAATTCGGGTAAATAGTCGAAATAGCGGCGGGGCATCCCCATCATTCCTAAATAAAACATCGGGGCATAAAGCGCGTTGAAGCCGATGAACATGATCATCAGGCCCGTGTTGGCCCATTTGGCATCGTACATGCGTCCGTATATTTTGGGGAACCAATAATGTATGGCACCCAGAAAAGCAAAGCCGGTTCCTCCAAACACAATGTAGTGGAAGTGGCCTACCACAAAGGCTGTATCATGCAGGTAAACATCGGTTGCCAGCGATCCAAGCACAATGCCCGATAAGCCACCCACCATGAAAACAAAGATAAAGGCTACAGCCCAGTAAAACGGTGTTTTCAGGTTAATCGATGCTTTGTGCATGGTTGATACCCAGTTGAAAACCTTGATGGCGCTTGGGATGGCTACCAAAAAAGTCAAAAGGGAGAAAGCATAGAGCGATTTTCCACTCATGCCCGAGGTGAACATGTGATGTCCCCAAACAAAATAACCCACAAAGGCAATGGCCATGGTGGATACGATCACGGCTTTGTAGCCAAAAATGTGTTTTTGTGAAAAAGTCGGGATGATTTCGCTGATGACACCCATGGCCGGCAGTATCATAATGTAAACAGCCGGGTGGGAATAGATCCAGAAAAGGTGCTGATAGAGTACCGGATCGCCTCCCAGTGCAGGATCGAAAAATCCAATGCTGAGGGTGCGCTCAAGAATCACCATGAGCAGGGTGATGCCTACTACCGGAGTGGCCAATAGCTGAATCCATGCTGTACCATACAAGGTCCAGGGGAAAAGCGGCATTTTGAACCAGGTCATTCCGGGACAGCGCATGCGGTGAATGGTAACAATGAAATTAAGCCCGGTGAGAATGGATGAGAAACCAAGTACAAATGCTCCGAGTACAGCCGGCAACATGTTGGTGCCCGTTTTAAAGCTGTAGGGAGCATAAAATGTCCATCCGGTATCGGGCGCACCACTACCCAAAAACTGCGAAGAAATGGCAATGGCTGCACCAATAATGTAAACCCACCAGCTCAAAAGGTTAAGCCTGGGGAAGGCAACATCCTTCGCACCAATCATGATGGGCAGGAAGAAATTACCGAACACTGCGGGCAGGCCGGGTATCACAATCAAAAAGATCATGATGATACCATGAAGGGTAAAGGTACTGTTGTAGGCCTGAGCTCCCATGATGGTTTTTCCGGGAGCCAGCAATTCAAACTTCATGGCCAGTCCTAAACTAAGACCAACCAGAAAAAAGGCCATAATTGAATAGAGGTAGAGCAGACCGATTCGTTTATGATCGGTAGAAAAAATCCAGCTCAAAAGGCCTTTCTTTCCGGGAATGTGCAGGTAATCGGGTTCTGCGGTTAGGTTAACGCTTGCTGACATTATTTATTAAGTGTTTAATGGTTGCTTCTTTTTTTTCGATTTTACGATCAGAATGATCAGAAAAATAACTGCAAGAAAGATCATCATCACGCCAAATACCCTGGTAATGTTTAGCATGTAGGTTTGCCCTACCGGGTCGTACGAATAACAAAACTGCAGTACCTTATTGATACTGGGTCCAATCTGGCCCCTGGCTGCTTCAATGAGTGCCATTTTCCATTCGAAGGGTAAGAAATAAATGCCGTTGAGGTATCTCACAATTTTTCCATCGGGAGCGAGTATGACAACCGATGCAGCATGCAGAAAGTCGTTGCCTGTTTTTTTGTATTTAAAACCGGTGGCATTGGTTCCTTTTGCAATGCTGGCACTGTCGGAAGTGAAAAAAAGCCAGCCTTTTTCGGCCTGATCTTTTTTGTTCATCAGGGAAAAATAACTTGCCTTTTTACGCGTACCCAGGTCGATGGTTTCCGAAGGATCGAAACTGATGGTTAAAATCTGATAGTCTTCACCCAATACCAAATCCGACTTGTCGGCTACCTCAGCAATCCCGCCCATCAGCGGGCTGCATATTCCCGGACAACGGTAGTACACAAAATTAATGATGGTAGGTTTATCGACCAGAGAAAGCAAATCGACCGTGTCGAGATTTTCGGTAATGAGTTGTACCCCTTCGGGAAAATAATCCCCCAAATGTTCTACCACACCAATTTCAGGATCATTGTCGTTGTCGCTAAAATTTTGTCCGAAAGCCAGGATTAATGTGATAAAAAGAATAGAGGTGGTTAGCATTAATTTGCGCATGATCTATTCAATTAAATTAGTCTTCTGTTTTATGGTTTCTATAGGTTTGTTATCTTTAACCAAAAGTGAAATAGAATGTTCATAAAATCTTTCTTTTATGTGCAGTTTTATTTTCTAAAGAATAATCAATGAAGGTGTTAAAGAATATATTTAATTTTTATGCCGATGGTTTCAGACAGATGACCTGGGGAAAATCACTTTGGTTGCTGATTCTTTTGAAACTTTTTTTGATCTTTTTTCTGATGAAGTTGTTCTTTTTTTCAGATAATTTTGAACATAAGTACAAAACTGATGAGGAACGGGGAATGCATGTTCTGGAAAATTTGACAAAATAAAACCAATACTATGTTTGAATCAATTGACCTGTCTCTGGTAAACTGGTCGAGGGCCCAGTTTGCTTTAACGGCAATGTATCACTGGTTATTTGTGCCGCTAACGCTTGGCACCACCTTTATCATTGCCTTCATGGAGACCATTTATGTAAAAACCGGTCGTCCCGAGTGGAAGCGGATGACCCGTTTTTGGATGACGCTCTTCGGTATCAACTTTGCCATTGGTGTTTCAACGGGCATTATTCTCGAATTTGAATTTGGAACCAACTGGTCGAATTATTCGTGGTTTGTGGGCGATATTTTTGGCGCTCCGCTGGCCATCGAGGGGATCATGGCTTTCTTCCTCGAATCGACCTTCATTGCGGTCATGTTTTTTGGATGGAATAAGGTGAGCAAGCGTTTCCATCTGATTTCGACCTGGCTGGTGGCCATTGGTGCCAACCTTTCGGCGCTGTGGATTCTGGTGGCCAATGCCTGGATGCAAAGTCCTGTGGGAACTCATTTTAATCCCGACACAGCACGTAACGAAATGACCAGCTTCTGGGAAGTATTGTTTTCACCGGTAGCCATCAACAAGTTTTTACACACCATCACTTCGGGTTTTGTGTTGTCGGCTGTTTTTGTAATTGGTGTTTCGGCCTGGTTTTTAATGCGCAAGCGACATGTGATTGAAGCCCGAAAAAGCATCATGGTGGCAGCCATATTCGGCATTGTATCGTCGTTGGCACTGATTATGACCGGTGATGGTTCGGCACGGCAGGTGGCGCTGGTGCAACCCATGAAATTTGCAGCCATCGAAGGACTTTACAATGGTCAGAATGGTGCACCGCTGGTTGCCATTGGTCTGATGTCATCTTCCGACAGCGACCCTGAAAATGAAAACCTGATGGATTTTTCTTTCAAAATTGAAATCCCCAACTTTTTGTCCTACATGGCCTTTCTCGACTGGAATGCCTTTGTTCCTGGAATCAACGACCTGATTAAAGGGAACGAAGAACAGGGAATCATGTCGGCTCACGAAAAGATGGAAAGGGGGCGGTACGCCGTTGAAAAGCTGACTGCTTTTAAGGAAGCTAAGAAAAGCGGGAACCTTGCCGAAAGTAACGAGCTTCGCGAAATGCTGGTAAGTGAACGCTTTCAGGAAAACTATTTTAAATACCTGGGCTATGGTTACATCGATGATCCCGATTTCCTGATTCCTCATGTCCCACTGGCTTTCTATAGTTTTCACATTATGGTGATTCTCGGGTTTTGGTTCCTTGGGCTCTTTGTGCTTTCACTATGGTGGCTGCTGAGGGGCACGCTGGAGAAACGCCGCTGGTTCCTGAAACTGGCGCTGCTGACCATACCGCTGGCGTATCTGGCAAGTCAGCTGGGGTGGATGGTTGCTGAATTCGGGCGTCAGCCCTGGGTAATTCAGGACTTAATGCCCACCACTACTGCCGTTTCAAACATCTCAACCAGCTCGGTACAAATTACCTTCTGGTTGTTTGCCGCTATTTTTACCAGTCTGCTGATCGCTGAAATTGGCATCATGGTGAAACAAATAAAAATTGGACCTAAAGACGAGAAAGGAGGTCATCAATGATTGGTGCAATAAGCTATACTTTTTTGCAGGAATACTGGTGGTTAGTTATTTCATTACTGGGTGCCCTGCTGGTTTTTTTAATGTTTGTGCAGGGAGGACAAACCTTGTTGTATACGCTGGGAAAAACCGAGAATGAACGAAGCATCATTGTGAATACACTCGGAAGCAAATGGGAACTGACTTTTACCACCCTGGTCACTTTTGGAGGAGCATTTTTTGCCTCCTTCCCACTTTTTTATGCGACCAGCTTTGGCGGTGCCTACTGGGTATGGATGGCCATTTTGTTTTCCTTTATCATACAGGCCGTTTCGTACGAGTTTAGAAAAAAGCCGGCTAACTTTCTGGGAGCCAAAACTTACGAAGTGTTTTTGTTTGTCAACGGATTGCTTGGAACCATACTGATTGGGACTGCTGTCGGAACTTTTTTCAATGGAGCTCAATTCTCGCTCAACGATTACAACCAGGTAAGCTGGCAAACAAGTACCCGCGGATTGGAAGCAGTGCTTAATTTTCACAATGTGGCACTGGGACTGACTGTCTTCTTCCTTGCAAGAGTACTGGCTTTACAATATTTTTTCAACAGTATCGACCACGAGGTGATGGAGAAAAGGATGAAAAGGCAGCTATGGATCAATCTGCTTCCTTTTTTGGTTTTCTTTTTGACTTTCGTCGTAGTGCTTCTGCTGAAGAAGGGCTTTGCCTACCATCCTGAAACGATGCTTGTAAGCATGGAAAAGTTCAAATACCTGCACAACCTCTTACAAATGCCGCTGGTTTTGATTGGATTTCTGGTGGGAGTGGTGTTGGTTTTGTTCGGGATTTATACCGACCTCTTCCGTAAGGCAGGAAAGGGAATCTGGTGGAGTGGTGCAGGCACTGTTCTTACTGTTCTGGCGCTCTTCCTTATTGCGGGTTACAATAACACCTGTTATTATCCTTCGGCTTACGATCTTCAGTCGTCAATTAATATCCGTAACAGTTCATCGAGTGAATTTACTCTCCGGGTGATGTCATTGGTTTCGCTGATGGTCCCCTTTGTGATCGCTTACATCTGGTATGTGTGGAAGTCGTTGAATAATAAGAAAATGAACGAGAAAGACCTCGATACCGAGGCGCATTATTAATTCTAAAAGCAGCGAAAAATGATACTATCAGGAATAATGTGGCTCTTATTATGGCCACTGGTAATTGCAGCCAGTTATTTTTTAATCAGATGGGCTTTAAAATACCATGAAGAAAAACTGGAAGATACTGATGATTAATTAAATGATACAAGCAATGGGGCCTGGCATTTACAGGGCCGAAATCTGCCTGTTTACAAAAAAGGGATTGCAAGTTGTTTAGTGCAATCCCTTTTTCGTTGACAAGCTTTTTATTCTGTTGTTTGTTAAGCTTTCTTTTCATCCAGCCCCATCTGTGTGGCTAAAACAGTAAGATCATTTTCTGCATCCTGTTTGTTCCGACATTTTTTTACTGGCATAACTTTTTCTCCTTCTTGATTTAAAAGGATAATTTTATAGCTTTTCTCTTTCAGGTTGAAAGTTTTATTGCTCTGACTGTTAATACTGAAACCCCGGGTCTCAGCTTCAATTTTCAGATACATGGCGGGCAAAAGATCAATCCATTTTCCAAAGCCAAAAATTCCCATCAGTTTCTCATCGAACCTGATTCTTTTTTCCCGGGTGTCAATGATGGTTGTGGTTCTTGTGAAGGCCATCGTTGCCCCCACCAGGGTCAGTGCGATCCCCAGATAACTGAAGTAAATCACAGCCAAACCGGCAACAAAGATGAGTATTCCGGCATTTCTCCCTGCGGGGCCAAAAGAGTAGTCTATCGGGTTTTTAATCATGGTCTGTATTTTTTTGTTTGTTTTTCATTTTGGTGTTGCTCACAAAGGCAATTTGTTTACCATCGGGCGACCAGTTGAATACGTTCATCGATCCCTGTCCTCCGTAAACATAGGCAATAACCCTGGGCTCGCCGCCTTGTGCAGGCATGAGACGCAGGTACACATTTTTATAGAAGGGATGATCGTCGGCAGCAATTTCGGGCTCATAGGAAATGAAAACCAGCCACCGGCCATCGGGTGAAACATGCGGAAACCAGTCGTTGTATGGGTCGAAGCTTAACTGAGTTTGCTCCGAACCATCGGGAAGCATGCGCCAGATTTGCATCGTACCGGTACGGCTCGAGTTAAAGTAGATGTATTTTCCGTCGGGTGAATATTCCGAACCATCGTCGAGGCCGGGCGCGTTGGTAATTCTGATTTCTTCGCTGCCATCGACAGGTCGGACGTAAATGTCGAGATGACT
Source organism: Roseimarinus sediminis (assembly GCF_050433125.1). Lineage (NCBI taxonomy): Bacteria > Pseudomonadati > Bacteroidota > Bacteroidia > Marinilabiliales > Prolixibacteraceae > Roseimarinus > Roseimarinus sediminis. The sequence continues at coordinate 44,968 of NZ_JBNPXV010000010.1, read as the reverse complement.
TGCATTGTCCCGTCCGGCGGTGTAAGCGATGAATTTACCATCGGGAGAAAACCCGTGCAGGTACGACGGGCCTTCGCTTGTCATTAATTGTGGTTCTCCGCCTTCAGCGGGTAAGATATAAATGAGCGACTGTCCATCGGGGTGTTTGGTATGATCGCTGATGCCCAGTGTCTTCCCATCGAACGACAGTACGTGGTCGTTGTTGTTGTTAATTGCAAAGCCTGTGTTGATTTCGTTCACTGCTTTGTTTGCAAGGTCGAATGCATATATTTTTCCTTCGCTGTTAAAAAGCAGTTGCTTTCCATCGGGCGACCAGTTGGGAGCCTGCAGCGAAAGCGGGGACTGGTGAACAATACTTCGTTGACCGCTTTCCACATCCATGATTTCAATTTGGCTCCCGATGTAATCGCGGTAGGGAACAAAATCTTCGTCGGCTGGAAAAATGAGGCGAAGCTCTGAAAATACTGCTTCTTCAACAACGTCTGCCTCGTGCGAGCAAATGAAAATGCCCAGTTGTGCTGTGTTGTTCAGCTCAAGATCGTCGATTTGTATGCTGGTAAAGGTTTCACCCCTGGCTGCTGCCGACAAAATGATGGTATTCCCCCTGCGTTGAAGCTGGATTAAATCGGGATGCATGACTGGAGCCTTAAGTTCTTCAGTTGTTGCACCGTCAGTGCTTCGGTATTGAAGCGAGGTGAGCCCGTCGCCATGAAGCACTCCGTTGATGTGGGCCGAACCGGCTGTTAAGCTTTCGCGTAACATGATTCCAATTTTCCGATGCGGATTCACGCCATCTCCCTCGAATTTCAGGCTGGCTCTCAGTATGAAATCTCCATCAATTTCTTTGGAAAGAAAGAAGAATTCATCTTCCTGATCCCAGATATTTTTCCCCGCACCACTCAGATGATAGCGGTCGGTGCCTGCATCATAATGCGCAAAACCATTAAGACTGGGTGAACCAATGTTGTTTTGTTGATCAAAAATGCCAGTAGTTTGAGGTGCTTGTTTGCAGGCATTTATTTGCATGATGCTTATTATGAAAAAAATGATCAGTATTGCTTTTGTGTTCATCGTGTAAGCTTTTGAAGGTGTATTCATCTATTTGAATCTGAACATTGCAGGACCAAACTACGAAATTTCTGCCTGATATTATCAAATATCAGTAAGTTTACTTCGGCCTTACGCTTTTGATGTTGTTAAACATAAGCTATTGAATCGGTTTGATAATGCTGTAAGGTTTTATTACCTTTCTCTGCAATTTCTAAACTGATTATGAAGATAGTTAACACAGGTATTATTGGCTTTGGCCTTTCGGGAAGATATTTTTTTGCACCTTATTTCAAACATCACGAGGGATTCCAACTTCAGGGTTTTGTATCGTCGCAGAAAGAATTAATTCAAAATGAATATCCGGGGGTAAAAGTGTTCGGCCAGCTTGAAGCAATGATAGAGGATGAGTCCATTGACCTTATTGTAGTTGCTTCGCCCAATCACACGCATTTTGACTATGCCATGAAAGCACTTCGTGCAGGTAAACATGTGATTGTTGAAAAACCTTTTACAAGTACTTCGGAAGAGACGCGAAAACTAATTGAGACAGCCCAAAGTATGCAAGGGAAGCTGGTACCTTTTCAGAACCGGCGTTGGGACGGCGATTTCATGACCGTGAAGAAAATTGTTGAAGAGGGGCTATTGGGCGAAATACTTGAATTCGAGTCGCATTTTGATCGCTACCGGCCCATGTACGACCGTGTTGAGTGGAAAAACGAAGATCTGCCTGGCAATGGGGTATTATTCGATTTAGGCCCTCATTTGATTGATCAGGCTTTGAACCTGTTTGGCAAACCCGACCGTGTTTATGCCGATTTAAGAATTCAACGTGAAGGGGGTAAAGTGCTCGATTACTTTGAAGTGCATTTGAATTTTGCTAATACAAAAGCCATACTCAAAGCCGGTGTTTTTGTAAAAGAGCCGGGTCCCCGCTTTATGCTCCATGGACGAAAAGGTTCGTATGTTAAGTACGGACTTGATCCACAGGAAGGACGGCTCAGGGAAGGGAAACAACCCATCCAGCCTCTGGGGACTGATGAACCTGAGCTTTATGGTGTGCTTCATACCGAAGAAAACGATCAGGCTGTTCGTCGGCACTATCCTACTGTTCCGGGCGATTACATGCAGTATTTCGACAATGTTTACAAGGCAATCACAGGCAACCGGTCACTGCTGGTGAAAGCTGACCATGCACTGGAAACAATGAAAGTGATCGAAACTGCCTACCGTAGCAGTGATAAAAAGCAATGGTTAGACTTTAACTGAACCATCACCTGGTAAAATTAAACATGAAAGTTGAACACTTATAGTAAGCGGATGCTTATGAAAGAGAATAGTTTATCGAAGATGCAAGTGCTGGTATTGGTGCTTGCCCGTGTGTTAATGGGCTGGTATTGTTTATACGAAGGCATGGTGAAGGTGATGAACCCCAGCTGGTCGTCGTTTGCCTATTTGAATGATTCCCAGGGATGGTTTGCAGGGTTTTTCAGAGATATGGCCTCGAATCCTGAGCTGATTTCGCTTATCGATTTTCTGAATGTGTGGGGTTTGGTAGCCATTGGTTTGGGTTTAATCCTTGGGCTACTTACACGCATAGCCACTGTTGGTGGTATCGTGCTCATTGCTTTGTATTGTTTGTCACATCCGTCTCTCATCGATGCAAATTATATGTTGCCAACCGGCGAAACGGCCATGTGGGTGGGGAAAAACCTGATTTTTGTGTTTTTGTTGTTGATCCTATACCTATTTCCTACAGGTCACATCATTGGAATCGATCGACTTTTATTTAAAAAGAAGAATTAATCGAAATGGCTGAAGATAAAACTCAAAGCAATAAAATTAACCGGCGCGATGCACTGAAAGGCTTTGCTACCTTACCTGTTTTAGGTGCTTTTGGATACGGTATGTACAAAAAATGGAATGCTGAACGCTTAAAAAAGCATTCCATCACAAGCGAATGGGGACTCGATTTTAGTGAAGAAAGTTCTTTTAAACCGGTTGCTGTCGATGGAAAGACGCTTCGCCTGGGGATTATTGGTTATGGAATCAGAGGAAAACAACTCATGCGTGCTGCCGGCTTTGCCCTGCCCGAGCAGATCGACGAATGGAAAAAAGGAGCACAGTTGAATAAGCATGATCGGAGGTACAGCGATTATCAGGAACAGGAAGACCTGAACATTACCATTAACGGGGTTTGTGATCTCTTCGATGTGTATGCTGAGGATGCCATGCGAGCTGCAGCCAATATCAATCGCGCAGGCACCGATGGAAAAATGAATCCAACTGCCAGGCGTTATACCCGCTATACCGATTTATTAAAGGCCGATGATATTGATGCAGTGATTATTGCAACACCTGATCACTGGCATGCACAAATGGCCATCGATGCTGCCCATGCCGGTAAACATATTTATGTTGAAAAAGGATTAACAAGGACTGTTGATGAAGTGTTTGCACTCCGCAAAGCCATCAATGAAACAGGAGTCATCATGCAACTTGGGCACCAGGGCCGCCAGACAGCCAGTTACAACAAAGCCCGCGAAATTATTGAGAAAGATATTTTGGGGAAAATTTCACTCATTGAAGTTTGCACCAACCGGAACGATCCCAACGGAGCCTGGGTATACGACATTCATCCCGATGGAAATCCCTCAAACATCGATTGGGCCCAGTTTATCGAGCCAACCCGTCCACATCCTTTTAGTCTGGAGCGTTTTTTCCGCTGGCGCTGCTGGTGGGACTATGGCACCGGACTGGCGGGTGATTTGCTTACCCACGAGTATGATGCCGTGAACCAGGTATTGAAGCTGGGAATTCCCCATTCGGCCATCGCTTCAGGCGGTGTTTACTTCTACAAGGACGGACGCGAAGTTCCCGATGTGTTTCAGGCCGTATTTGAATATCCCGAACGAGACCTGACTTTTATGTACAGCGCATCACTTTCGAGCGAGTATTTCCGGGGGAAAGTCATCATGGGGCACGATGCTGCCATGGAAATGGAAAATGTGCTGACCGTTTATCCCGACCGGCGATCAAGCCGGTACAAGGAACAACTGGAAACAGGTATTCTCGATCCTGAAAAGCCAATGATTTCGTACATACCCGGTCAGGCACAGGTCGATGCCGTTACTTCGGCAACCGAACAATATTTTGCCAAACGAGGTTTGCTCTATACCTATATGCAGGGAAAACGTTTCGATACCACCCATCTGCATATCAAAGAATGGCTGGAATGTATTCGCCAGGGTAAGCAACCCAGTTGTGACATTAACCAGGGCTTTCAGGAAGCCATTACAGCCCACATGGCCACCATTGCTTACCGCGAAAACAGAAAAGTCTTCTGGGATGCTGAAAATGAGAAAATTATATAGTAATTTTAGCATGACTAACTTTATTACCTAAATAAATCTAAATACTGAAAAATGGAAAATCATGAGAATTCAGGCATTAGCCGGAGAAAGTTTTTGGGTGCTACCGCACTGGCAGCTGCCGGCTTTAGCATTTTGCCCTCGTCGGTAATTGGCGGATTGGGGCATCCTGCTCCAAGCGACAAACTGAACATTGCCGGGGTGGGAATTGGCGGACGCGGAGCAGGAGTACTCAAGGCCATGGAAAGCCAAAACATCGTTGCGCTGTGTGATGTCGACTGGAGATATGCCAAAGGTACCTTTGACTATTTTCCGAAAGCAAAGCGTTACTGGGACTGGCGGGTGATGCTCGACGAGATGAAAGACTCGATCGATGCCGTTGTGATTGCCACGGCCGACCATACCCATGCCATTGTTGCTGCCCATGCCATTACCCTGGGGATGCATGTATATGTTGAAAAACCACTTACGCACACCGTTTACGAATCACGCCTGCTCACACGCCTGGCGGAGAAATACCGTGTAGCCACCCAAATGGGAAATCAGGGTGCTTCGGGCGAAGGGGTTGCCTTATCCACCGAATGGATACAAAACGGTGAAATAGGTGAAATTACCCGTGTTGAAGCTTTCACCGATCGCCCCATCTGGCCGCAGGGCTTGAATCGTCCTGAAGAAGTTCAGGCCATCCCCGATACCATGAACTGGGATCTTTTTATTGGTCCTGCCAAAATGCGGCCTTACAACGAGATTTACACTCCCTGGAATTTCAGGGGCTGGTGGGATTTTGGAACCGGAGCCCTCGGCGACATGGCCTGTCACATCTTACATCCTGTATTTAAAGGATTGAATCTGGCTTACCCGGTAAAAGCACAGGGAAGTTCCACCCTGCTGCTAACCGATGCTGCTCCCGTAGCACAGAGGGTAAAAATGCTTTTCCCTGAAAGAAAGAAAGCAGGAAAAGTGAAAATGCCCGAAGTGGAGGTGCATTGGTACGATGGCGGACTGCAACCCTTGAAGCCAGAAGGCTGGCCGGCCGGCCGCGACATGAATAATCAAGGCGGGGGTGTTATCTTTCATGGAACAAAGGACAAACTAATAACAGGTTGTTATGGTGTTGATCCGTGGCTGCTTTCAGGCCGAACTCCGAATGTTAAGCAATGGATGCCCCGCATATCCCTGAGCCATGAAATGGACTGGGTACGTGCCTGCAAGGAAACACCCGAAAACCGCGTTGAAACCCTTTCTCCTTTCAGCGAGGCTGGTCCGTTTAACGAGATGGTCGTCATGGGAGTGCTTGCCGTACGTCTTCAAAGCCTGAATAAAGAACTCGAATGGGACGGAGCCAATATGCAGTTTACCAACATCGCTGACGACGAGACCATTCGTACCGTGATTAAGGACGGATTCAAAATACATGACGGACATCCGACATTTAATAAGGACTGGACCGAGCCGATGAATGCACGAGCATTTGCACAGGAACTCATCAAACATGAGTACCGCGATGGCTGGTCTTTGCCCGATATGCCTCTTTAGTTTAAACTGAAAAAATAAAAACGATGAAAAACAGAATACTTTTTATAAGCTCACTGGTGCTTGCAATATTGGCAAGTGCCTGTGCCGAAAAAGCTGGTCCTAACCAGTTAACGAAGAAAGAAAAAGCCGATGGCTGGGAACTCCTGTTCGATGGTAGTACCATGGATCTTTGGAGAGGTTACTGCATGAGCGATGTGCCGGGTGCCTGGGAAGTGGAAGAAGGAACCATCCACATTAACGGATCGGGAAGGGGAGAAGCCGGTGCAAGCGATGGTGGCGACATCATCACCCGAAAAGAATACCAAAATTTCGAGCTGGCTCTTGAATGGAAGGTTTCGGAAGGCGGAAACAGTGGAATTTTCTACCTGGCCCGTGAACGATGCGGAAACGATTCTATTCCAATGGAACCCATTTACAAGTCGTCGCCCGAAATGCAGGTGCTCGATAACGATCGCCATCCCGATGCCAAGCTGGGGAAAGACGGCAACCGACAGGCAGGATCACTGTACGACCTGATTCCTGCTGTTCCTCAAAATGCAAAACCAGCCGGAGAATGGAACAAGGTGCTGATCACCGTTTACAAGGGTACCGTAATTCACAACATGAATGGTGAAAATGTGCTGGAATACCATTTATGGACCGACGACTGGAAAGCCATGTGTGCCGACAGTAAATTTGCCGATTGGGACGATTTTGTCAATACAGCCTCCAAAGGTTACATCGGGCTCCAGGACCACGGAGATGATGTGTGGTTCCGGAATATTAAGATCAGGGAATTATGATACGAAAAATACTTCCTTTTTTGCTGATCGCAGTTTTGTTTATCGCCTCTTCTTCGTGCGATGAAAAACGCGAAGTGGGTATACAACTTTGGTCGGTACGTAAGGCCATGCAAAGCGATGCCGAAGCAACAATTACGCAGTTGGGAGCCATGGGCTACCAGTTTGTCGAGGCTGCATCGTACAACGATGGAAAATTCTACGGAATGGAGCCTGTTGAATTCAAGCAGATGTTGAATGGGCATGGGCTCAGGTTTCTTTCGTCGCATGCCGGGCACCCGCTGCCCGATTCAGCCAACTACGAGGAGGTAATGGCCTGGTGGGAACAATGTATCGACGCACATGCCAGGGCAGGAGTAAAATACCTTGTACAGGCAGCGATGGATGAACGGGGCTATGGTTCCCTGGCCGATCTTCAGCGTTACTGCGATTATTTCAACGAGGTAGGTGCCATGTGCAATGCCAAAGGCATCCGTTTTGGCTATCATAATCATACCCGTGAATTCGAAACAGTTGATGGCATAGTACGTTACGACTACATGCTTCAGCATACCGATCCTGAAAAAGTGATGTTTCAACTCGACCTGTACTGGATTCAGGAAGGCGGGAAAAAGGCAGCCGACTATGTTGAAGCTTATCCCGGCCGCTTCGAGCTCTGGCATCTGAAAGATGAAGCAGAACTGGGGGGCAGCGGAAAAATGGATTTTGAACAGCTCATGAGCCTGGCTGATAAAGCCGGTGTGCAGCACTACATTGTTGAGGTGGAAAAATACAATTATTCTCCTCTCGAAAGTGTGGAAAAAAGTCTGGAATATTTAAAGAACAGCGGCCTGACCAAATAGTGGGAGGCAGTTATCAAACAAAAAGGCAGTTGGTTTTCAACTGCCTTTTTGTTTGATACAATAAGTTATGTTTAGTCTCTGAAGCGTTTCTTCAGATCTTTGTAAGCATCGATGCGGCGGTCGCGCAGGAAGGGCCAGATGCGTCTTACTGCTTCGGACCGTTTCAGGTCGATGTCGACCAGTTGGTTGACTTCGGCATTGGTGGGTGCTTCGTACAGCAATTCGCCCTGAGGACCGGCAACAAAACTGCTTCCCCAGAAATTGATGCCGCTGCTGCTTCCCAGCGGGTCGGCTTCGTGGCCAACGCGATTAACGGCTACCACCGGTAACCCATTGGCTACGGCGTGTCCTCGCTGCACGGTGATCCATGCAGCACGCTGCCGCTCGCGTTCGGCTTCATCGTCGTTCATGTCCCAGCCAATTGCGGTAGGATAAATGAGCACTTCGGCTCCTGCAAGCGCCATCATGCGTGCGGCTTCGGGGTACCACTGATCCCAGCAAACCAGTACACCCAGTTTTCCCACCGAAGTGTCGATGGGATGAAAGCCCGTATCGCCGGGGGTAAAATAAAATTTTTCGTAAAAGCCCGGATCGTCGGGGATGTGCATTTTGCGGTAAGTTCCTGCAATCGATCCGTCTTTCTCAAATACCACGGCTGTGTTATGGTAAAGTCCAGCTGCCCTTTTTTCAAAGAGCGAACTAACAATCACCACCTTATTGGCAGCGGCCAGTTGACCGTAAAAATCGGTCGATGGTCCCGGAATTGTTTCGGCCAGATCGAATAGGCCGGTATCTTCCTGCTGGCAGAAATAGAGGCTGTTGTGCAGCTCCTGGAGTACAATGAGTTCGGCCCCCATTCGGGCACATTCTTCAATGTTGTGCTTCAGTTTCTCTTTATTGGCATTCAGGTCTGCCGTATTGGTTTGTTGTATGATGGCTGTTTTCATAATGTTACAAAACTAAATAATAATGAAATCAGTTCCAATTAATCAAATTTCGGATACTGCATGCTAACGCAGTGTAATGATCCGTGTTGGGTAATTAATATGGAACAATCGACGGGTACAATTTCCCTGTCGGGGAAGGTTTGTTGCATAATGTGTATGGCGGCTTCATCGGTGGGGCAGTTGTATACCGGAAGCAAAACGGCTTCGTTGATAATGAGGAAGTTGGCGTAGGTGGCCGGCAGGCGGTGACCGTCGACTTTATCGTAAACAGGCTTTGCCATGGGCAGTGGAACCAGCCGATATGCTTCGCCGTTTGGCTGGCGAAACTGCTTTAGTTCTTCTTCCATTCGTTTCAGTGCTTCGTAGTGTTCGTCGTTGCGATCGGTACATTGTACATAGGCAATGGTGCTTTCGTCGCAAAAGCGGGCCAGCGTATCGATGTGGCTGTCGGTATCGTCGCCGGCCAAATAACCGTGGTTTAACCACAAAATGCGGTCGGCGCCAAAAAACTGCTGCATGCAGGCTTCAATTTCGTGCTGCGAGAGTGAGTCGTTCCGGTTAGCTGATAACAGGCAGGCCGAAGTGGTGAGCAGGGTACCACGACCATCCGACTCGATACTGCCTCCTTCGAACACGAAGAAATTCATGTTCTGATAACCATAGGCTTCGAAGAAACTGTGTTTGCTTAGTTGCCGGGTGATGAGATTGTCGTGGTTGGCTGCAAACTTCATACCCCAGCCATTGAAGCAGAAATCGTAAATCACCGGTTTTCCGTTTTCAAGTACGGTAATGCCGCCATGATCGCGCGCCCAGGTATCGTTGGCCGGGCATTCGAAAAAAAGAATGTTGTTGTGCAGGCTTTCCTTTAGTTGTTTCTTAACCCTTATCGCATCATCGCATACAATGATAAGTTGTTGACGTGCAGCAATGGCTTCGGCAATTTCAACAAAGCAGCTCTCGGCCTCGTTAAGTCGATCGGCCCAGTCGGAGCCCGCATGTGGCCAGGTAAGCTGCACAGCCAGCTGAGTATGCCATTCGGCAGGTAAAATATTTTTTTGGGTGCTCATTTCTTTCTTGCATTGAAAGGGCGAAGATAGAAAATTAGCTGCTTTGTTCAAGGCCTAAAAAATACCAACAGCGTTTCGCAGCGATGCCTTGAACATCAGTACTCCTTTTTTGTGGTTGGGAACACTAAAGCGTTCTTTTAGAATGTGATCTGGAGAGGCCGATTTGATTTTCTCAAACAGGTTCAGGTAATAACGGTAAGACAGGTAAACACCAAGCCGTACATCGGGTTTGAGCCGGATGATTCCTTTAAAGGCTTCGTCAAAGTCGAACTGAATGTCTGTTTCTATTTGTTTTTTGGCTTCTTCGGTAAAGTTGCTAAAGTCGATGTTTTTGAAGTAAATTCTTCCTTTATTCTCAAAATCGTCCTGAGCATCACGCAGAAAGTTGACCTTTTGAAAGGCTTCACCCAATTTACGGGCAGGATAAACGAGTTCGTCATACATCTTGTCGTCGTTTGCATAAAAAACTTTCAGACACATCAGTCCCACTACTTCGGCCGATCCGTAAATGTATTTTTTAAGCATTTCAGGGTTGTAGGCAGTATGCATCAAATCCATTTCCATGCTGTCGAGAAAGGCATCGATCAATTCCTGATCAATTTTGCAGCTGTTGACTGTTTGCTGAAAACTGTCGAGTATCGGGTTAAGGCTGATTCCACGGTGGATGGCCTTGTAGGTGTCTTCCCTGAATTCACGAAACAGGTCTTCCTGATTGAAGTCAAAAAAGGTATCCACAATTTCGTCGGCATATCTTACAAAGCCGTATATGCTGTAAATGTGATTGCGGTATTCCTTCGAGAGCATGCGTACCCCCAGCGAGAAAGAGGTACTGTAGGCACGTGTGGTATTGATGCTGCACCTGAGGTTATTTTTTCGAAAAAGCTCTATCATCTTTCATTAGTTTTTCAACGGTTAATTTAGAACTGATTATGGCCATGGGAAGTCCCGTTCCCGGCACGGTTGAAGCACCTACATAATAAGTATTTTTCAAGTGCTCGTCGTGGTTTGCAGGTCTGAACCAGGCAATCTGATTCAGGTCGTGTGCAAGTCCGAGGCCGCTTCCCTTGTAGAGGTTAAACATCGATCCCCAGTGTTCGGGCGATAATACCGTACGACTTTCGATCATGTTGTTTAAATCGTAGCCCGTGCGTTGCGACAGATCGTCGATGATGTTTTGCGCTATTTGCTCACGGTCGCTGTAGTCGGGCTTAAAACGTAAATCGGGTGAAGGGCAGAGAATGAAAAGACTTTCTTTTCCTTCGGGAGCATATTCGGGATTATTTTTTGAAGGTACGTTTACATAATAATAGGGTTTTTCGAATGAGACCTTGTTTTTGAAAACCCCTTTGGCATATTGATCGAAATTGTTTCCCAGGAAGTAGTTGTGGTGTTCCAGCCGGTCAAGTTTTTGATTGATACCCAGATAAATGGTTAATGGAGCCATGGTCCATTTCATCTTATCGAGCTTTTTTTCGCTGTATTTCGGGTTCTTAAATACCTTCCCCCTGAACCAGGCTGCATCCGAATTGATCACATAATAGTCGGCTTTCCATTCACGTCCGTCAGCGTCGATCAGGTACTGTACTTCTTCATTTTCAATTTTTGCATCGGTAATTTCGGTATTGAAATAAAAGTCGACTTCTCTTTCACGCAATACCCTGAACAGGCCTTCCACAATTTTGTACATGCCGCCTTTTACATTGTGATAACCATCGTGCTTTAACTCGATGTAATTTAACAGCGAAAAAATGGCAGGGGTGTCGAAAGGAGTCGCTCCAAGAAAAAAACCAACCAGCGAAAAAATCATGCGTGCCTCTTTCGATTCAAAACTATCGCATAATTCCTTCCACATCGATTTTACAAGCAAGGGGCTGTGTTTTAATGGTACACGGGTAAGTTGTATGAGGTAGTCGAACAGCGAATCGAAATTTCGACGAATGATTTTGCCTTCGGTGTCGTGATAAAGTTGACCCGTCTTCCGAAGGTGTTTTTCCATTTTGGTCCTGAAATCGGGCTCAAAACGTTCAAACTCCTTCGAAAGCCTTTCAAGGTCTTTATATATAGTAAAGGTATTTGGGATTCCATCAATATTGACTGTAAATAGCGGATCCAGTTCAATGAACTCGAATGGATATTTGATGCCTGTACTCTTGACCAGTTCATCAAATTCATAGCTCATACTAAAAAAAGTGGGCCCCAGGTCATACTTGAAACCGTCTTTCTCAAGAAGGTTCAATCGTCCCCCTGCCTGATGATATTTTTCAATCATCTTCACCTTAAATCCCTGAGTCGACAATCGAAGCGCTGTTGCAAGTCCTCCCAGACCGGTGCCCACTATTATTACCTGTTTTTTCCTCATTAAAGGTTTTTCCGTTTTGTTTTTATAACTTATTCAAAATTCGTTATTCAATTTAGTGATTAATTGATATCAATATCAACCAAAACTAGAGAAAATTGTTTGATTTTGTGTAGATATATTTTAAAAATATTTAAACACTATTAATGAAAGCATTGATAATTGGTTCAGGAATAGGTGGTTTGGCTGCTTCGATACGATTGAAGGCTAAAGGTTACGAAGTCGATTTGTTTGAGCAGAGTGACAAGACCGGAGGAAAAATCGGGATGTTTGAACAGGATGGCTTTCGTTTCGATACGGGACCTTCGCTGTTGACGCTTCCGAATTTGCTGGAAGAGCTCTTTCAACTGGCGGGGAGAAAAATGAGTGCTTACATTGATATCACAGCACTTCCGGTAAGCTGCAAATACTTCTTTCCCGACGGGACCCAACTGACTGCCTGGAGCGAGCACCAAAAGTTTGTCGATGAAGTAGCACAGCTGGGAATTGACCGTTCACTTGTAGAGAATTATCTTGAGCGGCAATCGTTTTTGTATGAATATACCAGTGATTTTTTTCTTTTCAATTCGATTCACAAAATTTCGACTTATGTTGGACCATCGGGTCAGAAAAGCCTTAAGGCCCTCCATCGCCTCGATGCGGCAGTGAGCATGCACCGGCGCAATCAACAATCGTTTGGCGATAAGCGGTTAACTCAGCTTTTCGACCGGTATGCCACCTACAACGGAAGTGATCCCTATCGTGCACCGGCCACCCTGAACATGATTGCTCACCTGGAGCATAACACCGGAGCGTATTTTCCCAAGAACGGCATGCGCGGGATTGTCGACGGCCTGGTGAGTCTTGCCGAAGAAATGGGCATACGGATTCATCTGAACGAAGCTGTCAGATCGGTACTTCACAATGGCAAGGCTGTTTATGGTATTGAAACAGACAAGCGCCAATATGAAGCCGATATTGTTGTAAACGATGTGGATGTAACTTACTTTTACCGTAAACTTTTGCCCGAAAAGGCCATGTACAGGAAATTGAACAAGAGAGAACGTTCCTCAAGTGCATTGATCTTTTACTGGGGGATGCAGCTCGAAAGCAAACTGGATGTGCACAATATCTTGTTTAGCAATGATTATGAAGCCGAGTTTAAAGGTATTTTCAAAACAAAGGAATTTGCCGATGATCTGACAGTGTATATTTTTATCAGTAAGAAAGTAGTCGCCACCGATGCACCGAATGGGGCGGAAAACTGGTTTGTCATGGTGAATGCACCCGAAAATGTTGGTCAAAACTGGGAGTCGCTGACTGCCAAAGCACGTCAGCGGATTATTCATAAAATAGAAAGTACCTTGAATATCGACCTTGAAAAGGCCATTGTCAATGAAAAAATCATGACGCCCGTCGATATTGAAACACGAACCTCGTCGGTGAACGGATCGTTATACGGACACAGTTCAAATAGCGCAATGGCTGCTTTTTTGAGGCATCCGAATTTTAGCCGCCGTTATAAAAATCTCTATTTTGTAGGCGGAAGCGTTCATCCCGGCGGGGGAATACCGCTCTGTATTGCATCAGCAAAAATTGTCGATCAACTAATCAAAAAAGCATGATAAACCGAATTAAGAAATACTTTATTCAGCTTGAAGCCCGTGAGGCCACCAAGTTTCTGATTATTTTCTACATCGTTGGCATCGCCGGTTTCCTGATTCCTGCATCCCGCGATTTGTTTGAGCATTTAATACCGGTTTCGCTCACCATCAATATTTTTATGCTCTTGTTGTTTCATTCGAACTTCAACTGGCTTCATGTTCTGTTTTTCCTGGCTGTGGCTGTTTTTACCATTGCCATCGAAGCCCTGGGAGTGCACACCGGCTGGCTTTTTGGAGAATACTTTTATGGTGATTCCATTCCTGTTAAAGTATTCGACACACCGGTGTTTATAGGAATTAACTGGCTGGTGCTTAGTTATGGAGCGGTGACCCTGGTACGCTCGAAGCGCTGGCTGAAAAACTTTGTGCCTTTGGCTGCAGCGCTGCTGATGACCGGCTTCGACTTTGTTATGGAACCAGTGGCAATGAAAACCGGCATGTGGCACTGGATGTTCAATGAGGTACCAATTCAGAATTATATAATGTGGTTCATCGTTTCGACGGTGATCGCTTCGGGTTTTGAGCTCTTCCGGATTGAAACACGCAATCGGGTGGCAGGAGTTATTTTTGTGCTTCAGCTGGTCTTTTTTGCGGTACTAAATCTCTTCCTTCCATGATCAAAGCACGTCACCACTGGTTTTATACCCGTTTTTTCGATTGGTATGTGAGGCACATGCTAAAGAGCGATTTCAGTTCGGTCGAAATTGATGGGGTGTGGAAGGCTGAGGCATCGGCCTCGCTGATTATCGGAAATCACATAAGCTGGTGGGATGGTTTTTGGGCACTTTACCTGAACAAGCTGTTTCTTGGAAAAAAGCTGCATGTGATGATGCTCGAAGAGCAGTTACAGTCGCGCATGTTTCTGAATAAAGCAGGGGCATACTCCATTCGGCCCGGAAGCAGAAGTGTACTGACAAGTTTGAATTATACCCGCGATGTGTTGTCAGATGCAAATCATGCCGTGGTGATGTTTCCGCAGGGAAAACTGAATAGCATTTACAAGCAGGAGATTAAATTTGAGAAGGGTATTGAGCGAATTATTCGAGAAAGCAACGAAGCACAATTGTTGCTTTATGTTGCCCTGATCGATTATGCTTCGACGCGCAAGCCTGCACTGAATTTCTATCTGACTGAACTGCCCCGCATGGAATATTCACTGCTTGAACTGGAGCAGGCTTACCAGCAGTTCTATACCAGCAGTATTGAAAAACAAAAAGCAAAAGTATGCTGATTATTGTGGGATACCTCTTATTTGGTCTGTTCTTCCTGCGCTTTCTGGTGCTGGTGGTGAACTATTTTTCGCGGCCATTTCTTCCTGAGAAGACTGAAGAAGGCGAACAGCCAATGATTTCGGTGCTGGTGCCTGCCCGAAACGAAGAGAAGAATCTGCAAAGTCTGCTGGTCGATTTAAAGGCGATCGATTATCCCAACTTTGAAGTCATTGTGTGCAATGATCAGTCGACCGATGGGAGTGAAGCCCTTATTCAGTCTTTTTGTGCTGATTTTCCATTGCTGCAATACTTTAACAATGAGCCGCTACCCGAAGGATGGATGGGTAAAAACTTCGCCTGTTATCAGTTGGCCCGGCGTGCCCGTGGAGCCTATCTGCTGTTTATCGATGCCGATGTACGCATTCGCCCTTCTTTATTAAAAAGGGCGGTGGCTTACACTCAAAGAAGAAAGCTGAATCTGTTGTCAATGTTTCCGCAACAAATCATTGAAACGGCCGGTGAATGGAAAACAGTGCCCGTCATGAACTGGATTTTGTTGAGCTTCTTACCCTTGCCTTTGGTGCGTCTTCGCTGGTTTTCGTCACTTTCGGCCGCCAATGGGCAAATGATGTTTTTCGAAGCTGCCTCCTATCGCGAGCATCAGTGGCATCAAAAGTTGAAATCGCAGGCAGTTGAAGATATTCTGATTGCCCGTAATATGAAGAAGCAGAAATTACCCATCGCCGTTTTGCTGGGGAACGATGACATGTTGTGCAGGATGTATCGATCATACGATGAGGCGCTTGAGGGCTTTTCGCGCAATGTGCATCAGTTTTTTGGCGGAAGCCGTTGGTGGCTTTTCTTCTTTTTGCTGATGGTTTGGGGACGACTTTTGTTCTTTCTTATCCTGGCAAAGTTCTTTTTGTTCTTTTCATCATTAATCATGTTGTTTTTAATGAAGATCATGTATTCACGCCTGAGTCGTTTTCCGCTTGCGAAGAGCATTCGTTTCCATTTTCAGCAAATGCTTGCACTTACGCGCATGGTGCGTTTTAATTTTAGCAATCGTATGAAGAAGCAGCTTCGCTGGAAAGGACGGGTTTATCGTGTTGATAATTAATTTGAATGGACTAAACGATCTGTTGCAAAATTTCAGAAGATGAGAAGCTTGAATCTATTTTTGTTGGTATTCGCTTTTGCACTGGGCAGTTATGCAGATGAGCGGCTCGATTGCCGTTTTGAAGCGTTGTTTCTGAAGGGCGATATGCAAACCTGGGCCCGGGTGGTCGACAGTCTGCAAAGGCAAGTACTAAGCGACCGCGAACACTTCAGCCTGGCGCTTGCTGAGTATGGTTTGATAGGGTACTACCTTGCTCAGGACAGGGACGATGCAGCTGAGGTACTTTACAAAAAGCATCGCCGACACCTGGACCTTATGCTCGAGAAATACCCTAAACACGCCACTTACAGGGCGCTTGATGCGGCAACTGTTGGTTTTCAGATTGCCCTTTCGCCATGGCGTGCTCCCTTTCTGAGCAGCGGTCATCATGAAAAACTGACCCTGGCAATGGATTTATCGGACAACGATTACATGCCTTTGATTGAAATGGGAAATTCACTTTTTTGGCGTCCTTCGTTTGTTGGTGGAGACAAAGAAAAGGCGCGGGATTATTACCAAAAAGCGTATGCAATTTTAGAACAGCAAGACGGCTGTAATTGGGTATTTTTCCATTTGGGAGCATGGCTGGGGCAGGTGCATGCCCGCATGGATGATCCGGAAAAAGCCCTGCTGCTGTACGAGGAGCTACTTGTTAGGGCACCCGGTTTTCAGTTTGTTAAAGATGAATTATTGCCTCAGCTCAAAAAGGGTCAATTGTTACGTGTAAATAAGGAATTTGAGTAAAAGCACAATTATCTTTTCAGTTTTCTTCCGTCTTAAATTTAAAACCTGAGAATTTATTCAATACGAAGGGAATGTACATACACAGAGTCGACATTATAGTTTACGAAATGCTGTCATTTTCCCTATAGTGCGGCCAACAGTTCATGGTCATCATTGATTTGAATAATAACACGATGCTGAGTAATCCTGCGGCAGATACTGTCCTTTTGTTTCATTGCATTTTATCTGATTAATTGGTTGATATTTAGTGTGATTAATTTAAAATTGTTGTAAATTGGGCTTCTGGTTTATACCAATCCTTGAATTATTACTTCAACCCATTAAAAAAAAATGAACTTATGAAAAACCTTATTTTCCTTCTTTTTCCTCTGATTTTTGTAATGAGTGCATGCAATCAGAAGCTTGAAAAAGCGGTGCCAGTACCCCTTGAAGATTTCTTCAGAAATCCTGAAAAAACAGCTTTTCAACTCTCACCCAATGGTGAATATTTTTCTTATCTGGCACCATATGAAAACCGCCTGAACGTTTTTGTTCAAAAAGGTGGCAGTGTCGATTCGATAAGAATTACCGATGAAACCGATCGCGACATTGCGGGCTACATGTGGGCCAGCAACGAACGCATACTCTATCTGAAGGATACAGGTGGAGATGAAAATTATCAACTGTATGGCGTCAATATCGACGGTAGTGATTACCGTGCACTTACTGCTTTTGACGGGGTGCGCACACAAATCATCGACGAATTGGAAGACAATCCTGTTGAGGTCATTGTTGGATTAAACCAACGCGATCCCAGAGCTTTTGACCCTTATCGTCTGAATATTGAAACCGGAGAGCTGGTGATGCTGGCCGAAAATCCCGGAAATGTTATTGCCTGGATTCCTGATCATGAAGGCAAACTTCGTGTTTCCATTGCTTCCGACGGGGTGAATCAGACTTACCTGTATCGTGAAAGCGAGGATGAAGCTTTTGAGCCGGTTTTGACCCTTGATTTTAAACAGACGCTGGAGCCCATGATGTTTACCTTCGACAACAAATACGTGTATGCAAAATCGAACATCGGTCGTGACAAGGAAGCATTGGTGGTATATGACCTGGCCAATGCCAACGAGCTAGAAGTAATTTTTGAAACCGACGAAGCCGACATTTCAGGTATTGATTATTCAAAAAAGGATAAAAAACTGCTGGCTGTGAGTTATTACACGGCCAAACGGACCATTCATTTTCTCGATGAGGAAACGAAGGCGCTTTATGAAGAAATTAGTGCCGAACTTCCGGGTGTAGAAGTAAGTTTCTCGGGACGAAACAAGGCTGAAGATAAAATTATGATCCGCACTTATAGCGACAAAACGCGGGGTGCCTATTATCTTTACAACAAGGAAGGCAGAGAACTTTCCTTGCTGGCAGAACTCAGTCCCTGGCTCGATGCTGATAATATGTGCAACATGGAACCCGTCAGCTACCAGTCGCGTGATGGCCTTACCATCCATGGTTATCTGACTGTACCCAAAGGTTACGAACGCGAAAACCTGCCTGTGGTTATTAATCCGCATGGCGGACCATGGGCCCGCGATTACTGGGGTTTTAATCCTGAAGTTCAGTTCCTGGCCAATAATGGTTATGCTGTACTGCAGATGAACTTCAGAGGCTCAACCGGCTTTGGACGTGCATTCTGGGAAGCATCGTTCAAACAATGGGGACTTAGCATGCAGGACGATATCACCGACGGTGTGAACTGGCTGATTGAACAAGGCATTGCCGATCCTGCGCGTGTTGCCATTTACGGTGGTAGTTATGGTGGTTATGCCACCCTGGCCGGCCTGGCCTTTACGCCCGACCTTTATGCCTGTGGCGTCGATTATGTGGGCGTTTCGAATTTGTTTACCCTGTTGCAAACCATTCCACCTTACTGGGAGCCCATGCGCGAAATGTTTCAGGAAATGATGGGGCATCCGGTGAAGGACAGTCTCTTACTGGCGCAGGTGTCGCCCGTATTCCATGCCGACCAAATTAAAGCACCTCTGCTGGTGGCTCAGGGAGCCAACGATCCCCGGGTGAATATCAACGAATCGAACCAGATTGTTGAAGCACTCGAATCGAGGGGAATCGATGTGGAATACATTGTGAAAGACAATGAAGGACATGGTTTCAGAAACGAAGAAAACCGCTTCGATTTTTATCGTGCCATGATCATTTTTCTTGATGAACACCTGAAAGAAAGTGTAGAATGAGAATATGAAAGCGGGCAGCACAATGTGTTGCCCGCTTTATACTTAGTTGTTGCTTCCTGATAAACGTTTTATCTGACCAGGTGTTTTCTTTTGCAGTTAAAGAATTATTCGCTATTTCTCTAATAACCATATTCCCGGTATTCCATGCCCTCGATCGGGTATTCACCTTCCTGAACAGTTGTAAGCTGGCTGGTATAGCCGGCAAAAATTCCGGCTCCGTTAACAATGTTTGAATAAGTCTGAACCGGCTCGGCAAAGAAATCCTCATCGTACCAGTAATGTTCATAGCTCGATTTCATGTACAGATAGGCTTCACGGGTCAGTGTCTGGAAGTATAAACTGACCTGATAAAATTCGCCTTCGTCATTGCTTTCATCTTCTTCATAGATGTAGGTCCAATAAAACGGAAGGTAAAAATCGAGCTGGTACTTTTTACCATCAATCAGTTCGTCAGTAAACAGGTTGTATCGGTTCGACGGACTGCCAAAAAGAAAATCGTTGGCATCTTCATCGGGACTGAGAATGGGGTCTTCGCTTTGGATGTATGATGAGCTTGAATATTCAACATAAATGTATTCGGTGGAATCATCTGTTTCGTAATTGTATTCAACCATTCGCTGTCCTGTTTTATGTCTCATTGCAAGCCGGTAGTAATTATCGATGTTTGCCGGGTCGTTGAGGGTAAGTTGAAATACGACCCTGCTTTCAATGTAATACTCATCCTGTGTCTCGTTCGAAAGTTCATATTCAATATGCTCAGGTGTTACGGGTGTTGGAATGCTCGTTTCTCCCCAAACGGTTTCATAATCGGGGTGTGATACCAGCACCTTGTATGTTTTACCAATCTCACCCCGGGTAGTTTCACTTTGGTATTCAACAGTTGGTAAACCCATATCGTCGTACCATTGATTTTCGTTGGGATCGGTCATTTCAATGGTTCTGGCTTTTAGTGTTTCACTCAGGATACCATCGACATACAGTTCAACCTTTGCGTCGTTGATCCAGGTAAAAGGACGTTCGATACCGGGGATGGGCTTACTTGCTGCAACCGTAAGTGTTATCAGACTGTCGTTGGTAATGAACCCGTTAACGACCATTTTGGGCTCAATCAGTTTCTTGTCGAAATCGATTTCTTTTCGACAGGCACTCAATATACTTAGTAAGATGAGCAGTAAAATAATATTTTGTTTCATCTCTGCAGGTTTAAAATTTAAAGGAATAGGATAATGAAGGAATTAGCGGAAAAAGGCTGAACTGCGTCAACACTGTTTCGGGTTCGCTTTCCTGGATGTATTCACCGGTGGTCGGGTTGTAAATATAGTCTCCACCGTTGGTCTGCCACAACAGCATGAAAGGATTCTGATGGTTGTAGGCATTGTAAACCGAGATGCTCCAGGTGCGGATTCCGTTTTTCTTTTCCTTGTGAAAGTTCATGCCCAAATCCATTCGGTGATAGGCAGGCATGCGGTAATTATTCCGCCCGTCGTATTCTTTGATGCTGTTGCTGTACCAGTAGTTATATCCTGAATGTGGAATGGGTGCTGAAGGATATTCCATAACGGCCAGGGTTACTGCATTACCGGTTCCGTAAACCCATGTGCCGCCAATGTCGAAACGATCGGAGAACTGGTGGGTAAAGGCAATGCTGATGTCGTGACGTCGGTCGTATTTGGCCGGAAAGGGTTCGCCAAAATTGAGCTCTTCGAAAAGCCTTTCGGTTTTCGACCAGGTATAGCCAATCCAGCCGGTCGTTTTGCCAATGGTTTTCTCTAGCATCACTTCGGCGCCATAAGCCCAGCCTCGTCCTTTTTCCACCTTACTTTCCCAGTTGGTTGCCGAACCCATAAAGGACGCACCTTCCTTGTATTCAATTAAATTATTCATGGTTTTGTAAAAGCCTTCGAGGGTAAGGTTAATGCCTTTAGGAAAATTAATGGCTGTTCCGAGTGCCACCTGATCGGAGATAGGAGGTTCAAACTTTTCGGTTACTGGCAGCCAGAGATCAGTTGGCATGCTGATTCCGGCAGTGGTGAGGAGGTGTACATGCTGGGCCATGCGCGAATAGGATGTTTTCAGAGCCCAGTTATCGCCTCCCTTGTACCTCACCGACAAGCGCGGTTGTGGTCGCAGATAAGTGGCATCGTCCACCATGAAAAGTGAAAGATATAAACCGGCATTGATTTTCAGCCGACTGTTGACGGTGATGTCGTCTTCAATATAGCTGGCAAGTTCGTGGGCATAAATGTCCCGGTTGCCCAGCAGGGTATCCAAAGCATACATTTCGTCATCGATGTCAGTCGATTCAAATTTCAGGCGGGTTGCACCGGGTGTGAAATGATGATGAATGTAACTGCTTCCGAATTTAATGGCATGGGCCGGAGCAGGGAAGTAGTCGAAGTCGATTTTTGCAGCAATATCTTCAATGCCCGAATAATACCTGAAAACATCCTGGGCTTTGGTTTTTTCAATCAGATCGCGGGAGATGAATTCCGAGCCAACATCAAAAATGTAGCGGCTGTAGGTCACGGTGGTATTGCTGAAAAGTTGAGGCGTAAGCAGGTAATTCCAACGGGCCGATGCAATGGTGTTGCCCCAGCCAAGCGCAAACTCATCCTTGTACTCCATGTGGCGGGGCTGGTTTTCGCTGTTAAGGTAGTTGCTTTCGTAGGTCGATCCGGCAAAGCCCTTGTCTTTTCCAAAGTAGCCGCTCAGATAAAGGCGGCTTCGGTCGTTAAAAATGTGATTCACTTTCAGGTTATAATCGTGAAAAAAGGCTCCTCCCCGGGCTTTCTCATCGTAAACCGTGTTGAAATATAGAAAGAGGGGTTTCGAAAGCAAATCGAGGTAGGTACGGCGTGCCGAAACCATGAACGAAGTTTTGTCCTTGATTAGGGGGCCTTCGAGTGACAGTTTGGAAGAAATGATCCCGATTGAGAAGTTACCGCTTAGTTTTTTCATGTTACCATCTTTCATCGTAATATCGACGACCGATGAAAGGCGTCCGCCAAAGCGTGCAGGAAAGCCTCCTTTGTAAAGCTTCACCGTTTTGATGGCATCGGGGTTGAAAACAGAAAAAAAGCCCAGCAGGTGACTGGCATTGTACACCGGAACGCCGTCGAGCAAAAAGAGGTTTTGGTCGGGACCTCCGCCTCTGACATAAATGCCACTGGTTCCTTCGGTGCCCGATTGTACTCCGGGTAATAGCTGAATTACTTTGAGTACATCGGCCTCACCAAACATAACAGGTATTTTTTGCAATTTTTGTGTCGACAGCTCTACCATGCTCATCTGGGTGTCTTCTACCTTGTTGATTTGACGGCCAACTACCGTCACTTCTTCAATTTCGCCGGCAGTGCTCTTAAGCTGAATGTCAAGCTGAATATTGCTTTCAAGTGTAAGTTTGAATTCCTTTGCCCCATAGCCAATGAATGAGGCAACCAGGGTCACTTCTCCTTTGGGCAGGGTTATGCTGTAGAAACCATAGTTATTGGCTGTAGTTCCGGCCAGACTGGTCTTTTCATAAATGTTGGCATTGATCAGGCGCTCGCTGCTTTGCTCATCGCTTATGTAGCCGCTGATGGTGTAACGTTGGGGAAAAACCTGCTGAAAAATCAATAATAACATCAGGATCAGAAGGTAGCGGATGGTATTCATGTTTTTTATTTTGCTGTTGAAGGTAAAAATAGTGTTTGATTCTATACGAATATAATATTACAGATGATATTTGATGAAAATGGTTGCTTGTACCATGAAATGATCAGAAGCGGGCTAATGACGATTGTAGCGATGCTGGTTGAAACAAAGGTGAACCAGGGGTTCAATGTATACCTTCAGTAAAAACAAAAAAAAATCGTTAACGCGGGGTGGTGCTAACGATTTTCTTTTTTGAACGATGATGTTTATGCATTGTGCCTTACTCTTCACCTCCCTGGGTGTGCAGGCCACATTCTTTCTTTGAATTGTTTTCCCACCACCAGCGGCCGGCACGGAAATCATCTCCGGGCTGAATGGCGCGTGTACAGGGAGCGCAACCAATGCTTACAAAGCCACGATCGTGCAACACGTTGTAAGGTACATTGTTGCTTTTAATGTGTTGTTTTACCTCTTCCAAGGTCCAGTTGTGCAGCGGATTGTATTTAATGAGTTCGAAACCTTTGTCCCACTGAAGGGCATCGAGGGTTTCCCGGTTGGCACTTTGTTCTGCCCTGAGGCCGGTAATCCATACTTTTTGATCGCTGAGGGCCTTCTGAAGCGGCTTCACTTTGCGTATGAAACAGCATTCCTTGCGGTTTTCAACCGACTCATAAAAGCTGAAAGGTCCTTTTTGCTCAAGCAACTGACCCACCTCTTCGCCATCGGGATGGTAGGTTTTTATCGAAACACCATATTTTTCGATGGTGCGATTAAATACCTTGTAGGTTTCTTCAAATAAACGGCCGGTGTCGAGTGTCACAATTTCAACGGGAAGCTGATTGCTGCAGATAATGTCGGTTATTACCTGGTCTTCATAGCCAAAGCTGGTGGTAAAAACTACTTTACCGGGATATTCACGGCATAAAAAGGCTATCGCTTCAACTATTGTTTTTCCTTCAATCGATGGGAGTGTGTTCATATTCTTTCCTCTAAACATTGAAGCGTCAAAGATAAAAAAGATCGGATAAATACCATTTTCAGCCTCGACGCGTTTGCTTATAGGATGATAAATAGTTTGAAATAAGCGTTTTCAGTGCTTAAAAACCAGGGCAGGTGCAGATCTTGTAAAATAATGTTGGTAAAAAGATGGCAGCAGGTTTTTGTTTCGATGCACATTCATTTAAATTTGAAAAATGCGCCATACCAAACATCATAACGATGAGTAAGCCAAAGTTTGTAATAATGATGCTGCTTCTGTTTGTATTTGCCGGATGCAAAAGCACTGAACAGCGTCAGGCCAATTATTATCAACCTGTGTTCGATCACACCAGGAATGAATATGTAAAAACGCCTTCTTCGAAGGTTGCCAGGCTCGATACAACCGTCTTGATCCGGTCGAATTTGCGTGAAACAGTGGTTCCTTT
The DNA here is from genome assembly GCF_050433125.1 of Roseimarinus sediminis. Taxonomy (NCBI): domain Bacteria; kingdom Pseudomonadati; phylum Bacteroidota; class Bacteroidia; order Marinilabiliales; family Prolixibacteraceae; genus Roseimarinus; species Roseimarinus sediminis. Next base: position 20,978 of record NZ_JBNPXV010000010.1, on the reverse strand, counting down.
TGTAGATACCTTGTTTTTTGATGAGGATTTTGAACTGGAATTTGGAGAACTCAATGTCCCCCTGGACTTGATCAATGAAAAGCCTCCAAGCTACGATACCTTTTTGGTGGCCCGGGAATATCTGTATAATATTAAGCTGATTGACCTGTTGTTTCCGGTAATTCCCGATTCGCTGAAAGCATTGTGGGGTGAAGCACCCGACAGTTCGACAAACAATATTCAGGCCCCTGTTGATACGCTTGTTGATGTATCGGATGAGCAGGAACCACAGCACCGGCTTTTGCAGACCGATCAGTTTTCCGATTCGGGACGAATGGACAGTTTAACAGACATTAAGGCGCCGTTGCAAGCTGCTGATAAAGCTTTTCTTACCTTCGAAGAAGTGCTGGCCGATACGACGCGCGACCTGCTCGATGCCGATTCCATTTTGTATGCAATGAATAACGAAGCACCCTGGAGAACAGGCGATTCGATTCCATTTATTTACGAAATGCCGGCTCTTTACCTCGATTCAACTTTGTTGTTGCTGTTCGATACGGTTTATGTTGAAATATTCGATTCGACGAAAATAGTACCTCAGCTACCGCTCGATTCGTTATCAAAAGAGTATACTGAAATCGTTAATTTCAAGGACACAATGTACATCGATGAAGAAGTGCGTTTTAAGATTTTCTACCCCGAAGACGTGGATGTTTTCATTGAGATGGTGAGGGTTCAGGGAGGTACTTTTAAAATGGGCAGTAACATCTTCGATGAAGATGAACGCCCGGAAACACAACTTCGAATTTCTTCATTTTTAATGAGCAAGTACGAAGTGACCAACAGTCTTTTCTGTTTCTTTTTAAATGATATGGAATGCGATAGCCTGGGCTATATTGATGGCACAAAGGTGATCAATCTTGATCATCCATTAACCCGCATCAGGAGGAATGAACAAAGTGGTAAGTTTTTTTCATACGGAGGATATGAAGAGCATCCTGTTGTGAATGTAACCTGGAACGGAGCCCAGATGTTTTGCCATATTACCGGAAGTCGTTTACCATCCGAAGCCGAATGGGAGTATGCTGCGCGCGGAGGCGTTTATGCCCGAAAATATTATTCCGGCGGAAACAAAAAAGACTTTGAATATGTATACCGCTATGCCGGAAGTAGTCATGCTGGTGATGTTGGCTGGTTGGTCGATAACTCGCGCGGTCAGGTGTGGGTGGGTGGTCGTAAAATCCCTAACGAACTGGGAATTTATGACATGACCGGAAATGTGTGGGAGTGGTGCTATGACCGATACAACAAGGAATTCTACAAACAAAACAACGATAGCAGCGATCCCATTTGTATGACCGGGCCACCGGTAAGAGTAAACCGGGGAGGCAGCTGGAGCAGCGATGCCACTTTCTGTCGCGTGAACAATCGCAATTTTCTCAGGGAATACGAGGGCAATCCTTATCTGGGTTTCCGTTACATGAGAAAGTGGTAGGATTATTTTACAGCTGTACATAGAGTTAAAAGAAAGTTTAGCATATTTCTTTTTTGTTAAATATTCATTTTTCCCAAAATCGGTTTGATCAATTCGCGGATTTGTTTTGTTGTTGCTTAGCATAATATGCATTGTGTAGATTCAATGAAAAATAACATTGAATTCTGAGCATGTTTTCTTAAATTGAACAAAAACTCAAATCAACCTTGTCATGCTGAATAAAATCATTGATTTTAGTATCCGCAATAAACTGATCGTTCTATTATTAACCCTTTCGATTGCCGGATTTGGAATTTATGCGCTTACCCAGATTCCCTTGGGTGCTGTACCCGATATTACCAACAATCAGGTTCAGGTGATCACCACGAGTACGAGCCTGGCAACGCAGGATGTGGAACAGTTTATTACCTATCCGGTTGAGCTCGAAATGTCGAACCTGCCGGGTGTAAAGGAAATCAGGTCGATATCAAAATTTGGCCTTTCGGTAGTAACCATTGTGTTCGACGACAACATGGGAACCTACCTGCCCCGCCAGCTCATTGCTGAAAAAATAAAAAGTGCAGCACAAAACATTCCCGAAGGTTTTGGAACTCCCGAAATGGGGCCGATTACCACCGGACTCGGTGAAATCTACCAGTACATTCTCGATGTAAAACCAGGTTACGAAAACCACTATTCGAACATGGAGCTTCGTACCATGCAGGACTGGCTTGTAAAGCGTCAGTTGTCGGGCATACCTGGTGTGGTTGAGGTCAACACCTGGGGCGGGCACCTGAAACAATACGAGGTGGCTGTGAATCCGGGTAAGTTGAAAGCCTATAATCTCACGCTCGACGAGGTATTTGAAGCGCTGTCGCGAAACAACAGCGTGGCAGGTGGCGCCTATATCGAAAAGGAAAACCAAAGTTATTTCATTCGTGGCGACGGGCTGGCAGTCGATCTCGACGACCTTCGTTCCATGGTAATAAAGAATGATGGAGGGGTTCCCTTGCTGATTAAGGATGTGGCCACTGTGCAGTTCGGCAGTGCCAACCGTTTTGGCGCAATTACTGCCAATGGCGAAGGTGAAAAGGTGATGGGGCAGATCATGATGCTGAAGGATGCCAACTCGAACAAGGTGATCAAAGAAGTAAAGCAACGGGTCGCAGAAATCCAAAAAAACCTGCCCGAAGGCGTTTTTATCAATCCGATAGTTGAACGCAGTGAGTTGATTGGCAAAACCTCATTTACCGTTTTTGAGAACCTCCTCTTTGGCTGTTTGATCGTTTTCTTTATCGTTGTACTCCTGCTTGGCAATTTCAGGTCGGGGCTGGTCATTGCGTCGCTCATTCCGCTTTCACTATTGTTTACTATTTCGATGATGTACATCTTTGGTATCGATGCCAACCTGATGAGCCTGGGTGCACTCGACTTTGGTATCATCATCGACGGAGCGGTGATCATTGTCGAATTCATTGCAGTGCGACTTACCGTGAACCAGACCGAACTGGGGCAGGCCAGCGGGTCGGGAAAGCGTAAGCTGATGGATAAAATCACTTTCAATGGTGCATCCCGCATGATGAACTCAGCCATTTTTGGTCAGCTCATCATCCTCATAGTTTTCATTCCCATTTTATCGCTTACCGATGTTGAAGGAAAGATGTTCCGCCCCATGGCCCTTTCGTTCAGCTTTGCTTTGCTGGGAGCCATGTTTTTCGGACTCACCTGGTTGCCGGTGGCTTCAAGCTTATTTTTAAGACCGGTTCCCGAAGAAAAGACGTTCAGGATTACCAGGTGGATCATGAAATGGATTTATCGTTCGTATCAGCCGGTAATTGAATGGTCGTACCGTCATAAGCGCTTTGTTCTTTCGCTGGCTCTGGCATCGCTGATTGTTACCGGAATTGTATTTGCCAGGATGGGAGGAGAGTTTGTACCTACCCTCGACGAAGGTGACTTTGTAATTCAACCGGTATTGAAAACCGGCACTTCGCTTTCGGCTACCATCGAAACTACTACCCGTATGGAACAAATTCTTATTGAGGAATTTCCCGAAGTGGAACAGATTGTGAGTCGTATCGGGGCTGCCGAAGTGCCTACCGATCCCATGTCGATGGAAGAAATTGATATGATCATCAAGTTGAATCCCAAAAAAGAATGGACTTCGGCCAAAACCAAGGAGGAACTGGCCAATCGGTTTAAGGAAAAACTTTCGGTAATTCCGGGCATTGAATATGAATTCACCCAGCCCATTGAAATGCGATTTAACGAACTGATTACCGGGGTGCGCGCCGATCTGGCCATCAAGGTGTTTGGTGAAGATCTGGAACTCTTGAATGAGAAGGCCATCGAAATCAAAAGACTGATCGATGATGTTCCGGGGGCAGCCGATGTGGTAATGGAGAAAACAGCCGGGTTGCCTCAGATGAGCGTGCGCTACAAGCGGCAAAAGCTGGCTTATTACGGGGTAGATATCGAAACACTGAACCGCTATGTTTCAATGGCCTTTGGAGGCGAAATGGCCGGAAGTATTTTCGAGGGCGAAAAACGTTTCGACATGGTGCTTCGTTTTCAACAGGAATTTCGCAACGACATTAGTCATATCCGGAATTTGTATGTGCCGGTGGCCGGAGGAGCAAGTGTTCCGCTGAGCGAACTGGCCGATATCGACTATACCACCGGACCGGCTAAAATTTCGCGCGATGATACCTACCGCCGGGTGGTGGTGAGCGTGAATGTGCGAAACCGTGACCTTGAGTCGGTTGTGAGTGATATTGAAGCAATACTTAACAAAGATCTTGAATTGCCTCCCGGTTACCATATCGAATATGGCGGGCAATTCGAGAATTTGCGCAATGCAAGCAAGCGGCTTCAACTGGCCGTACCCATTGCCATGTTGTTGATTTTTATATTTCTGCATTTTGCCTTTCAGTCGATACGCGAGGCAGCCATGGTATTCACGGCAGTTCCGCTTTCGATGGTGGGTGGAGTTTTCCTTTTGTGGATCAGGGGAATGCCATTCAGTATCTCGGCCGGAGTGGGGTTTATTGCCTTGTTCGGGATTGCAGTACTCAATGGAATTGTGCTGATTGAACACCTGAAGGAATTGAAGTCCGAAGGAATTTACGACATGCGGGAACGCATTATGAGAGGAACCCGTGAGCGCCTCAGACCGGTATTGCTAACTGCTTCGGCAGCTGCCATGGGCTTTTTACCGATGGCCATTTCCACCTCAGCCGGAGCCGAAGTTCAGCGGCCATTGGCAACCGTGGTCATTGGCGGATTAATCACTTCAACCATGTTAACCATGATCGCATTGCCCTTGCTTTATTCCATTTTTGACGACGTATCCGGAATTCGTTTTCGCCCGCTCCGACTGGTTCGAAAGAAGACCTTACCACTTATTCTGCTGCTGTTTGTTTTGCCCGTTTTTAGTACAGCGCAACAGCCAACAATCGATCTTGCTGAGGCGATAAAAATAGCCTGCGAGAACAATGCACAGCTCAAAGCTGCTCAACTGGCGCTGAATGAACAGGAAGCCATGCGTGGAACGGCCTTCGACCCGGCGAAAACAGCGGTTTATTATGAATACGATGAGAACAATGTTGCAGAAAATGGCTATCCGTTGGGAGTAATTGGGCTTGAACAGTCGTTTGAATTTCCCACAGTGTATGGAGCCCGCAAAAAAGTGCTGGGTAAAAATATGGCAGTGGCTCAGCAAGACTATTACCGGCAGCAACGAAAAGTAAGCCTGGAGCTGTCAAAGCATTACTACCATCTTCAGTATTTACTGAATAAGAAACAAAGTTGGGAACACATTGACAGCCTTTACCGGCATTTCAATTCAGCCGCTGAAAAAAGTTTCGATCTGGGAAATATCAGTCAACTTGAAATGCTGAATATGAAAACGCAACTGAGCACCTTCGGGATAAAAATAAAACAGCTCGATGCCGATATTGCCATTGCTTACCGCAGCCTGAATGCACTTATCCAGGATTCGGTGGAATATCAGATTAAAAAGAAGGAGTTGATTAAACTTCTTCCCAATATGACCGATCTTGAACATGAACCGGGATACCTGATGTATGAGCGAACGGTTCAAAGAATGAATGATCAGGTAAAAGTAGAAAAGCACAGTTTGCTTCCCGATTTGAATATCGGATATTTCAACGGAAGCAATCGTTATGAAAACGCGCTTCGTTACGAAGGGTTCCAGGTAGGACTGGGTGTTCCGCTTTTCTTTGGAGCACAGAAAGCAAAAATTGAAGCGGCCCGTTATGCAAGCGACGCAGCCAATCAGTTGAAACTCGATTACCAGCTTCGTTATCGTTCAAAGGCCAATGCCTTACAACTTGAAATGGAAAAGCACAACGAAGCCCTAATGTACTATGAAAATGAAGGATTGAAACTTGCCGCTTTGTTAATTGAAGCAGCTGAGAAAAGCTTTAGTGCAGGGGCCATCGATTATTTCAATTTCATACAAAGCATTAACAAGGCCGTGGAAATTGAAATCGACTATCTCGATCATCTCGACAATTACAATCGGGTGGTATTGGAATACAATTACTTAACGCTTTGAAAAACATTGATTAGAAATTTTCAAAATTATAAAGGATGAAAATAAATAGTAGCCTACTGATGATACTTTTCGTGACCATGTTGTCATGTCAAAGTTCACAACCCGAATCAGACAATAGTGTAGCCGACGAAGAACTGATTGTTGTAAGCCGGGCGCAGTTTCAGGAAGCCGGGATGGAAATCGGGGTTCCGCAGCCCTATCGCTTTTCGAAAAATATTCAGGCCAATGGCTATTTACAACCGGCACCCGGGGGCGAAGTACAAATCAATGTGGTGTACCCCGGAAGGGTGAAGAACCTGAAAGTGGTACAGGGAGAATTTGTTCCAAAGGGAAGTTTGCTCTTCGAACTTGAAGGAACTGAGTTGATTGACCTGCAAATGCAATATGTAAAGAGTATAGCGGAATTTGAACTGGCAAAAAAAGAATTCGAACGACTTCAAAAACTGGCCAATGAGAACATCATTTCAGAAAAAGAATTGCAAAGAGCTCAAAGTACTTATCGCCTCACAGAAGCAGAATATAAGGCACTGGAGAAAAAGCTTCAGCTGATTCACATCGATCCTGAGAATGTAGTCGACGGGAAAATTGTTTCAGCTGTGCCTGTTCGTGCACCAATCGGGGGTACTGTTAGCAGCATTCATGTCGTTGTTGGCCAGTTTCTTGAATCAACGCAAACTGCACTTGTGCTGGTCGATCCGAAGCAGCTTCAGTTAAAACTGAATGTGTTTGAGGCAGGAGTTCAGCAGCTAAAACCTGGTCAGCGCGTAACTTTTTATACTCCGGGACAGGAAGAACAGCAATTCGAAGCAAGCTTAAGCTTTATAGGGCAGTCGATCGACAGTGATTCAAAGTCGATCACTTGTGTTGCTTCACTTGTCGATCAACCCGGTTTTAGGCCATTTAGCGGCAGTTATGTCGAAGCCATCATCCATACAGGCGAACACGATGCCATGGTTGTACCTTCGGGTGCTGTGATTTCGGGCGACGAAGGAAAATTTCTGTTGCTTAGTGATCATGAAGAAGGAGAACAACTTTTCTTCAGAAAGGTAAAAGTGGAAACCGGATATGAAAACATTGACCTGACCGAAATACTGACCCCAAACCTTCGTGATGTACTGCTAAAAGGAGTATATAACTTGTCGGCAGAAGAATGATGTAGCTGTTAGTAGCTTGTAGTGTTTTATTTAAACTGAGGAAGTAAAAGAAGAATCATGATTAATTTTGGAATAATCGGAGCGGGCATGATTGCCGAAAAACACATTGCCGGTTTACAGAAAACAGGAAAAGTGAATGTCAGCTGGGTGGCGCGCAAAAATGAAGCAGGACTGAAAGCCATTCAGGAAAAGTATGGCATACCCAACGGGACGGTCAATTACCAGGAAGTACTCGACGACAAGGCAGTTGAAGCAGTAGTGCTATGCACTCCTCCGGCCATGCATTACGAAATGTTTAAGGCTGCCGTTAAGGCCGGAAAGCATGTGCTGCTCGAAAAACCGGCAGCCATTCATGCACACGAACTCGACGACATGATTGAGCTTTCGTTGTCGCATCCCGAACTGCTAATCAGTGACTGTTCGGCCAGACATGCCCGTTTACAGCCTAAATTTCCAAAAGTAAAAGAGCTAATTAATTCGGGCGCTTTAGGCGACATTTATTTCATCCATCACAATGCAGTGGCCCGCCAGTCGCGGCCGGGAATCGAATACCACCCTTCGGCCAAGTGGTTCCTCAATCGAAGCATTGCTGGTGGCGGTGTGCTCTTCGACTGGGGTGTTTACGACCTGTCGTTTCACCTGGGTTTACTCAACGATGAACCCGAAGTGACCTCTTCTAAATTGTTGTTCATGAAAAACGGGCTCGATAAAAAAGATCCTGAAACCGATGTATTTGATGTTGAAGAGCATTTTGCTGCCCAGCTCGAATTAAGCAATGGCGTAAAGTATTACTGGGAACGGGCCACCAATGCCAACATGGAAGCCAAAAACGAAACACGTATTTATGGTACCCGCGGAGGAATTAAACTATCGTTCTGCAGCTGGGAATCGGCCGATATCGAATTTTTCGATGTCAGCGAAAATGGTACCGGCAAGGCGCAAAGCACTGTATTTACCATCGACATGGAAGGGCACGACGATAACGATGCCCTTTCGCAACACTTTGTCGATGCATTGAGTGGAAATGAATCGCTGCAAATGTCGCTCGAACTGGCACGCAAGCATCTCCGGATTATTCAGGAGTTGTACCGTCAGGCCGGCCGTTAATTAACTGAGCGGCTGATTTTCAACTTCTCTGATTTTTTTTCTGATGCGAAGTGCCAGTAAGATGGCTGTTGTTGCGAGTCCGGCCACAAAACCCAGCCAAATGCCTGTTGGTCCCATATTGAAAGTGAAAGCACTGAGATAACTCACCGGAATACCAATAATAATGTACGAAAAGGTAGCAATGTACATGGGAGCTTTCACATCGGCAAAACCGCGAAGAATGCCCAACGAGATAACCTGTAGTCCGTCGAAGAGCTGAAAAATGGCAGCCATTACCAACAACACCGCCGCTTGGGTAATTACTGCCGGGTCGGGTGTGAAAAGACGGGGCAGTTGAAAGCGCAGGGCCATGAAGGCAATTCCACAAAGCAGCATGTAGGCCAGTACCAGGTGTACTGCCGAAAGGGCTACTTTTTCCATACTTTTGAAATCTTTTCTACCCAACTGATGGCTAACGCGAATGGTGCTGGCCATGGCTACACCGTTGGCAATCATAAAGGTAAACGATGCCAGCCCCATGGCCACTTGGTGTGCTGCCAGCGGAACATCGCCCATCCATCCCATCATAATGGCGCCAATGGCAAAAATCGACACTTCAACCATCATTTGTCCGGCAATGGGTAAGCCAATCACAATTAATTCACGCACCTCTTTCAATGAAGTCTTCACCGAAGGCAGTAGTTTGAAGAAGTGATTGATGTCTTTACTGAATTTAAATCCGAAGAAAATAAGCAGGGGCATCGAAATACGGCTGATAAGCGTTGCATAGCCTGCTCCAAGCAAACCCATTTCGGGAAAGCCAAATTTTCCGAATATCAGCACATAATTCAACACAATGTTTAAAATGTTTGAAGTGATGGTGGCGATCATGGCCAGCATGGTGTTCCCAAGCCCTTCGCCGATTTGTTTAAAGAGCATGAAGAAGAGAAAGGGAATAAGTGAAAGGGTCAGTACACGGTAATAGGGTACAGCCATTTGCCATACTTCGTCGGGCTGGTTGAGCAAGGGCATCAGATAGGTTGCCAGCCATGAAAGCAGTGCCAATACCGATACTACCAGCATCGAAAGTACCATGGCATTTTTCATAATACCGGCTACCCTGGTGTCGTTTTTGCTCCCCGAGGCATGACCAATCAGCGGGGTAATTCCGATAAAAATGCCAATACCGAAAATCATTACCATAATGAAAATGCTGTTGGCAAACGATGCTGCCGCCAATTCTGTTGTTCCAACACGGCCCACCATGGCATTGTCGACCAAATGAACAATCATTTGCCCGGCCTGGGTAAGTACCAGTGGGAATGCCAGTTTTAACAGGCGTTGGTAATAAACTATGTAGGGTTTGATCATCGTAAACAACACATTTTGCAGCCAATAAAGCCATTAAAAAAGGGAGCCAAAGATAGATTAATTTGGCCTTATATGCATATGAAACGAGTCATGAATTCAGAAATAGTGATATTCAATGAAAATATTTCCTATTTATTTGAACATTAGTAATTAAAGTATTCACAACCGATGTGAAGTTGAGTGTAGTGTGTTTAGTGCGGCTGTATGCTGTGTTTGTAACAACGAACGAAGTATCTCATCGCGGTATATACTTCCGATTCTGATAATTAATAAGGGCCAGTTAAGGGTGGCTGCCGACATTATGATGGCAATAATCTTGCCTGAAAGTCGCATGGCAAGCCTCAAACCGCGTACTTTAAGAAAACACTTCGCTTGGTGTTCCTCAATGATTTCCTGTTTTAGGCTACCCTGAATGCTGACCACGGCATCGCCGTCGAAATCGAAATGGGTATTGATAAGTGCCCTGTCAGAACTGGTACTGATGTTACGATGAAAAAGAAAACTGAGCCCTTGTTTAAATAACAGGTAGCCTTCGCGAATTTCCTTATACAAGAGCTTGGTCAGGTTCATTGCCTTGTTTTTAAGGTCGTTCAATTTGTCGATATTTTGCCTGGCCAATCTTCTTAAGAAATGCCCAAAATTACGAAGCATGGACCGGATCATGTTTTTGGCACCCATATAAACACGCCTTACCGGTCCATTCTTTTTTTTCATGTTCTCGTTCATGCTTTGATTAATGGCTTTCCACGAGGCATTCATGTTCAGGGTAACTTGTTCTTTCTCCGATGGGCTAAATTTACTGGTTAGCGAATAATACTGATCAAACAATTGCAGATAATTGTTTTTGTCATTTACCGGGCGCTCCATCTGGTCGAGCAGGTAATGAATATTGACCACCCAGTAATTGTCACCAATATAGCCAATGAGCTCCTGGCTTCTGAATGAGGTATTGCCATTTTCAACTTCCGATTGTACGATGTTTAATAAACTTTCGAAGGTCAGGTCACCCAGATCGTTGTCGATGCTCCCCAGATAATAGCCGGCGATCCATTGGTTTAATTGAAGTAGCCGGATCATGAACTGATTTAATTCACTTAAACATTGGTCCTTAATATACAGGTAGTCGACCTTGTTGCCCCTTACTTTCCTTTTGTAGTTTCTGTAGCCTTCTGCATTGAGATTGGCAGCCAGTTGCTGGTTAAATGCAGGAAGCGAATTGATTGAGTAGTGCATGGCATTGATTACTTTCGACTCGTGCTGAAAATAAACGAGCTGTCCCTTGAAATCTTTGCATTGCTTAATATGCCATACAAAGTCGTTGAAATCGCCAAGGAGGTAAAGCAGGCGTTTGTCATCGAGTTCACAAAACCAGCTTTTTAAGCTGGTCCAGGCAGCATGGCCCGCATTAGAAAACGGGAGTTGTACCGGCAGGGAATAAAGGCCCAGTAAATTCATCCGGTAATGAAAAACCCGCGAATGTATGCCGGTGAACCCGCTTTCGGGCAGTTTTTTCAGAATAAAGTCACCGTCAAGTCCGGTTAATTGCTGCAGAAGACTTAGTTCTTTTGCAGCAGCATCGTGTGCCGATCCGCCTGGATAGGCAGGGGAGCGTATCAGGTCCTTTGCTTCCAGTAATCCGGCCCTGAGTGCTTCCGTTCTGAATTGCTGAAGACCCAGTGTCAGCTCCTGCTGATCTGCAATTTTTCCTTCTTCATCAGAAATGGAAATATAAGCAAGGTCGGCCAGCATTTGAGCTGTTTCGACAAAGCGGCCATGATTATATACTCCCAGTTCCGTGTCAAGAAGCTGATCGGTATCGAAGGGAATTGTCATTACTTAGTCCAGTAGCGCTCCGATAAAATCGAGAAAAGCCTGCCGGGCTTCAACCGAGGCATCAACCGCTTCCTGGTGCAACAGGTACGACAAATCGGTTTCCTTCAGGTCGGTTTTGAAATACTGTACCTTGTCCTGATCAAAATCGATGTGGGTGAAGGCTTCAATAACGAGTGTGCCTTCGGCACCATTCACAATGTCGAGCGGCTTCATTACCTTCATTGCTTTATTGTTGTCAGCAATGAGCAATTTTTTTACATCGCCGCTTAATGTGACAACGTCGAGTGTAGTGAGATCAACTGCTGCATTTTTCAGCTTGTCGACCATGCCTTCAAGGGCTTCCTTTAGTTTGTTGTTTGCCATAATGTGGTGATTTAGTTAAATGTGTTGTTGTATGCGGGTTATAGGGAGTTTCTAAGTCATTCTTCCAATTGTTCAGATAGTTAGCGAATGCTAAATTAGGAATTAATTCTTTATAAGTAATTATTAATATGAATTTATTTGTCGAAGGAGATGTTTTTTTATCTCGTCCTTCGAAAAATAATCACCTCATCAATTGAATATTTCAACAGATGAAAATCGGTCGTTCACCGATAATCTCAGGCCATACGCACTATTGTGCATTGCCCGGTACCTTGTTCGTGACCTATCTTTGAGCCATCAAATTGTTAAAACGGAAAACATTTAAAAATAAAAATCATGAAAACTCAAATCTTCACCTTCGCTCTTGCAATATTCTCTTTAGTAACTGTAAAAAGTTTTGCCAACAACCCGCTTGCCACTTCAAATATGAATTTGACTCTTCCGGCCGAAGTGTTATACACCGTTGAAAATGGAATCGAGAACGAAGAAAATCTGGAAATTGAAAACTGGATGACCAATGAAAATCTTTGGGAAGTTGAAGCAGCAGTTGATTTTTCAACAGAAGAAGTAAGCGATGAAGCCGAACTGGAAATCGAAGAATGGATGATAAATAATCAGTTATGGGAAAAGGCCGAAAAGGAAACGCCATTGAGCGTTGAGGCCTGGATGTACAATGACCATTACTGGCAATTTTAGGACACGACATAGCACATGAACACAAATACAACAACTGATGGTCATACATCAGGGTCCCGGCAGCGAAAGTTGACCGGGATTTCTTTTGCACTTTTCCTCATTTCCGTTTTATATCTCAGGCAACAGGCTAAATACATCGGTTTTAACCCTTGATCAAAGCGCGGTTTTTACCGGTAAAAGCGGAAGGATTACGGGGCCTTTTACAGACAGACAGATATCTGCCATTCGCCGACAATCTTAGGTCATACACACTATTATGCATTGCCCGGTACCTTGTTCGTGACGTATCTTTGAGTCATCAATTTATTCAAACAGAAAACATTAAAAAATAAAGTCATGAAAACTCAAATCTTTACTCTCGCATTTGCAATGTTCTTTTTAGTAACAGTAAAAAGTTTTGCCAGCAACCCGGTTGCTACTTCAAATATGAATATGGCTGTTCTGGCCGAAGTGCTATACACCTTCGAAAATGGAATCGATAATGAAGAAACTCTGGAAATTGAAAACTGGATGACCAATGAAAATCTTTGGGAAGTTGAAGCAGCAGTTGAATTTTCAGCAGAAGAAGTAAGCGATGAAGCCGAACTGGAAATCGAAGAATGGATGACCGACGAACAGTTGTGGGAAAAGGAAGGAAAAGAAGTAGAAGGAAAAGACCGGATGACCACTTTCACCGACGATGCCGGCAACGTGTACCTGATGATCGGTTTCTCGAAGGCTGAAAAAGAAGCTCCGTTACGTATCGAGCGCTGGATGGTTGATGATCGTTACTGGAGGTATTAATTGAAAAACCTGGCCCATTAAATCAAGCAAACGAGTTGGTGGACGATCACCAGCATCCCGGCAAGCGAAAGTTTGACCGGGATTTTTTATGCCTGTTCTTGTCCGTGTTCATTTTCTTATTTCCTTTTAGAGACAAAAGTAGAAATACATCGGTTTTAACCCTTGATCAAAGCGCGGTTTTTACCGGTAAAAGCGGAAAGATCTCGGGGCCTTTTACAGACAGACTGATATCTGCCATTCGCCGACAATCTTAGGTCATACACACTATTATGCATTGCCCGGTACCTTGTTCGTGACGTATCTTTGAGTCATCAATTTATTCAAACAGAAAACATTAAAAAATAAAGTCATGAAAACTCAAATCTTTACTCTCGCATTTGCAATGTTCTTTTTAGTAACTGTAAAAAGTTTTGCCATCAACCCGGTTGCCACTTCAAATATGAATATGGCTGTTCCTGCCGAAGTGCTATACACCTTCGAAAATGGAATCGATAATGAAGAAACTCTGGAAATTGAAAACTGGATGACCAATGAAAATCTTTGGGAAGTTGAAGCAGCAGTTCATTTTTCAGCAGAAGAAGTAAGCGATGAAGCCGAACTGGAAATCGAAGAATGGATGACCGACGAACAGTTGTGGGAAAAGGAAGGAAAAGAAGTAGAAGGAAAAGACCGGATGACCACTTTCACCGACGATGCCGGCAACGTGTACCTGATGATCAGTTTCTCGAAGGCTGAAAAAGAAGCTCCGTTACGTATCGAGCGCTGGATGGTTGATGATCGATACTGGAGGTATTAATTGAAAAACCTGGCCCATGAAATCAAGCAAACGAGTTGGTGGACGATCACCAGCATCCCGGCAAGCGAAAGTTTGACCGGGATTTTTTATGCCTGTATCGCTGCAAACAGGTGCTTGCTAAAATTTTGAGCAGAAAAGTTGCAACTCAGCAAAACGATGGTTAAGTTTGGACTTATGAACAAAAGCAGATGGGGAATATTAAGTACTGCCAAAATTGGTACGCAGAAGGTGATCCCCGCCATTCAGAAAGCTTACAACTGCGAAGTAACTGCCATTGCGTCGCGTGATGCAGACAAGGCACAGGAGCATGCTTCAACATTAGGCATCGAAAAGGCCTACGGCACCTACGAGGCGTTATTGGATGATCCCGATATCGACATCATCTACAATCCGTTGCCCAATCACCTGCATGTGGCTTATACCATTAAAGCCCTCGAAGCCGGTAAGCATGTGTTGTGCGAAAAGCCCATCGGGCTCAATACAGCTGAAGCTGAAGAACTGCTTGAGCGGGCAGCCGATTTTCCAAAACTAAAGGTGATGGAAGCTTTCATGTATCGCTTTCACCCGCACTGGATAAAAACCATCGAACTCATTAAGGAGGGAGCAGTGGGTGAAGTGAAAGCCATACAGTCGTTTTTCTCTTATAATAACCCCGATCCAAAAAATATCCGTAATCAGGCCGACATTGGCGGTGGTGCGCTGATGGACATCGGCTGTTACTGCATTTCATTTCCACGCTTTATTCTCGGGGCCGAGCCGCTTCGCGCAGTGGGACTAATTGATCGTGACCCAGAAATGAAAATCGACCGGATTACTTCGGCCATGCTCGATTTTGGCGAAGGAAGGGTTTCAACCTTTACCTGTTCAACCCAGCTGATGCCTTATCAGCGCATTCAGATTGTTGGTATCAATGGCCGCATTGAAATTGAAATCCCGGTAAATGCACCGCCCGATCGTTCGGTCAAGATTTACCTGAATACTCCGCAACGTTCAGAGCGCATGAGTTTTGAGGCCGTTGACCAGTATGCTTTACAGGCTGAAGCCTTTGCAGCCGCGGTGCTTAACGATACTCCGGTACCTACACCGCTGAGCGATGCGCTGAATAACATGAAAGTAATTGACGCTATTTTTAAGAGTGCCGAGCATAAGCAATGGGAAAATATGTAACAAATGATTTATCTGACTGAAAATATTCGCTATTTACGCAGGCAGCTGGGACTGACTCAAAAGGAAATGTCCGAAAAGCTGGGAATCAAGCGTTCACTGCTTGGTGCGTATGAAGAGGGCAGGGCCGTACCTCGTTTGCTGGTCATTCAACAATTGTCGATGCTCTTTAACCTTACAGCTGATGATTTGATTGGAAAAAACCTGAGTGAAGCTCAAGCGGATGAATTGCAAAAGCCTTTGCGCATTTTAACAACAGTGGTGAATGCGCAGAACGAGGAGCGCATTTCGATTGTTCCCGTAAAAGCTTCGGCAGGTTACCTTAACGGACTGGCCGATCCGGAATATGTAGCCGAACTACCGCATTTTGCACTTCCTGTGGCCGAACTCTCGCAGGGCAGTACTTACCGGGTATTTCAGATCAAGGGCGACAGCATGTTGCCGGTTCCGCCGGGAGCTTATGTGTTTTGCAGCTTTGTTGAATCCTTCTCAGGAATTCGCGATGGGAAACCCTACATCGTGATTACCGCCGATGAAGGGATTGTATACAAAAGGGTTTTCAATCAGCTCGATAACGATGGCACCCTTCTGCTCAAGTCAGATAACGAAGTGTACGATCCTTATTCAATTCGGGCCAACACCGTTCTGGAGCTATGGCAGGCCATTGGCTTCCTGAGTTTTGAACTGCCCGAACCTGAACCTTTGACCATCGACAAGCTCTCGTCGATGGTTTATAAAATGAAAGAAGATATTGAAAAGATGAAAAAAAAGGAATAATGATTTGAAATCGTTATTTTCGGCAAGAAATTGATATTAATTACATCATGAAAGGTTTCTTGCTGCTTTTTTCACTTAGCGTAATTGTCTTTTCTTGTACCCATCGAAAAGAACCATTAGATGCCCGGGTAGATATTGCACTGGATCTTGCACGTCAACAAAGTATGGCAATGGCTGAAAACCTGCACGATCAGCCGGGGCAACTGCCTAAAACCATTGCTCCCGACGGAACCCTCGAAACCTGCAGTTCTGACTGGTGGGTGAGCGGTTTTTTTCCCGGACAGCTATGGTATTTGTACGAATATTTTGGCGACGAACAATTGATGAATGAAGCCATTGCATACAGCAGCAGAGTAGCCGATCAACAATACACTACCGACAACCACGATGTTGGCTTTATGATCTTTTGCAGTTACGGTAATGCCTACCGGATTACCGGAAACGAAGAATATCTTCCCATTATCGAAAATGCAGCCCGCTCACTTTCAACCCGTTTTAGCCAAACTACAGGCGCCATTCGTTCATGGGATACCTCTCGGTGGAACCAACAATGGCAATATGCTGTAATCATCGATAACATGATGAATCTTGAGTTGCTGGAATGGTCGGCTAAAAAGTTTGACGAAACACTTTTTAGTTCAATTGCCCGCCAGCACGCCAATACCACCATGAAATACCATTTCAGGCCCGATGGAAGCTCGTACCATGTCGTTTCGTACGACACCATCAGTGGTAAGCCACATGCCTTGCATACCGCCCAGGGCTACAGTCATTCGTCGGCATGGGCGCGCGGACAGGCCTGGGGCTTGTATGGCTACACCATGATGTTTCGTGAAACAGGCGATTCAAGCTATCTGAAACAGGCCGAAGTCATTGCTGATTTCATTGTGAATCATCCCCGCCTGCCCGAAGACAAGATTCCTTACTGGGATTTTGATGCTCCCGATATTCCCGAAGCTTTACGCGATGCCTCAGCCGGCGCCATTATCTGTTCAGCCCTGCTGGAATTGTATCAGTATGTTGAAGCAGAAAAATCGGATACCTATTTCAAAGTGGCCCAACAACAATTGACTACACTTTGCTCGCCAGCTTACCTGGCAGCAGCAGGCGAAAATCATCATTTCATTTTAAAACACGGCGTAGGGCACAAGCCCCATGGCTCCGAGGTGGATGTTCCGTTAACTTATGCCGATTATTATTTTGTGGAAGCCCTGCTTCGTTATCAAAAAATTCGCAATAAAAAATAATGCTGACATGTTGTTGAAAAAATCAATCATACTGAGCAGTCTCCTGGCTGTTTTGTTCTCAGTAGCTTCGTGTGCCGATTCGCAGTTGACCATTAATAGCCAGCTATCGGAAATAGGGCCGGGATGGTCGAAAACCAGTGTAAATGCAACCATCTTCAGAAAGAATTCCATCGTTTCGGACCATGGTAAGCAGTTGGTTGCTTACTACGATTCAACCGGAAGGGTGGTATTGGCAAAACGCGAGCTGGACAGTAGCAATTGGACGCTGCATCCAACGCAGTACAAAGGCAATGTATACGACGCTCACAACATCATCAGCATCATGATTGACGGCGATGGTTATGTGCACATGAGCTGGGATCATCACAACAACCGGCTTAATTATTGCAAATCGCTGCAACCCTATGGCACCGAAATGGGTGAAAAGGAAGCCATGATCGGCACAGAAGAAAACGTAGTTTCGTATCCCGAATTTTATCGCTTTGCTAATGGCGACTTATTATTTGCTTACCGTGACGGAGGTTCGGGCAACGGCAACCTGGTGCTGAACCGTTATGACCTGGTAACGGGGCATTGGAAACGATTGCAGACGAACCTGATTGATGGAGAAGGCAAACGCAACGCTTACTGGCAGCTGCACATCGATGAAAGCGACCGGATCATGGTCAGCTGGGTGTGGCGCGAATCGCCCGATGTGGCTTCGAACCACGACATGTGTTATGCTGTTTCGAACGATGGCGGGTTTACCTGGATGAATTCGAAAGAACAGCAGTATGCGCTTCCAATTAAGCAAGCCAATGCCGAGGTGGTGTGGGAGATCCCCCAAAACAGTAACCTCATCAATCAAACTTCCATGTCGTCCGACGAGCAGGGCAATGCCTACATTGCTACTTATTACAAAGCCCCGGGTGAAAATTGCACCCAGTTTCACCTGATCTATCAAAACAAAGGAGAATGGTTGCATTCAACCGTGACGCAACGCACACAGGATTTTCCTTTGGGTGGCATGGGCTCGCGCAGCATTCCCATCAGTCGTCCGCAACTGGTGATTTCAAAGGGCGGAAAAAGTACTTACATTCACGTAATTTACCGTGATGAAGAACAAAACAATCGTGCCTGCATCTCAAGCGCCGAAACTGGCAGTATGGAGTGGTCGATGAAGGTACTTAGTCAGGAGTCACTGGGGCGCTGGGAACCATCGATCGATGGCCGTTTGTGGGAAGAAGCACAACAACTGCACCTCTATCACCAAAATGTTGGTCAGGGACAGGGCGAAACAGCTGTTCAGCTTCCGCCACAAACAGTAGCAGTGCTCGAAGTGAATATGAAACGCTAAGCGCCTACATATTTCAATAGTTCATACACCATAAATACGGGCCATACCAGCGCCTTCAGAAAACCGAGTACACCCAGCCAGAAACTGGTGGCTGCTCCAATGTAATAAATGGCTGCACCAATGAGTCCGAGACCATAGATTGCGCCTGACGGACCTTGTGCCTGTACATTTTTTTCCATAAAATTTATTTTAATGTTGGTTCCGAAAGATATTAATATCTTGTTAATAGTCAATGTGTTCTTTTAGTTTTTATTTTGGGTGAAGGTAAAATACTGCATGTTTTCTGCTACCATTTTTTCAATAAATGACAGAGAATACTTTCAAAGTGTGACATCTTTATGTTCTGAATTGAATCAATAAAAAACGTAAGCAATGAAGTTTCACAGGCTCAAAAGCAAATTCAAATTAACGCTGGCAATTTCAACCCTCGTTATTGCAGCTACAAGCAATGCATGCAAGCACACATCCGAACCGCTTGTGCTTAGCAACGATGGCACCTGGTGCTGGTTTTCCGACCCAAGAGCCATTGTGGCAGGCGATGAACTGGTGACCGGTTTTGTTACTGAAGACGGAAGTGTGAAAGCACTTCAATATGATTTGAAAAGCGGTAATTTTCAGCAAGCAATGCTGAATGAAAAACTGGAAGTGGATGACCATAACAATCCGGCTTTTGCCGAGCTGAGCGATGGAAGCTTACTGGCTTTCTATACCAGACACCACAACCGCGATTTATACATGAACCGCCTCTCAGCCGAAAGCGAAACAGCAGGCTGGAGTGAGGCAATTAGCATCAATCCCAATGGGGCTGTCGATCTTGAGCGTTTTGGTGACGACAAGTACACGTATGCCAACCCCTTTGTGCTAAAGAATGAAAACAATCGCATCTACATGTTTGGCCGCTGGATTGGCTTTAAGCCCAACATGACCTGGAGCGACGACGGCGGTAAAACCTGGGCCGATGGCCGCGTGGTGGTTTCACCGAAACCTTTTAGCTGGGGTCAACGTCCTTATGTGAAATATTACAGCGACGGACTGGGTAAAATCCACCTGGTTTTTACCGATGGGCACCCGCGCGATGAGCCTTTCAATTCGGTGTATTACGCCTGTTATTACGAGGGCGCTTTTCACCGGGCCGATGGAAGCATCATTGCCACCATGGAGCAGCTTCCCTTTGAGCCCAAAGAAGCAACGCTGATTTATGATGCACGCGAAACGGGGCACCGCGCCTGGGTGTATGATTTGTTTGCCGATGAGAAAGGTCAGCCTGCTGTTGCCTATGCCCGATATCCCACCGAAGAAGAACATCTGTACCACTATGCCTGGTTTGATGGTGAAAAATGGAACGACCGAGCAGTGATCAATTCGGGAAAATGGTTCCCCGAAACTCATGAAGGAA
Source organism: Roseimarinus sediminis (assembly GCF_050433125.1). Taxonomy (NCBI): domain Bacteria; kingdom Pseudomonadati; phylum Bacteroidota; class Bacteroidia; order Marinilabiliales; family Prolixibacteraceae; genus Roseimarinus; species Roseimarinus sediminis. The sequence goes on along the minus strand of NZ_JBNPXV010000010.1, from coordinate 944 downwards.
GACGCGAACGGGAGCCTCATTATTCGGGCGGACTCACCATCGATCCCAACAAGGCACATACCCTGTATGTATCGCGCGAAGTGAACGGGGTATTCGAAATCGAAAAGTTTAGCCTGAACAAAGGGGCCAGCGAATGGAACATTGAACCACTGACCCAAAACAGCAGCAACGATCAGATAAGACCTTATGCAGTGAAAAACTATGCAAAGGAAACCATTGTTTTGTGGAATTCGGTCGACCGCTACATTCACTACACTAATTTTCGTACCGCGGTAATAATGCAGCGGATCAAATAATTCTATTCAAAAAAAAACTTCCTGTTAGTTGAAACAGGAAGTTTTTTATAACAATAAAAGGACAACATTTATAGTGCTGCTTTTAGTTTATTCAAGTTTGAAGCGTTGCAGACGCAGTGGAACCTTCTTATCATCATCCGTTTCAAGCACTTCTTCACCCGTTTCGGCAAGCCGATCCATTTCTACGAAGCGACTTTGGTAACGGCTGTTGTCAGAGCATTTGTTGAGCGTTACGCGGTACAGCCAGCTTTTTGGATAACTGATCGCTTGACCCTGCTGCTGCTTTTGAAACAGCGCCACAAATACTTCCTGTACTGCATCGGCAGCTTCATCCCGATTGCCGCACATTTTAAATGCTACATTAAACAGCAGGCGATAGTGCTGATGGTATAGGTCGTTGAATGGGTCCAAAAAACTGGTTTTATTTCTTAGTCGTGTGAAAGTAGCTGTTTGTGACAAAAAACTGAAAAAAGATGTTAGACAATAGACTATAGATAAGACAAAAAGACAAAAGATAAAAGACAAAAGATAAAAGACAAAAGATGGAAGATGGATGTACTTCCCTAAATAGAGTTGACCTTTTTTGTTATTAATCTTATTCATTTCAGGTCATATTACTATCGGACAATTATGAGCCTGAGGTTCTTT